>NZ_CP015027.1:1661911-1976617 GCF_002077155.1 Sporosarcina sp. P33 | reverse complement strand
GTACTTCCACCCCAGACCTATCCACCTCATCATCTTTGAGGGATCTTACTTACTTGCGTAATGGGAAATCTCATCTTGAAGGGGGCTTCATGCTTAGATGCTTTCAGCATTTATCCCGTCCATACATAGCTACCCAGCGATGCCTTTGGCAAGACAACTGGTACACCAGCGGTATGTCCATCCCGGTCCTCTCGTACTAAGGACAGCTCTCCTCAAATTTCCTGCGCCCGCGACGGATAGGGACCGAACTGTCTCACGACGTTCTGAACCCAGCTCGCGTGCCGCTTTAATGGGCGAACAGCCCAACCCTTGGGACCGACTACAGCCCCAGGATGCGACGAGCCGACATCGAGGTGCCAAACCTCCCCGTCGATGTGGACTCTTGGGGGAGATAAGCCTGTTATCCCCGGGGTAGCTTTTATCCGTTGAGCGATGGCCCTTCCATGCGGAACCACCGGATCACTAAGTCCGTCTTTCGACCCTGCTCGACTTGTAGGTCTCGCAGTCAAGCTCCCTTATGCCTTTGCACTCTGCGAATGATGTCCAACCATTCTGAGGGAACCTTTGAGCGCCTCCGTTACTCTTTAGGAGGCGACCGCCCCAGTCAAACTGCCCACCTGACACTGTCTCCTGCCCGGATCACGGGCAAGGGTTAGAAGTCCAATACAGCCAGGGTAGTATCCCACCAATGCCTCCTCCGAAGCTGGCGCTCCGGAATCCAAGGCTCCTACCTATCCTGTACAGGCTGCACCGGAATTCAATATCAGGCTACAGTAAAGCTCCACGGGGTCTTTCCGTCCTGTCGCGGGTAATGCGCATCTTCACGCATATTATAATTTCACCGAGTCTCTCGTTGAGACAGTGCCCAGATCGTTACGCCTTTCGTGCGGGTCGGAACTTACCCGACAAGGAATTTCGCTACCTTAGGACCGTTATAGTTACGGCCGCCGTTTACTGGGGCTTCAATTCAGAGCTTCGCTTGCGCTAACCCCTCCTCTTAACCTTCCAGCACCGGGCAGGCGTCAGCCCCTATACGTCATCTTGCGATTTTGCAGAGACCTGTGTTTTTGCTAAACAGTCGCCTGGGCCTATTCACTGCGGCTCTCTCGGGCTATTCACCCTACCAGAGCACCCCTTCTCCCGAAGTTACGGGGTCATTTTGCCGAGTTCCTTAACGAGAGTTCTCTCGATCACCTTAGGATTCTCTCCTCGCCTACCTGTGTCGGTTTGCGGTACAGGCACCTCCCGCCTCGCTAGAGGCTTTTCTTGGCAGTGTGAAATCAGGGACTCCGGAGATAAATCTCCTTGCCATCACAGCCTAGTGTTATATGAGAACGGGATTTGCCTCGTTCTCCACCTCACTGCTTAGACACACAACCAACTGTGTGCTCACCCTATCCTACTGCGTCCCCCCATTACTCAAACGGCGGGGAGGTGGTACAGGAATATCAACCTGTTGTCCATCGTCTACGCCTATCGGCCTCAACTTAGGTCCTGACTAACCCTGAGCGGACGAGCCTTCCTCAGGAAACCTTGGGCATTCGGTGGAAGGGATTCTCACCCTTCTTTCGCTACTCATACCGGCATTCTCACTTCCAAGCGCTCCACCAGTCCTTCCGGTCCAGCTTCAACGCCCTTGGAACGCTCTCCTACCATTGACCATACGGTCAATCCACAGCTTCGGTGATCTGTTTAGCCCCGGTACATTTTCGGCGCAGCGCCACTCGACCAGTGAGCTATTACGCACTCTTTAAATGATGGCTGCTTCTAAGCCAACATCCTGGTTGTCTGGGCAACGCCACATCCTTTTCCACTTAACAGATACTTGGGGACCTTAGCTGGTGGTCTGGGCTGTTTCCCTCTCGACAATGGATCTTATCACCCACTGTCTGACTCCCAAACATAAATCATCGGCATTCGGAGTTTGTCTGAATTCGGTAACCCGGGATGGGCCCCTCGTCCAAACAGTGCTCTACCTCCGAGATTCTTTCGTTTGAGGCTAGCCCTAAAGCTATTTCGGAGAGAACCAGCTATCTCCAGGTTCGATTGGAATTTCACCGCTACCCACACCTCATCCCCGCATTTTTCAACATACGTGGGTTCGGGCCTCCAGTCAGTGTTACCTGACCTTCACCCTGGACATGGGTAGATCACCTGGTTTCGGGTCTACGACCCCATACTCATTCGCCCTATTCAGACTCGCTTTCGCTGCGGCTCCGCTTTCTCAGCTTAACCTTGCATGGAATCGTAACTCGCCGGTTCATTCTACAAAAGGCACGCCATCACCCATTAACGGGCTCTGACAATTTGTAAGCGCACGGTTTCAGGTTCTATTTCACTCCCCTTCCGGGGTGCTTTTCACCTTTCCCTCACGGTACTGGTTCACTATCGGTCACTAGGGAGTATTTAGCCTTGGGAGATGGTCCTCCCGGATTCCGACGGAATTTCACGTGTTCCGCCGTACTCAGGATCCACTCTGGAGGGAATGCACTTTCGACTACGGGGCTTTTACCCGCTGCGGCGGACCTTTCCAGGTCGCTTCGTCTAATGCATTCCTTTGTAACTCCGTATAGAGTGTCCTACAACCCCAAGAAGCAAGCTTCTTGGTTTGGGCTCTTCCCGTTTCGCTCGCCGCTACTAAGGGAATCGATGTTTCTTTCTCTTCCTCCGGGTACTTAGATGTTTCAGTTCTCCGGGTGTGCCACGAGTATGCTATGTATTCACATACACGTACTGTCCCATTACGGACAGTGGGTTTCCCCATTCGGAAATCTTCGGATCAAAGCTTACTTACAGCTCCCCGAAGCATATCGGTGTTAGTGCCGTCCTTCATCGGCTCCTAGTGCCAAGGCATCCGCCGTGCGCCCTTTCTAACTTAACCTATAAAAGGTCCAACGTCATCCTAGCGATAGGAATCAGAAGGTTAAAAAGATTGCTTGAACTGCATATGACTATGCAATTCGGTTGATTACTTGATTACTTTCAATGTCGTTTTATCCAGTTTTCAATGAACAAGAAAAAAGCTTTGAACACTCAAAAAATGAGCCTTCAAAACTGAACGCAAAACGTTAACGTGATGAATCGGAGATTCATCTTCCGAATGTTTCTGTCATATTTCAGACAAGAGAACATAATCCTTAGAAAGGAGGTGATCCAGCCGCACCTTCCGATACGGCTACCTTGTTACGACTTCACCCCAATCATCTGTCCCACCTTCGGCGGCTGGCTCCCGTAAGGGTTACCCCACCGACTTCGGGTGTTACAAACTCTCGTGGTGTGACGGGCGGTGTGTACAAGACCCGGGAACGTATTCACCGTGGCATGCTGATCCACGATTACTAGCGATTCCGGCTTCATGCAGGCGAGTTGCAGCCTGCAATCCGAACTGGGAACGATTTTGTGGGATTGGCTCCCCCTCGCGGGTTTGCAGCCCTCTGTATCGTCCATTGTAGCACGTGTGTAGCCCAGGTCATAAGGGGCATGATGATTTGACGTCATCCCCACCTTCCTCCGGTTTGTCACCGGCAGTCACCTTAGAGTGCCCAACTGAATGATGGCAACTAAGATTAAGGGTTGCGCTCGTTGCGGGACTTAACCCAACATCTCACGACACGAGCTGACGACAACCATGCACCACCTGTCACCACTGTCCCCGAAGGGAAAGGCATGTCTCCATGCCGGTCAGTGGGATGTCAAGACCTGGTAAGGTTCTTCGCGTTGCTTCGAATTAAACCACATGCTCCACCGCTTGTGCGGGTCCCCGTCAATTCCTTTGAGTTTCAGCCTTGCGGCCGTACTCCCCAGGCGGAGTGCTTAATGCGTTAGCTGCAGCACTAAGGGGCGGAAACCCCCTAACACTTAGCACTCATCGTTTACGGCGTGGACTACCAGGGTATCTAATCCTGTTTGCTCCCCACGCTTTCGCGCCTCAGCGTCAGTTACAGACCAGAAAGCCGCCTTCGCCACTGGTGTTCCTCCACATCTCTACGCATTTCACCGCTACACGTGGAATTCCGCTTTCCTCTTCTGTACTCAAGTCCTCCAGTTTCCAATGACCCTCCACGGTTGAGCCGTGGGCTTTCACATCAGACTTAAAGGACCGCCTGCGCGCGCTTTACGCCCAATAATTCCGGACAACGCTTGCCACCTACGTATTACCGCGGCTGCTGGCACGTAGTTAGCCGTGGCTTTCTGGTAAGGTACCGTCAAGGTACAGGCAGTTACTCCTGTACTTGTTCTTCCCTTACAACAGAGCTTTACGATCCGAAAACCTTCTTCACTCACGCGGCATTGCTCCATCAGACTTTCGTCCATTGTGGAAGATTCCCTACTGCTGCCTCCCGTAGGAGTCTGGGCCGTGTCTCAGTCCCAGTGTGGCCGATCACCCTCTCAGGTCGGCTACGCATCGTTGCCTTGGTAGGCCGTTACCCCACCAACTAGCTAATGCGCCGCGGGCCCATCCTTCAGTGACAGCGAAACGCCGTCTTTCAACATCTCTTCATGCGAAGAAATGGATTATTCGGTATTAGCCCCGGTTTCCCGGAGTTATCCCCATCTGAAGGGCAGGTTGCCCACGTGTTACTCACCCGTCCGCCGCTAACTGTTGGAAGCAAGCTTCCAACAGTTCGCTCGACTTGCATGTATTAGGCATGCCGCCAGCGTTCGTCCTGAGCCAGGATCAAACTCTCCATAAGACCGGCCGCCGATTCGCAGCGGATTGCGTCGTCAGTTTCACTCGCTCAGTCGGTCACGTACGTTAGTACGCTCCCTTCTTCGCTCGATCACTTCCTAGCACTCCACTACGACTCGACACCCGATAGAATGAAAATTCGATTAGCTCGAGTTTCATTTGCCGGCATCAATTAAGATACTCATTTTGTTTATGTCATCGCTAGATGCATAAACTGTATTTCGTTAACGTTTTGCTGTTCAGTTTTCAAGGTTCATGAAGTTCAAATATAATTAATGGTGGAGCCTAACGGGATCGAACCGTTGACCTCCTGCGTGCAAGGCAGGCGCTCTCCCAGCTGAGCTAAGGCCCCATTAAGTGGTCGGGAAGACAGGATTCGAACCTGCGACCCCTTGGTCCCAAACCAAGTGCTCTACCAAGCTGAGCTACTTCCCGACTGTATATAATGAGATTATTTAAATTATGGCGCGCCCGGCAGGAGTCGAACCCACAACCTTCTGATCCGTAGTCAGACGCTCTATCCAATTGAGCTACGGGCGCATATTATAAATTTGGTGCCGAGAACCGGAATCGAACCGGTACGGTAGTCACCTACCGCAGGATTTTAAGTCCTGTGCGTCTGCCAGTTCCGCCACCCCGGCAAGAGTGAAAAGCGGAAGACGGGATTCGAACCCGCGACCCCGACCTTGGCAAGGTCGTATTCTACCACTGAACTACTTCCGCGTAAAAGTGCGGGTGAAGGGAGTCGAACCCCCACGCCCGAAGGCACTAGATCCTAAGTCTAGCGTGTCTGCCAGTTCCACCACACCCGCAATATGATACTGTAAAAATGGTGAGCCGTACAGGATTCGAACCTGTGACCCTCTGATTAAAAGTCAGATGCTCTACCAACTGAGCTAACGGCTCGTACTAAGTGGTGCCGGCGAAAGGACTTGAACCCTCAACCTACTGATTACAAGTCAGTTGCTCTACCAGTTGAGCTACACCGGCAGGTGTAGAATATATATGGTGGAGGATGACGGGCTCGAACCGCCGACCCCCTGCTTGTAAGGCAGGTGCTCTCCCAGCTGAGCTAATCCTCCTGGGTATAATACTGCTTTTTTATTTTTCATTCCTCTTGATCACTTGATTATGTATGACATTCTCATTGAAGATCTTAAGAAAAGAATTGCCTGGCGACGTCTTACTCTCACAGGGGGAAACCCCCAACTACCATCAGCGCTGAAGAGCTTAACTTCCGTGTTCGGTATGGGAACGGGTGTGACCTCTTCGCCATCGCCACCAGACTGCGAGTCCTTTTTTCAGGACATTTACTATTATAACACTTATTAAAATTAATGCAAGCATTATTTTTAATATTTTTTTGAGTAAAGCTTGTTCACTCAAAACTGAATAAAAGACATTGGGTATTTCAAGTAATTTCTTTTTATAATAGGTTAAGTCCTCGATCGATTAGTATCTGTCAGCTGCATACGTCGCCGTACTTCCACCCCAGACCTATCCACCTCATCATCTTTGAGGGATCTTACTTACTTGCGTAATGGGAAATCTCATCTTGAAGGGGGCTTCATGCTTAGATGCTTTCAGCATTTATCCCGTCCATACATAGCTACCCAGCGATGCCTTTGGCAAGACAACTGGTACACCAGCGGTATGTCCATCCCGGTCCTCTCGTACTAAGGACAGCTCTCCTCAAATTTCCTGCGCCCGCGACGGATAGGGACCGAACTGTCTCACGACGTTCTGAACCCAGCTCGCGTGCCGCTTTAATGGGCGAACAGCCCAACCCTTGGGACCGACTACAGCCCCAGGATGCGACGAGCCGACATCGAGGTGCCAAACCTCCCCGTCGATGTGGACTCTTGGGGGAGATAAGCCTGTTATCCCCGGGGTAGCTTTTATCCGTTGAGCGATGGCCCTTCCATGCGGAACCACCGGATCACTAAGTCCGTCTTTCGACCCTGCTCGACTTGTAGGTCTCGCAGTCAAGCTCCCTTATGCCTTTGCACTCTGCGAATGATGTCCAACCATTCTGAGGGAACCTTTGAGCGCCTCCGTTACTCTTTAGGAGGCGACCGCCCCAGTCAAACTGCCCACCTGACACTGTCTCCTGCCCGGATCACGGGCAAGGGTTAGAAGTCCAATACAGCCAGGGTAGTATCCCACCAATGCCTCCTCCGAAGCTGGCGCTCCGGAATCCAAGGCTCCTACCTATCCTGTACAGGCTGCACCGGAATTCAATATCAGGCTACAGTAAAGCTCCACGGGGTCTTTCCGTCCTGTCGCGGGTAATGCGCATCTTCACGCATATTATAATTTCACCGAGTCTCTCGTTGAGACAGTGCCCAGATCGTTACGCCTTTCGTGCGGGTCGGAACTTACCCGACAAGGAATTTCGCTACCTTAGGACCGTTATAGTTACGGCCGCCGTTTACTGGGGCTTCAATTCAGAGCTTCGCTTGCGCTAACCCCTCCTCTTAACCTTCCAGCACCGGGCAGGCGTCAGCCCCTATACGTCATCTTACGATTTTGCAGAGACCTGTGTTTTTGCTAAACAGTCGCCTGGGCCTATTCACTGCGGCTCTCTCGGGCTATTCACCCTACCAGAGCACCCCTTCTCCCGAAGTTACGGGGTCATTTTGCCGAGTTCCTTAACGAGAGTTCTCTCGATCACCTTAGGATTCTCTCCTCGCCTACCTGTGTCGGTTTGCGGTACAGGCACCTCCCGCCTCGCTAGAGGCTTTTCTTGGCAGTGTGAAATCAGGGACTCCGGAGATAAATCTCCTTGCCATCACAGCCTAGTGTTATATGAGAACGGGATTTGCCTCGTTCTCCACCTCACTGCTTAGACACACAACCAACTGTGTGCTCACCCTATCCTACTGCGTCCCCCCATTACTCAAACGGCGGGGAGGTGGTACAGGAATATCAACCTGTTGTCCATCGTCTACGCCTATCGGCCTCGACTTAGGTCCTGACTAACCCTGAGCGGACGAGCCTTCCTCAGGAAACCTTAGGCATTCGGTGGAAGGGATTCTCACCCTTCTTTCGCTACTCATACCGGCATTCTCACTTCCAAGCGCTCCACCAGTCCTTCCGGTCCAGCTTCAACGCCCTTGGAACGCTCTCCTACCATTGACCATACGGTCAATCCACAGCTTCGGTGATCTGTTTAGCCCCGGTACATTTTCGGCGCAGCGCCACTCGACCAGTGAGCTATTACGCACTCTTTAAATGATGGCTGCTTCTAAGCCAACATCCTGGTTGTCTGGGCAACGCCACATCCTTTTCCACTTAACAGATACTTGGGGACCTTAGCTGGTGGTCTGGGCTGTTTCCCTCTCGACAATGGATCTTATCACCCACTGTCTGACTCCCAAACATAAATCATCGGCATTCGGAGTTTGTCTGAATTCGGTAACCCGGGATGGGCCCCTCGTCCAAACAGTGCTCTACCTCCGAGATTCTTTCGTTTGAGGCTAGCCCTAAAGCTATTTCGGAGAGAACCAGCTATCTCCAGGTTCGATTGGAATTTCACCGCTACCCACACCTCATCCCCGCATTTTTCAACATACGTGGGTTCGGGCCTCCAGTCAGTGTTACCTGACCTTCACCCTGGACATGGGTAGATCACCTGGTTTCGGGTCTACGACCCCATACTCATTCGCCCTATTCAGACTCGCTTTCGCTGCGGCTCCGCTTTCTCAGCTTAACCTTGCATGGAATCGTAACTCGCCGGTTCATTCTACAAAAGGCACGCCATCACCCATTAACGGGCTCTGACAATTTGTAAGCGCACGGTTTCAGGTTCTATTTCACTCCCCTTCCGGGGTGCTTTTCACCTTTCCCTCACGGTACTGGTTCACTATCGGTCACTAGGGAGTATTTAGCCTTGGGAGATGGTCCTCCCGGATTCCGACGGAATTTCACGTGTTCCGCCGTACTCAGGATCCACTCTGGAGGGAATGCACTTTCGACTACGGGGCTTTTACCCGCTGCGGCGGACCTTTCCAGGTCGCTTCGTCTAATGCATTCCTTTGTAACTCCGTATAGAGTGTCCTACAACCCCAAGAAGCAAGCTTCTTGGTTTGGGCTCTTCCCGTTTCGCTCGCCGCTACTAAGGGAATCGATGTTTCTTTCTCTTCCTCCGGGTACTTAGATGTTTCAGTTCTCCGGGTGTGCCACGAGTATGCTATGTATTCACATACACGTACTGTCCCATTACGGACAGTGGGTTTCCCCATTCGGAAATCTTCGGATCAAAGCTTACTTACAGCTCCCCGAAGCATATCGGTGTTAGTGCCGTCCTTCATCGGCTCCTAGTGCCAAGGCATCCGCCGTGCGCCCTTTCTAACTTAACCTATAAAAGGTCCAACGTCATCCTAGCGATAGGAATCAGAAGGTTAAAAAGATTGCTTGAACTGCATATGACTATGCAATTCGGTTGATTACTTGATTACTTTCAATGTCGTTTTATCCAGTTTTCAATGAACAAGAAAAAAGCTTTGAACACTCAAAAAATGAGCCTTCAAAACTGAACGCAAAACGTTAACGTGATGAATCGGAGATTCATCTTCCGAATGTTTCCGTCATATTTCAGACAAGAGAACATAATCCTTAGAAAGGAGGTGATCCAGCCGCACCTTCCGATACGGCTACCTTGTTACGACTTCACCCCAATCATCTGTCCCACCTTCGGCGGCTGGCTCCCGTAAGGGTTACCCCACCGACTTCGGGTGTTACAAACTCTCGTGGTGTGACGGGCGGTGTGTACAAGACCCGGGAACGTATTCACCGTGGCATGCTGATCCACGATTACTAGCGATTCCGGCTTCATGCAGGCGAGTTGCAGCCTGCAATCCGAACTGGGAACGATTTTGTGGGATTGGCTCCCCCTCGCGGGTTTGCAGCCCTCTGTATCGTCCATTGTAGCACGTGTGTAGCCCAGGTCATAAGGGGCATGATGATTTGACGTCATCCCCACCTTCCTCCGGTTTGTCACCGGCAGTCACCTTAGAGTGCCCAACTGAATGATGGCAACTAAGATTAAGGGTTGCGCTCGTTGCGGGACTTAACCCAACATCTCACGACACGAGCTGACGACAACCATGCACCACCTGTCACCACTGTCCCCGAAGGGAAAGGCATGTCTCCATGCCGGTCAGTGGGATGTCAAGACCTGGTAAGGTTCTTCGCGTTGCTTCGAATTAAACCACATGCTCCACCGCTTGTGCGGGTCCCCGTCAATTCCTTTGAGTTTCAGCCTTGCGGCCGTACTCCCCAGGCGGAGTGCTTAATGCGTTAGCTGCAGCACTAAGGGGCGGAAACCCCCTAACACTTAGCACTCATCGTTTACGGCGTGGACTACCAGGGTATCTAATCCTGTTTGCTCCCCACGCTTTCGCGCCTCAGCGTCAGTTACAGACCAGAAAGCCGCCTTCGCCACTGGTGTTCCTCCACATCTCTACGCATTTCACCGCTACACGTGGAATTCCGCTTTCCTCTTCTGTACTCAAGTCCTCCAGTTTCCAATGACCCTCCACGGTTGAGCCGTGGGCTTTCACATCAGACTTAAAGGACCGCCTGCGCGCGCTTTACGCCCAATAATTCCGGACAACGCTTGCCACCTACGTATTACCGCGGCTGCTGGCACGTAGTTAGCCGTGGCTTTCTGGTAAGGTACCGTCAAGGTACAGGCAGTTACTCCTGTACTTGTTCTTCCCTTACAACAGAGCTTTACGATCCGAAAACCTTCTTCACTCACGCGGCATTGCTCCATCAGACTTTCGTCCATTGTGGAAGATTCCCTACTGCTGCCTCCCGTAGGAGTCTGGGCCGTGTCTCAGTCCCAGTGTGGCCGATCACCCTCTCAGGTCGGCTACGCATCGTTGCCTTGGTAGGCCGTTACCCCACCAACTAGCTAATGCGCCGCGGGCCCATCCTTCAGTGACAGCGAAACGCCGTCTTTCAACATCTCTTCATGCGAAGAAATGGATTATTCGGTATTAGCCCCGGTTTCCCGGAGTTATCCCCATCTGAAGGGCAGGTTGCCCACGTGTTACTCACCCGTCCGCCGCTAACTGTTGGAAGCAAGCTTCCAACAGTTCGCTCGACTTGCATGTATTAGGCATGCCGCCAGCGTTCGTCCTGAGCCAGGATCAAACTCTCCATAAGACCGGTCGCCGATTCGCAGCGGATTGCGTCGTCAGTTTCACTCGCTCAGTCGGTCACGTACGTTAGTACGCTCCCTTCTTCGCTCGATCACTTCCTAGCACTCCACTACGACTCGACACCCGATAGAATGAAAATTCGATTAGCTCGAGTTTCATTTGCTGGCATCAATTAAGATACTCATGTTGTTTATGTCATCGCTAGATGCATAAACTGTATTTCGTTAACGTTTTGCTGTTCAGTTTTCAAGGTTCATCTCGTTGGTCTCTCGTAAGAGGCAACTTTTTAATAATAACACTTCGTTGTTTAGTTGTCAACTCTTTTAGTTAAAAACTTTTTCGCTTTGTTTTTTCGCTAAGTCGCTAACTCCAAAAGCAACGTTTATAAATATACCACCTGTTTTATAAAAGTGCAACTGTTTTCTTCAATTCTTTTTGTTTTTCTTTTTCCTTCTATAAGAACCTTCATCGCCGCGCATAAAAAAACAGCTTCGACACGGGTGTCGAAGCTGTAATATCAGTCTCTTGGGCGCATTTGCGGGAATAACAGCACGTCACGGATGGACTGGGAATTCGTCAACAGCATAACCAGACGGTCAATGCCTATGCCGAGTCCGCCAGTTGGCGGCAGTCCATATTCGAGCGCTTCGATGAAGTCCTCATCCATTTCATGCGCCTCATCATTGCCCTGTTCTTTCTCAACCAGCTGCGCTTCAAAGCGTTCGCGCTGATCGATAGGGTCATTCAGCTCAGTAAAGGCATTTGCATGCTCACGGCGTACGATGAACAATTCAAAACGATCTGTGTAACGCGGATCTTCCGGATTCTTCTTCGCAAGCGGCGATACTTCTACCGGATGTCCATAGATGAAAGTAGGCTGTACAAGTTGTTCTTCTACTTTCTGCTCGAAGAATTCATTGAGTACATGACCCGCCTCCATAGAAGGAGTTACTTGTACGTTATGTTCTTTAGCCAGTTCATGGGCCTGCTCTTTCGTCAGCTGCTGCCAGAAGTCCACTCCTGTATACTCCTTAACTGCGTCTGCCATATGCAGCCGTTTCCAGCGCGGTGCCAATTCGATCTGATCGTCACCGTACTGGATCGTAGTGGTGCCCAGTACTTCTTGCGCAATATGTGCCACGAGGTTTTCTGTCAGTTCCATAATATCATTATAGTCCGCATACGCTTCATATAATTCGATCATCGTGAATTCCGGGTTGTGACGGGTAGACATTCCTTCATTACGGAAGACGCGTCCGATCTCATAGACTTTCTCCAATCCGCCGACAATCAGGCGCTTCAGATGAAGTTCAATGGCAATCCGCATATACAGTGTCATATCGAGCGTATTGTGGTGTGTCACGAACGGACGGGCCGCTGCTCCTCCTGCAATGGAGTGAAGCATAGGGGTTTCCACTTCAAGGAAGCCTTGGTCATCCAGGTAATGGCGCATCGATTGAATGATACGGCTGCGCATGATAAATGTTTCCTTACTGCCTTCTGTTGAAATCAAATCCAGATAACGCTGACGGTAGCGCTGTTCTACGTCTTGCAGGCCGTGAAACTTCTCCGGCAATGGACGCAATGACTTTGTCAGGAACGTGAACTTCGTTGCTTTAATAGAAAGCTCGCCAACTTTTGTCTTGAAAATAATGCCTTGCACACCGACGATGTCTCCAAGATCTGCTAACGTAAATAGCTTGTATGCATCTTCACCGATGGCATCCTGACGCACATAAATCTGGATTTGACCGCCAAGATCCTGAATGTGTGCAAATCCAGCTTTCCCTTTTCCGCGTTTCGTCATAATGCGGCCGGCAATTGTTACTTCATGCTCGGTTTCTTCCAGCTCTTCTTTTGACTGCTCTTCATAGGAAGCACGGATCTCATTTGTCAGATGGGTGCGTTCAAAACGCTGACCGAATGGATCCAGTCCGCCTTCACGTATATCGTTCATCTTCTGGCGTCTCACCAAAAGCTGATCATTCATTTCATCCAAATAGGACATTCCCTTTCACTCCTTCATACTTTGACCGCCCCTCTTCCCGGGATCAGCCGTCTGCAACTATTGTACACAAATTCCAGGCCTAACAAAAGGACAAACAGTTATCAGATGCCATTCCATAGAAAAACTGCCCTGCTTACGGACAGTTTGCCAGTTCACTGTTCAATTCTGCTGTAAGAAATCCCCGATACTTTCAACCTTTTTCCAAAGGCTGACCCCGTCTTGCTGCATTGCAGGCTCTTCGCGGTAAAGCATCCCCGTTATAGGATTCCTTACTTCCGGTTCGATTTCGACGAGAGGCACGAGTACAAACGCGCGCTCAGACATGCGCAAGTGAGGAACTATGAGATCCTCCAATTGGATATGGTCAGTATTGTAAAGCAGAATATCCAAATCCGCCGTCCGGGGGCCCCAGCGGATTTTCCGCATTCTGCCGAGCTTGTTTTCAATGGATTGGCACGCACCCAACAATTCCTTTGCTTCCAACGAAGTCTCAAGCTTCACTGCGACATTTAAAAACTTCGCCTGTTCTGTTAATCCGACCGGTTCGGTTTCATAGACGGAAGAGACGCGCATCACATGAATGGACGGATGGGATTGCAGCAACCGCACTGCCTGCTGCAAATGTTCCAGGCGATTGCCTATATTGGACCCCATCGACAGGTAAGCGGTATTCACGAATAACGCCCCCTCGTGATTTCCACGGCGACAGATGAATAATGTCCGCGAATTGGCGGATCCGGCTTCACCAGTACGACCCGCACGCCATGTACTTTCTCCGCGAAGTCCGTCATGATTGTCCCCGCCACTGTTTCCGCTACTGTCTCAATTAAATGAACTGCGTCTCCCTCAACGATGTTCTTGCACATCTCGTACACTTCCGCATAATTCATCGTTTTCGATAAATCATCCGTCTGCCCCGCTTCAGCAAGATCCGTTGCCAGAGATACTGTCAGCCGGAAACGCTGGCCCAATGTATTCTCTTCAGGCAGTGCGCCGTGGTAACCGTAAAACTCCATATCATTCAAATGAATATAATCCATGAAATCCCTCCATTTTAGCGCTTACCCAGTGTATGCCGCTTTTTTCGTCAATACGTCCATCATTTTAACCATCCGTGCGATTTCCTTCACGTCGTGCACACGCATAATATGTCCGCCGTGCTCAATACCGTAACAGACAGTCGCGCCCGTTCCTTCTACTCGTTCATTTACAGGCAAATCAAGCACTTTACCGATCATGCCTTTACGGGACGTTCCGAGTAATACCGGATACCCAAGGTCTGCAATGAGAGACAACCCCTGCATCGCCTGGATGTTCTGCTCCAGATCTTTCGCAAAGCCGATGCCCGGATCCAGCCAGATCATCTCTTCGCTGACTCCCGCTGTTTTTGCAATCTCAATACTTTCCTGCAAATCCGCCAGAACTGCCTCCATGAACGGCTGCTGATAGTCAGTGTTATCGCGGTTATGCATGAGGATAATCGGCACACCATAGCGCGCCGCCACTTCTGCTATCGCAGGCTCCCGCTTCGCTCCCCACACATCATTGATAATACTGGCTCCCGCTTTAACTGCTGCTTCCGCCACTGCCGCTTTAGACGTATCGATTGATAGTACACAGCCCAGTTCTTTCGTCAGCAACTCGATGACCGGCACCACACGGGCCAGCTCCTCTTCCGCCGAAACAGGCGTATAGCCCGGACGGGTGGACTCCCCGCCGATATCAATGATTTTTGCCCCGTCCGCGAGCATTTGCCGCGCGTGTTCAAGAGCCGGATTTTGCCCGCCGTATCTTCCGCCGTCGGAAAATGAATCAGGTGTGACATTCAATATCCCCATTATAACGGTTTCTTCTGTAAAGTTAATCGTCGTCTTACCTAATTGATAAGATGCACGTGCTTTTGCTAGTCTCATTACTGGTCACTCTCTTTCATTCGGTTGACGGCCTGTTGGTATCCCGCATGAAGCTGACGGTACACCGATCCCTCTTTGCCTGAAAATATCTTTTCCCCTACCTGTCGAATCGGAACGAGTTCCTGAACCGCGTTGGTGATGAATAGTTCTTCAGCCGATTCCAGCTCATTCGGCATATACAAACCTTCAGTAACAGTCAGTCCGAGTTCCGCGGCCGTCTCAATGACAAACGCACGTGTCGTGCCCGGTAAAATCCCTGTTTCCAAGGAAGGCGTATACAGTTGCCCTTCTGCCGCCCAAAAGATATTCGATGTAATTCCTTCCGCCACATAGCCTTCAGAAGTAACGAAAAACCCTTCCGTTTCTTTCAATGAAGCCAGCTCAAGACGCCCTTTGACATTATTCGCATACTGGTGGGACTTGTGACGAACAGCACTTTCCGGCTCATTACGCACCGTTTTAAGCCAGACGCCGTCTTTTTCTGTATGAACCGGCGGCAAATGAAGCGGTTTTTGGAAAATCAGCACAGTCGGCTGTTCATACTGTGCGGGTGCCAGTCCGATATCATGAACCCCCGCTGATACGTTCAGCCGGTAATAACCGTCTTCACCGCCATTGTCTTGGTATAGAGAATAAACGGCCGCCAGAATTTCCTCATCAGTGTATGGCATCTCAATACGGTAATCAGCCAATGCCGAACGCAGCCGAATCATATGCGACTCATAGAGAAAAACTTTCCCTTCATACGTGCGGAATGTTTCAAAAAATCCTAGTCCATAGAGAAATCCGTGGTCAAAAGGGGAGATGCGGAGCGAATCCGCCTCTTGCTGCACCCCGTTCATCCAGCAAATCAATGGCACTGCCTCTTTTCTTCACGAACCGCCCGCTCAGCCATTTCTTTCGCCTGCCACAACGCCTTCGCTTTATTAAGTGACTCTTCATACTCGGCAGCAGGATCTGAATCAGGCACTAATCCGGCACCCGCCTGAATATGTACGATACCGTCCTGAATAAATGCTGTACGGATTGTAATGTTCAGCTCCATATCGCCGTTAAAGCCGATCCAGCCTATCGAACCGGTATACAGGCCTCTTCTCGCAGGCTCCAGCTCCTCAATTATTTCCATCGTCCGCAATTTCGGATCCCCCGTAATTGAGCCGCCCGGGAATACACCATGCACAATGGATGTGAGGTTTTCTAAAGCCGCCGTACCCCGAACGTTTGAAACCAGATGCATGACGTGGGAGTACTTCTCGACCACCATAAATTCATCGATTTCCACAGTGCCGGGCTGACAAATCCGCTCCAGGTCCGCACACTCGAGGTCGACAAGCATCTTGTGTTCTCCCTTTTCTTTCGTGTTCGACAAAAGCTCTTCCTGCAGCGCAAGATCTTCCGCTTCCGTTACACCGCGCTTCCGTGTACCGCCGATTGGACGGGTACTCAATTCCGGTCCGCGCTTCTTTAGAAGTAATTCAGGCGATCCCGAGACCACTTCAAAATCCGGTGCCGCCATATACGCCATATAAGGAGAAGGATTGAATGAGCGCAATGCTTCATACATCGATAAAGAAGATGCGTGAAGCGGCTTCGACTGGCGCACAGACAGATTCACTTGCACGACATCGCCTTGCGCTATAAATTGCTGCACATCGTGCACCATCTGCTCAAACTGATCGCCCGTCACTGAAACTCGCAAATCTTCTTCTGTTATTTCTACATCTGCTGCCTGTCCCGGAGAAAATTGACGGTGTGCCATCCCTTCCTTCGCAGCAGCCTTCCATTCATCCGCCATTCCGTCCAGCGCAAATTGTTTTTCGGGAAGTGCCATGTAATAGACCGTTTCTTTCTGTACATCCAGAACTGCCCATTGATCAAACAGATAAAAGAACACGTCTGGTGTCACAAGGTCTTCGTCCGCAAGAACCGGCAACTCCTCATAGCGCCGCACGTAATCATAACTGATCATGCCGATCGGACCGCCCTGATACGCGGGCAGATCTTTTTGATGTTCCAGCTCATAATTCGACATAAAGTGATTCAGCAGGTCAAGCGGATCTTCTCCCGTCAGCAGCTCTTCAGTTCCGTCACGCCACTCCACATGCAAGCCCTCTTCTGTTGCTTGTAATGTCACGAGCGGATCAAGGCCTGCCACACACATCTCGCCCCCGCGTCCGCTTTCCAGTAAAATATGCCTTTTGGTCTTTGTTGCAAGCTGATGATAAGCATAATAGAATTCATCTTTCGTCAGTGAAGCTGTCTGATAGGCTACTTTATTCATGCTGGTTCCCCCTGCGTCTCTAGTGTTCATTCTGCATTGCTTTCTTCTATGAGCTGTTTAATCATTTTATCATCCAGCGGAAGCGTCAATTTATCTGATATAACTCCCTCTTTATTAATGATATAAGTTGTCGGATAAACTTTAATCTGATAGGTTTTCATGACTTCACTGTCTTTATCCAATAAAATCGGAAACGATAACCCATACTCTTTTACGAATTCCTTCGCGCTCTTTTCTTTGTTTTTTTCAGTTTTCGTCATGTTGACCGCCAGTATTTCCATGTCATCAGACTCTTTATGATCTGTATAGTAGGTTTCCATATGCGGCATTTCTGAGCGGCACGGCGGACACCACGATGCCCAGAAGTTCAACATAACGGATTTGCCCCGATAATCGGACAGTTTGACAGTATCACCCGCAAGCGTTGTCAGTTCAAAGTCCGGTGCAATGTCTCCTTTTGCCAGTCCAGGCTTCTCGGTTTCCGAAGAGACCTGCCAATCTTCTGGCAGCCGTTCCACTTCATCCTTCGGCATGTCTTCCATCATCGCACTTTCATATCCGGGAATGCCTTTCGTTTCTTTCTTAATTTCTTTATTAATAATAATTATGACCGTAACCATGGTGATTACGATTAACGCTGAAATGACTATGCTCCACTTCTTTTTCACAGTGAGCCTCCTCCACCCTATGTATCACGATTGTGTTCCGATTTAATTATACAGAATTCAGCCCGCTGATAAAAGCTACAAGATTACAACTGCACAGCAACCAAGTTAAAAAGAAACTGCCGCCTGAAGTCACGCGCGACTTCAGGCGGCAGTTTCTTAATAAGGCACAAATTAGTGACTTCCTTGCACTTACAGCTATTTTTGCGGCTGAGTGCAAGAAAACGTCTCTTTTCGGTTGGCTCAGACAGTCTTACTCCTCGTCAAACTGATAAAGGGGCGTACTCAAGTAACGCTCACCGTTGGACGGCAGAATCGCCACTACTGTTTTTCCTTTACCGAGCTTTTTCGCGGTCTGCAATGCAGCTGAGATGGCCGCGCCCGAAGATACACCGCCAAGAATTCCTTCTTCTCGGGCTGCACGGCGCGCAAAGGTATACGCATCTTCATTAGAAACCTTAATAATTTCATCGTAAATTTCAGTGTTCAGCACTTTCGGCACAAAACCCGCACCGATCCCTTGAATTTTATGCGGTCCAGGCTTGTCGCCTGACAGAATAGCTGAATCTTCGGGCTCCACAGCTATTATATGGATTCCAGGGAAACGCTCTTTCAAGACTTCCCCTGCTCCTGTAATCGTACCGCCGGTGCCAATTCCCGCAATGAATGCATCTACCTGATCCAGCGCATCGGCGATCTCAGGTCCTGTGGTCAAACGGTGAATTTCAGGATTGGACTCATTATTGAACTGCTGCGGCAGGAACCAGCCGTTTTCTTCAGCCAGCTGTTCAGCTTTGGAAATCGCACCTTTCATTCCTTCAGCACCCGGAGTCAATACTAGTTCTGCTCCGTATGCGCGAAGTAAATTACGGCGTTCCAGACTCATAGTGTCGGGCATTACGAGCACCGACTTATAGCCTTTTGCCGCTGCTACCATCGCCAGTCCGATTCCCGTGTTGCCGCTCGTCGGTTCGATGATTGTGCTGCCTTCTTTCAAGTGACCGTCTTTCTCCGCCGCTTCAATCATTGCCAATGCGATACGGTCTTTGACGCTTGAACCCGGATTGAAAAATTCTAATTTCAGATAGACGTCTGCATCTTCCGGACCTGTTAACCGATTTAACTTTACTAATGGCGTGTTACCCACTAAATCAATAACTGAATTTCCCACTCTGCTCATTTGTCATCCGCTCCTAATACCTAGTATTTTAATATGTTTTATTTACTTTATTTTACTACCTCCTATTTCTCTTGTCAATCAAATAATTCAGAAGGTTATATTTATCGGCACGCCAGCTGCGGGCTTCTCATAGACTGCCAAATATAGATTCATATGCATCTGACACCCGAACGATGCCATAACGATTTCTTTCAATCGGAATTGGCAGCGCTTACTTCGCCGCGCACTGGTTGGAATGATGAATACACCCGCTGCCGCAACACGCTTTTTGGCAGCGGGTGTATCTTTTTTATAGTTCTGAGAGAAACTCTCGAAGCTCCTGCTCGGAATATTGATACGTCTCGAGGCAGAAGTGACACTGTGCTTCCGCTCCATGATCTTCGTCAATCATGGCTTGAATTTCTTCGCGACCAAGCCCTTTAATCGCTTCTGCAAACCGTTCTTTAGAGCACTCGCATTCGAACTTCACATCCGTTTTATCGAGGAACTCTATGTTGTCCTGCCCTAACACTTCTGCGAGAATTCCTTCAGGCGTCAGTCCCTGATCCACCATTGTGGAAATTGGCGTCATGTTCGCCAGCTTTTCCTCCAAAAGCGCAATCGTTTCTTCCGTGGCACCCGGCATTACTGACAGAATGAATCCGCCAGAAGCTTTCACTGTATTGTCCGGGTCAACCAGCACACCCAACGCAACCGCGGACGGCACTTGTTCAGATACTGCCAAATACTGAGTAAAGTCTTCTGCAATTTCCCCGGAAATAATCGGCACCTGTCCTGTGAAGTAATCCTTCAGTCCAAGATCCTTCACTATGGACAGCGTCCCTTCAGTTCCGACTGCACCGCGCACGTCAAGCTTTCCTTGTTCATTTAAAGGAAGGTGCGTTTGCGGATTTGTCGCATAGCCGCGAACCTCTCCTTTTGCATTGGCATCGACGATGATTGGACCAATCGGACCATTCCCCTGTACCTTTACCGTGATGCTGTCTTCACCTTTGAGCATGGCACCCATCATAACCGCGGCTGAAATAGTACGCCCAAGAGCAGCAGTTGCTGTCGGCCACATTTGGTGACGGCGCTGCACTTCTCCCGCCGTTTCGGTAGAACGCACGGCATATGCACGTATTTGGCCGTCAAACGCTAACGCTTTTACTAAATAATCTGTCGTCATTTCATTCACTCCTTACAAATTTCTTTCATAGATCAGATGTAATCCCTTCAGGGTCAGGAAGTTGTCGACGACATCGATCACTTTTGTTTCCGATGCAATCAATTCTGCCATCCCGCCTGTCGCGATAACTGTAGGTTCCACTTCGCAGTCTTCTTTTATACGGTTAACGATACCTTCTACCTGTCCGACGTATCCGAAGACGATACCCGACTGCATAGCAGCTACCGTGTTTTTTCCCACTACAGATTCAGGGCGGTCCAGTTGCACACGCGGAAGTTTGGACGCACGGTCAAACAGCGCTTCCATGGAAATCTTAATCCCCGGCGCGATAGAACCACCCATATATTCTCCGCGTTCATTGACATAACAATACGTCGTAGCGGTTCCGAAATCCACTATGATCAATGGACTGCCGTATTCGCGGATCGCCGCTACTGCATTGACAATTCGGTCCGCACCGACTTCACGCGGGTTCTCATATTTAATGTTTAATCCGGTTTTCAATCCCGGCCCTACGACCAGCGGCTTCTGATTGAAGTACTTTTTACACATTTGCTCCAGCGGAAACATGACAGGCGGCACCACGGAGGAAATAATAATACCTGTAATGTCTGTAAATGAAATCCCCACATGCTGGAACATCGCTTTGACTTGCATCGCATATTCATCTTCCGTCTTGTGACGGTAAGTTTCCATTCGCCAGTGGTATTTCAGTTGATCTCCTTCATATACACCCAGCACGATATTGGTATTCCCTGTATCCAATACTAATAACATAGTCGTTTTCCTCTCTTGCTCTGACTTTTCCCGTACATCATATCATAATTCTGCACGATTATACTGTGGTTGTGCACTGATGTCCATTCATAGAAAACAGCCGACTGTTAAGTACAGTCGGCTGCAGGCTCGCTTAGTCTCTGCGTTCTTCATCAATCGGCGGAAGCGTTTTGTCAGTGGCTCCACCTTCACGCGGCAAGTCTCCTGTAGACGGATCACTCGGTGCACCCGTTACGTCCGGAGTTGCACCCGGCTTTGTATCCGGCGTTTCAACAGTTGCAGTATCCGCAGTGGATGGCGCTGCATTCTTATCGTCATTGCCGTTACCGTTTTCGTAAGGTCTATCCGGTAAGACACCGTGATTTTTCAGGTGATTGATTTGTTCCGCATCCAGCGTTTCGACTTCTAATAAAGTCGTTGCAATCAGATTAAGCAATTCTCGGTTTTCAGTCAAAATCTTTCTTGTACGTTCATATTGTTCTTTAATAATTTTCTGCATTTCAGAGTCAATCTCGTATGCAATTGCTTCAGAATAGTTCTGGTCTGAGTTGAAATCACGTCCAAGGAATACCTGATTCCCTTGCGTCTGTCCGAACTGCATCGGGCCGATCTTATCGCTCATTCCGTATTCTGTTACCATCGAACGCGCAATGCCAGTAGCGCGCTGGAAGTCATTATGTGCCCCGGTTGATACTTCACCAAGCACAATCTCCTCTGATACACGTCCGCCTAAAAGACACGCAATTTTATCGAGCAATTCAGGTTTTGTCATAAAGTAACGGTCCTCTTTTGGAAGCATGACAGCATAACCGCCGGCCTGCCCGCGGGGAACAATAGTCACTTTATGGACGATTTCTGCATCATCGAGCATTAAGCCCACAACCACGTGACCCGCTTCGTGGAATGCAACGATGTTTCGTTCTTTTTGCGAAATGACACGATTGGTTTTCGCAGGTCCCGCGATTACGCGATCCGTTGCTTCATCAATATCGGACATATCAATTTTAGCTTTATTTCTTCTTGCCGCCACAAGAGCTGCTTCGTTCAACAAGTTCTCAAGATCCGCACCAGAGAATCCCGGAGTGCGTTGAGCAAGAGCTTTCATATCGACTGTATCGTCAAGCGGCTTGTTGCGCGCGTGAACCTTCAACACCGCTTCTCTTCCTTTTACGTCTGGACGGCCAACCGTGATTTGACGGTCGAAACGCCCCGGACGAAGAAGTGCAGGGTCCAAAATATCCGGACGGTTTGTTGCAGCAACGATAATGATCCCTTCGTTTCCTTCAAACCCATCCATTTCAACCAGCAATTGGTTCAATGTTTGCTCACGCTCATCGTGACCGCCGCCTAAGCCGGCTCCACGCTGACGTCCAACTGCATCAATTTCATCAATAAAGATAATACATGGTGAATTCTTCTTGGCGTTCTCAAATAAATCACGCACTCGGGAAGCACCGACACCTACGAACATCTCCACGAAATCAGAACCTGAAATCGAGAAGAACGGCACTCCTGATTCACCTGCGACCGCACGCGCAAGTAATGTCTTACCTGTACCAGGCGGTCCTACGAGCAAGATCCCTTTAGGAATTCTCGCGCCTAACTCCACAAATTTGCTGGCATCTTTCAAGAAATCCACGACTTCTTCAAGCTCAGCTTTTTCTTCATCTGCACCAGCAACATCATTGAAACGTACTTTCTTCCGATCATCGGATTGCAGTTTCGCTTTACTTTTCCCGAAGTTCATCACTTTGCCGCCACCGCCGCCTTGTGATTGGTTCAGTAAGAAGAAGAAAAGGATAATAATAATAATGAATGGTACAAGGCCTGTAAAGAACGATACCCATGCGCTAGTTTCTTTCGGCGGCAGGATTTCAATCTCAGTTTTAGTCGTTTTAACAACTTCACCAATACTGTCCATATCATTTGTAGGAATGTTCGTTACGAAAGTTTCTCCCTTTTCGTAGCCGGCCATTTCACCTTTTACTTCATACACGAGCTGTAACGGCTGAAAAGTTGCATTTTCGACTTTTCCCTGTTCCAGCGCCGTGACGAATTCGTCATACCGAATCGGTTTCATCTTCGGATTTGGATTGTTAAGCGAACTGAAAATCCCCATGATCGCGAGGAAAATCAATCCATATAAAAGAAAGTATCGAAGTATTCGATTCATCCCAAGCCTCCTCATCTCATTCAACACAAAACTAAACAGAAAACTATTGTAAATTTTAACATAAAGCAAGAGATCTCTACAATGAAAATGCCTTAAGGAAAAAGGCTTTTCGCCGGTTTGATAAACGGCCCGTCAAAAAATGTTAAAAAGAATAAATCTCTTTTTTCAACACACCGATATACGGCAGGTTTCGATACTTTTCTGCGTAATCCAGTCCATAACCAACCACAAATGCGTCCGGTACGTCAAAGCCTACATAGTCTGCTTTCAAATCCACTTTGCGTCCAGTCGGCTTATCAAGCAATGTAACAATTTTAATGGAGTTGGCCTTTCTGTATTTAAACAGCTCCACTAAGTAATTCAACGTTTTTCCGCTGTCAATAATATCTTCAATAATCAGCACATCGCGTCCTTCTATACTGGTGTTCAAATCTTTTACAATCTTGACTTCACCTGAAGAAACTGTTGCATTGCCATAGCTCGAAACATCCATAAAATCTAATTCAATATACGTATCGATGCGCTTAATAAGGTCACTCATGAATGGAAGTGCCCCTTTTAATACGCCAACCGCCAAAGGAAACTTATCGCGGTACTCTTCTGTTAGTGTAGCTCCCAGCTCAAGAACTTTTTCCTGAAGCTGCTCTTCCGTTATTAAAACTTGCTCGATATCTTGCGTGATCATCGGCCCGTCCTCCTCCATATTATCTGCTTTCGCCTTCTCGCGTAATCCATATGTATGAATCGCCTTCCAGTTGGCTGCATGAAAACATTTCACCATACCGCACACCAGGCACAGCACATACGGTACCACCCGCTGTTGTAATGACCGGCTGTTGATTCCTTTGCATGATACCCACTTTTTCATCAATAAATAACCGATTCACACGTTTCGGCTGAGACATGCCCTTAAGCTGAAGTCTGTCACCCGCAGCCGGCAGCCGCACGGTCAGCGGCAGTTCGGAATCGGGTAATTGAAAATACCTAATTTCATCTGAAGGTAAAAAGTGTCCGGTTGCATGTGCATTGGCGTGATGCCAGTAAAAATGAATAGATCCCCACGTATGCCAAATACCTTTTTCAAGTACTTTTGGATGAAGAGACGCTGTATCTATATCCTTTTTTGTAACTAGCAGTTTATCATATTCCCTGACAAACCGATAGCCATATGCCAAATCAATTGTAACATTCCCGGCCGAGTTCTCGATATGCTGTAACAGTTCTTCCACCAATGCAGAACGGCGTTCAGCGTTCACTGCCATCCGGTCAGTAAGACAGTTTAATAGTAGTTGAATCACGCGCTTTTGTAAAGCGTGGGGAATAGTAAGAAATGCCTCCCGCTGAAATGAGGGAAGCTGTTCATCAGTATACGTGACTATCGATTGCCAATGTTGCCCGGCAAGTTCATTCAGAAACCTTTCATCCGCCTGGCGCTGCTCCGTCTGGCGGACCGTATTGACCGCAACGGACGGGTTTTCGTCAGACAGTACGGGCACGACGCGATGACGGAGACGATTGCGTAAATAGTCATCCCGTTCATTGCTCGGATCTTCCCTGAATGGCAGCCTGTAATGTGACGCATACTCGTACAGCTCGCTCTTTTCCAATGGAAGGAAGGGACGGACCACTTCGCCCGAATGAAATTCACGCCGTATCGGCATACCGTTTACTGACTGTCCTTTACTTAACTGAATCAGCACCGTCTCCAATTGATCGTCCGCGTGATGCGCAGTGGCAAGGACGGTGAACTGGTCCCGTGACATCGTCTGTTCAAAACATGCATAACGCTGCTGCCTGCAAAGCTGCTGCATATTGCCGCCCTGATTCTTCAGCAGAGCGGGAATCGGCACTTGTTCAGAGTAAAAAGGCAGCCCGAATTCCTCGCACAGCCGCTCCACCACAAACGCATCTTCAGCTGACTCGGCCCCGCGCAGCATATGATCTACGTGGATGGCACCTACTTCAATAGCCAGCAATTGCCGATGCGCTGCAAGAAAGTGAAGCAGTGCAATGGAATCCACACCGCCCGAACAGGCAACCAATACACGAGAGCCGGGAGGAATCAGCGTTTGCTTTTCAATGAACTTCAATACCTTTTGCTGCAAACTCTTCATGACCCATCTCCCCCTCTCTCTATTCTATCATTCTTTAGCTAGAAATGATTCGGGGTTGCTTATTGGCTTTTGACCAACTTGGCACGATATGGCCGACCTTCATCACGAGTATTGTACGGTCATCTTCCACCGATTCAAATACGCGCTCCATTTCCATCATCACCTGGTCGGCAATCGTACGGCAATCCATCTCTTTAAAACGTTCTATCGTCTGATTCATTACGTCTTCCTGGATATCAAGCGGAATATCTCCATTAAATATACCATCGGTCATCATTACCACGATATCACCGGATTTCAGCTTTTCATTTTTTGCTTCTATTGAGAATGAAGGCAAGAAACCAAACGGCACTGTCTTACTGTCCAGCCGTATGCACTCATCGCTTCTCTTTATATACGTACTCATCGAACCTGCCTTCCATGACCACAGCCGGCCTTCCTGCAAATCGATCAATGCCAGATCAAGCGTGGCATACATATCATCCAATCCATTCAGCGCCATCATATAATGCAATGTATGAATCGCTGTTTCAGGATCCATTTTCTGTCCCAGACACTCTCGCATCAGCCGGATCACTTTACGGCTTTCATGGTACGCATTGATGTCTGAACCCATTCCGTCAGATAACAGAACTGCGGACAGTCCGTCGTGAATCTTAAATAATTCATAGGCATCCCCGCCGTGGAATGAACCTTTGCCCGCTGTTGTGACAATATCGTAATCCAACGAAAAACGGACGGCTGAGCTGAATGTCAGCTGCACATGCGGAAACGGAAACGGCTGATAGCTTGATTTTGAAATATACATCGGTTCATCATACATCTGCTCTAATATAGGCAATAATAAATACTCGCCAACCGTCGTTTCTGCTTCAAAGTCCGCCTTTTTCTCGGGCACAGAAATAACAATCCGGCAGGCCCCGCGTTCCTCCGACAGAATATCTATTTGGAAAAACTCTATCGCCTGTGCATGCAGGCGGTTCGCCAGCTCTTCTTCCGCCAGCTTGTACGTTGTCAGATCTTCTTTCACTTCACGCATTACTTTCTCAATATGCGTGCTCATATCGCGCAACTGCAATGCCAGCATCTTACGGCCGTGCTGCAGCTGCCCCATTAATAACTTATTAGCCCCTCGCTCCTCTAATTCATTAAGCAATCCTTTAAAACGCAGACATTTATACTTCATTTTTTGCTCAACACGCACCCGCGCCGCTTTTTTCGTGGCGGAATAAGTGGTTTCCCATTCATCAATCAGCGGTTCCATGCCATCCTCTTCACTTTCCCAGCACTTCCGGTAACGGAAACATGACTGGCAAATGGACGGTATTTGACTCGTTGCGGTCATCTCATCTTCCGGAGACAAGCGGTCGTTGACGAGCGTTGACATAAAATGAGCGAACTGCTGAAATTCCTCAAGCTGTCCATCCAGCTTATCCGCTAGCCATTGTTGACGCTTCTCTGATATACCTTCCTGTTTCGGCAGGAATATTTGCCGTATTTGGCTTAATTTCCGTGACGGAATCAGCACAAACAGCAAGGCCGCCGCGCCAACGGTTGAAAAGTGAACGGTATCGAGCGGCAGCGTGGCATCATATAGAAGGAAAAATAGCGAAACAAATAAGCTGCCCGTCACAATACCGATTTTTCCAAACCGCTTCAGCGAGCCTGCGAGCAGTCCGGTCATACCATAAAGCGCCATCATGCCGGTGAATGAAAGTTCGGACACTCCTATAATTAATGCGATAATCATCCCGACTGTCGTGGCAAACGGAACACCCCCCACTACAGCGGCTACATATATCGCAAGAAACAGAAAGACCCCGGCTACCGATACTGTGCCAATCTGAAAACCGCCCATACCTGTTGCTGCCAGCGCTCCGACGATACACATGGCACTGATTTGTTCGGGATTCCACGGACCGTACAGCAAACGTTCTATAGAAGGAAAGGCCAGTAACATAAAAATTGTCATGAATAAAGCTAACAGCGCTTCCAGTCCAATCGACAGCTGAACCGCCAGCGGCATCATTCCGTCACTGTATTTAATGAGCTGCCAAGTCAGCTGAGGAATAATCATCGCTCCTGCCACAGCGATCGGAATGGATCTCTTCACCTTAGGGATCTTAATGATTGCGTGGAACAACAGCAATTGGGCCAGATGGATGACTGCTTGTCCGATCCCGAGAAACGCACTGCCGGCCATTCCTCCTATGAACACGAAAATCATATGCTTGCGATAGCGCATACTCGCCAAGGCCCAGATCGGCAAGAAGAACGGCACTGCCATATCGAATACTACTGCCTGAGACAGAAAGAATGATCCCACTAAGAAAAGAAGAGCCGTCATCAAGTAGACTTTCCGGTTCATCAGCTCTTGCCATGATGCTCTGAACATCTGTACAAATGGTCGCTCCATATTATCTATCATCTTCATTTCCCATACCCCCTATGTTCTCTTACCTAAAACTATACATGCCATCTGCGAGAAATTTTGTCTGTTTGTGGCGGGGTATTCACAAAACATTTCGACGTTATCCGTATGTTTTTTCTTTTTGCAAAAGACCTGTTGACACTTTATCAATTGCCTAGTATGATTAGAGACGTTGCGTTTGAAATACACGTTTTTAACGCACAAATGTCTTGGCGGCGTAGCTCAGCTGGCTAGAGCGTGCGGTTCATACCCGCAAGGTCGTGGGTTCGACCCCCTCCGCCGCTATTATAGAAACACGAAAAACCTCTTGCTTAGGCAGGAGGTTTTTATCATGCAATAAAAATTCATGGGAAGTGCTTCGGCACCGGCCCGCGGCAGATCCGCCGCTGCACCTTTTACGCAAAAAAACGTATGCTCCATGTTGCGGAACATACGTAAAGGATGTCATCTAATTTTAGTTCACAGTTGAAACAGACAGCAAGTTATCCTCTTCTGGCTCCACGGCCGCCACGTTTGGACTCTGTCGCTCTCTTTAAGGTAGTTAGACGTTCTTCGCTGTCCTTCATGAATTTCGCCATTTTCTGCTCGAAATTCTCTGGTCGTTCAAAGCTCGGTTTGCTGCCTTGGCGAGGTCTCTGTGGACGTTGCGGACGCTGTGGACGTTCTGACTCAGGCTTCGCCTTACGGATGGAAAGACCGATTTTACCGTCAGATCCCACATTCATTACTTTCACTTCAACCATATCGCCGACTTTTAAATGATCGTTTATATCTTTGACATAATTGTCAGCTACTTCACTAATATGGACTAATCCTGTGGACCCGTTCGGCAATTCAACAAATGCCCCAAAATTTGTGATCCCGGTTACTTTACCCTCTAACTTGCTGCCTACTTCAATTGACATAAAAAAAATGCTCCTCCTTAAGTTTTAAGCGGCTCGTAAGCCTATCAACCATATTGGCAGTGCCTGTATTTTACAGGCTCCTACTTATATTATAGCCAACAAAAAAAGAGTGTCAACATGACTACTCTTTTCTCATCTCTTTTTCTGACTCTTTTTTCTTATCAGGAATGGAAAAAATGATCTCATCGGACTCAGAAAGAAAGTATTCTTTCCGTGCAAGTTTGGCAATGTATTCATCGTCATCCAAGCGGATCAGCTGTGTATTCAATTGTTCCTGCTGGGCTTTCAAATCTTCCAGCGTCGCCTCTGCCTGCGCTTTTTCCTTCAGTTTAGCTGCAAGGATTTCTTTCTGTCCTGCATTCATGTTGAATAAACTTCCAGCCACCACACAAACGATGACAAAAAAGACGGCCAAACGATTACGAAGGCGTTT
This sequence comes from Sporosarcina sp. P33, assembly GCF_002077155.1. Classification (GTDB taxonomy): domain Bacteria; phylum Bacillota; class Bacilli; order Bacillales_A; family Planococcaceae; genus Sporosarcina. Next base: position 1,947,709 of record NZ_CP015027.1, on the reverse strand, counting down.
TTTTTGTGCTTTTTTATAATTTTCTTTTTTTTGCATAGAGCGCACATATTCTGTATCGATTGATGTGACATTCTTAGTTGAGGGCTTCTGTGGTTCTTTCATGGCGCACACACCTTTCTGACGTAATTCCGCTATTGCACTCTATTATATAGTACTCTGCATTTATTTTGAAGGAATTTCCCTATGTTCTTTGCAATTCGGATAAACGGTGACATAATCAGTGACAAAACCGAGACAATCAAATAAATAATACGCCGGCACGTCAGGAAGACAAGACGAATGATGAGCCAGATCGGCCTAAGCACCACAAGTAACAGTAGTCTGCCTGCGAACCGCGCGGGATGATAAAAAACAGCTGCATATAATAACAAGCCACTGATCTGGGCGACAGGGTCATACATTCTCCATGCCCCGCCGCGCACCATGATCAATACTAAAAATGCCCCGATTCCTAACCCAATCCAAACCATGCATTCAAACCAGAATGCCCATCTTTTAATGAATGAACGTTTATCGCTTGCCGCGACAATTGTCCCGAATAAATCCATTACTATTCCAGCCGCAATCCCTGTTCCGATCATCGCCAACAGACTGAAGAACTGGACGGACAGACTCATCCGAATAGTTTATGAAGGAAATTGCGTGAACCTGCTGCGTCTTCATCATCGTATTGCAGTGTTTGGACAGAGCCTTCAAGCGTCAATAAGCCCTTGTCCACGTCCAGATGTACAATACGCAATTCCTCCCCGCGGATTTGCAATACGCCTTGCGATGTTCTGACTAGAAACTCCTCCTGGTCAAAGCGGTCAATCGTTTTCACAGATGTGAGGTCCATTCTTTTGCGATTGCGCATCGTCACTACGTGATCTCCTGATGGAATAGTATACATGGAGCTGTCTGTTTGAATCTGCATATGCGTCCCCCTTTTCTAGTGCGTTCTCCATATCTTATGCAGGGGCTTGGTCAAACATGACAAGCTGTTTTTAAATTGAAGGGGGCCGGCTGCACGTTTAGCGGTCAAGAACTGCTGGCTATTGAGCGGCTGGACAGCGCTAATGATCGCTTGGCAGACAGTTTAGAGCGGATCTGATTCTCCATAGAGCGCTTGCGCATTGCCATTGAGCGGTTAAGGGGCCGCGTAGAGCGCTGGACAGATTTAATGAGCGCTTATGACTTAATCTGCATAAATCTGAAAAAAGAAGACAGCCTGACGTAAGGCTGCCTTCTTTTCACATATCTTTACTCTTCGTCATCCATAAATTCAGGTTCAACTTTCTCCAGACGCTCTTCACCTGTGATCGTGTACATGCCAGCTGCGTCCTCTTTTTTGGTGGAGGCCTTTAATTCATTAACTTTCGCCGTCACAATCTTTTGGCCGAAGCGGATGGACAGCTCGTCTCCCGGCTTCACAACCGAAGATGCTTTGGCTACTTTATCGTTGATGGTGATTCTCCCCTGATCAGCTACTTGCTTTGCCAATGTTCGGCGTTTGATCAGCCGGGATACTTTCAAAAATTTGTCAAGTCTCATTGAGTTCCTTCCTTTCGTTTGGCCTGTCTCCAGAATTCTTCCAGTTCCTCTGCTGTATAGTCTGAGAAATCACCGCTGCCCTGTTTTACGGACTGCTCTACGAACTGGAAGCGGGATTTGAATTTTTTATTCGTATGCCACATCGCTTCTTCCGGTGAGATTTTCAAGAATCTTGCTATGTTGATGATAGTGAACAAGACATCTCCAAGCTCGTCCAGCTGCTGCTCCGTCCCGCCGCTGCGCACTTCTTCCTGGAACTCCTTCCACTCTTCCCGGAACTTGTCAAAAGCTCCTTCTATGGAAGGCCAGTCGAATCCAACTTTTGCGGCGGCTTTCTGATAATTGTAGGCAGTGAGCATGGATGATGCCAGACGTTCCTGACCGTCCAGCAAACTGGACGGTCTCGGCTTTTCCTGTTCCTTGATCGCCTGCCAGTTTGTCAGCACGTCGTCTGTCGTATCTGCTTTCGTTTGCGCAAAGACATGCGGGTGGCGACGGATCATTTTCGCTCCGACCGTTTCAAGAACGTCTTCCATGGAGAAGTACCCGTTGTCTTCACCGATTTGCGCGTGCAGGAACACTTGCAGGAGCACATCACCAAGTTCTTCAATGATTGATTCGTCGTCTTCTTCGTCAATCGCCTGTATCAGCTCGAAAGATTCTTCAATTACATAACGCTTCAATGATTCATGCGTCTGCTCACGATCCCAAGGACAGCCGTCCGGCGCGCGCAAGGCCGCGATAATCTCACGGAATGAACTCCATTCTTTCAACCGCTGTTCACGGTCAGGAAGCGGCGGTACGTAGACTGTCGTCAGGTTATTCAAAGCCACGACGCGGTCAAGCTCAAACAAAGGGACTTCTGTCAACGTTTCATCCTGTGAGCCTGCAGACGTTACAATCGTAACGGTGTGATCGTCGGGATACTTTTCCATTAGAGATAATTTCACATCTGAAGCGACAAATGCATCGTAAACTTGTCCAATTAAGACATGCTGATCCATGCGTACGTCATCACGCTTCAAGTCCGTTCCGTCAAGCAGCTGAAAGCCTTCGATCGGATCTATACGCAACGCGGTAAAAATGGGATCCAAAAAGCTGCTTCCGCCTGCGATATGCAGTTCGATTTCACCCGCCCGTTCTTTCTCAATCAGCAATTGAACCGTGCGTTCCGCCACAAGCGGATGACCCGGCACGGCATATGTAATCGGCTGTTTCATGCTCATTTCAAGCAGCTTTTCGACAATTTGCTGATAGACATCTTCAAATGCATCATTCGCTTCATAGATTGCATCGAAACTGTCCATTTTGAGACCTTCAGAACGCAACTCCTTTACGACAGGATGTTCTTCCGTACGGACAAAGAGATGGTCAGCCTGTTTCAATAATCGGTATGTGCCGAGTGACAGCTGGTCCAAATCACTTGCACCTAATCCAATGACGGTTATCTTATTCACATGATTCACCTTCTATTTTTAGTTAGCCATAGTTGAGCAGTCGCCAGTCTTTTACCGAAAGGCAGCAAATACCACTCTTTTTCTTTCATTATACGTGATTTCAAGACGACGAAAAGGAATATGATTGCTCCGATTGCGACAGCCGAAAGTGCAGTCAGCGCAGCGCTTGCGCGTGATGACAGTGCGTCTGACAGCCAATAATCCACTGACAGCGTCCACGGAATCAGCACCCCCGCCATCGCTGCGCCTGCACCGGCCAGCACTGCATAAAAACGGAATGGCGCCAGCGGAAGCTTCCAGTAACGCTTGAAATAGATGATTAACAACACGGCAACAACAGCAAACGCAACGGCACCTGACGCAGCAGCACCTTCAATGCCGAAGTGCCGGACCATCGGCGGTGTGGCTGCCAGTTTAATGAGTATACCGAGCAGCATAAGTATAAGCGGCCCCCGCACGTTTCCGCTCCCCTGCAAGATCGCTGTCAACGGCAGGATAATCGACAGCCAGAAAATCTGTATACAGAAGATGATCAGAGCAACGGAACCTGTCCGAGTCTGAAACAGCATTTCATTCACATAAGGCAGCACAAGAATCAGTCCGATTGTGGCGGCCCAGCCGAATAAAATAGACGTGCGGAATGTCAGACTGATGAATGGCAATGCACTGCGACCGTCTGTTTTTGAAGCATGGTGTGCAATTAGGGGCACTAATGCGAGCGCTAAAGTCGATGCCAGCAAAATGCCCATTTGCGCCAGCGGCTGTCCGCGGTCATAGACACCTTTCATTTCCATAGCCGCTTCACTTACTGTACCGGCCTGAACTAGCGCATTGTAAATTGTAAATGAGTCCACTAATTGAAAGACCAGTAATATTAAAGAGCTTGCACTGACACTTATACTGATTTTGGTCAGCTCCCTGACCACTTTCCACGGTTTCACGGCTGCTGCTGCCATGCGTTCACGCTGCAGGAAGAACCATGTGAGAATCAAGACGCCCGCCGCTTCGCCGGCCACTGCGGCCCACATTGTAATTTCCCCTATTTTATAAAGCGACGTTCCCGTGCGCACAGCAATCCACGTGCCCGCAAGTACAATCACGACGCGGAGTAACTGTTCCGACACATTGGATATCGCAACAGGTATCATTTGTCCTTCTGATTGGAAGACACCCTTCAGAACGGCAAGAAACGGCAGCACAAGCACAATATATGCCCCGGCCTGCAGAACAGGCGCCAATGCAGTGTCACCCATCCATTCCGCAAAGACCGAAGATCCAGACCGCAATAACAGAAAAACACCTGCGGATAATAAGAGAAGATAAGCAAGCGACACACGTAAAATTCCACGTGACTCCCCCGGGCTTCTGCTTTCCGCCAGCATTTTCGACACGGCGACCGCAAATCCTGACGATGTCCAGACGATAAATATTCCAATGAACGGATATACTTGCTGATAAATATAAAACCCTTTATCTCCAACCAGGTTTTGAAAAGGCACCCGGTACATTGCGCTCAACACTTTGACAATGACGGCCGCCATCGTAAGAATCGACGCACCTTTCATAAACGACTTCATATTCCACTTAGTCAACGCCATACATGCGCCTCTTTCATTCGATGATGGTTTCTAGTATACCATCTCACTGCATCAAAACAGGCGTGTGAATGCAATCAATAAAATAATCACGCCGCTCATGAATGTTCCAAACTGTCCGACAGACATTCTGCCGATTTGGACACCCGCCAATCTGGCACCTAATCTGACGCCCGCCGATAATGTGATATAACTGCCGATTGCCGCTGACAGCGCGATCGCAATGGGCGACAATGCCAGCAGTCCAGCTCCTACACCGTTCGTCAGTGCATTCGCGGAGAGTGCGATGCCGAGCAGCAGCGCTTCTCCAAGGCTAATATGCGAAGATCCGTCAAAGTCCATTCTTTCAGGCTCGCTGAATACATTAGACTGATGTCTTTTCTGCTGCCGAAAAGCAATGACCATAATTCGTATCCCGATCATACTGAGTACTGCAAATGCTATGAGATCAGGAAGCATTCCCGGTAACAGTTCAGCCAGCCATGCCCCCGACACGATGCCGATCAAACTGAAGATAAAACAAATTGCCGCTATAAGCGCATTCGATGCGGGCGGAATCCGAACCCGCTGTACCCCGTAAGAAAGTCCGACTCCAAAGTTGTCGATGCTGGATGAAATTGCAAAACCCGCGATCAGTAGCCAAGTCATTCCGTTCCCCCCAAGCCTATTGGTTTTATCTTACTATACGTGCGGGAGGTTGCATGCGTGTGTGCGCGGGGCATACAGAAAAACCAGTCTTTCCATTGTGCAGGAAAAGGCTGGTTCATTTATTGAAAAGTTAAGGAAATAAAACGTGCTGCGGCGGAAAGCCGTGTGCCATCCGTTTTACAGGATCCCTGCATAAAAGCAAAACCCGTCTCCCCATAAGCCGGGTAAGACGGGCCTGCATTTCATTTATCGGTTTGGCAGAATCAGTTCTTTTGCAACGGATACACCTGTGCGCATTGCCGCTTTCCCTACTGCATGTGCAACGATTGTCGGAATACGGTCATCGAATGGATCAGGAATGATATAATCATCACGCAAGTCTTCATCCTTGATCAAATCGGCAATAGCATAGGTTGCTGCAAGCTTCATCTCTTCGTTAATTTCCGTTGCCCTGACGTCAAGTGCACCGCGGAAGATGCCCGGGAATGCCAAGACGTTATTGACCTGGTTAGGATAGTCTGAGCGGCCCGTCGCAATAATACGCACGCCGTATTCTTCAGCTAACTCAGGCTTCAATTCAGGATTTGGGTTCGCCAGTCCGAATACGATCGGGTCTGTGTTCATCAGGGCAATCAATTCTTTCGTCAACAAGTTTGCGACAGATACACCCACGAAGACGTCTGCACCTTTCATCGCATCTTCCAATGAACCTTCGATCTTTTCAAGATTCGTAACACGGGACATTTCATGCTTGATGTCGTTCATCGAATAGTCTCGGCCTTCAAAAATAATTCCTTTTGAATCACACATAATAATGTTCTCGAAGCCCATGTTAAGCAACAGCTTTGTAATTGCCACGCCTGCCGCTCCGGCACCGTTCAATACGATCTTCACTTCACTGCGTTCTTTGCCGACCACTTTCAATGCATTCAGTAATCCGGCACCTACTACGATTGCCGTGCCGTGCTGGTCATCATGGAAAATCGGGATATTGCATTCTTCCCGCAGCCTTTGCTCAATTTCAAAACAACGCGGCGCAGAGATGTCTTCCAGATTTACCGCACCGAATGTCGGGCTCATCATTTTTACAATATTTACAATTTCATCAACGTTCTTTGTATCAAGACAGATTGGAAACGCATCGATCCCGGCAAACTGTTTCAGCAGCAGCGCTTTACCTTCCATGACTGGCAGTGCAGCTTCAGGGCCGATGTCTCCAAGGCCGAGAACCGCCGTTCCATCCGTCACAACTGCCACCAGATTTCCTTTGATTGTATATTCATATGCAAGAGACGGATCATGAGCGATTTCTACACAAGGTTCAGCAACACCCGGCGAGTACGCCAAACTCAAATCCTCTTTATTTTCCAATGGCACTTTTGAAACGACTTCCATTTTTCCGTTGTGAATTTGATGCATGTGTAAAGAAGATTTGTATTTCTTGTTCATAATATCGCTCTCCCTATCCGTTTTTAATTGTTCTTTCGTGTTGGTAGTGATTATAAGCGTAAACATAAAGTAAACACAAGGGCAAATTTTCTATCAACTCCAAAAATTAAAAATTCGTAAGCGGTTACATTACCTTTGTCAAAGGATTTGCAGCGTCTTTAAATTTTTCAAAAAAAGTTTTGACATTTGCCTCTTTTCGTAGTATGTGAAAACTTTCACTTTAGTTTTAGGCCTTGTGAAGCCCTTCACTAAGCGTTTTTGTGAAAAGGTTCACGTATAAAAAAAGGAGCACTTGAAGCAAGATATTTGCGTAGTATGTGAAATTCTTCACCTTTTATCAAAAGAAATAACTAAATATTATTTAACCCCTACTTGGGTAAAACCGGGAATGTTTCACTTGTAACAGTGACCGTATTTACCATTTACTGTAACAATTCAAAACATTCGCACCGCCTGTTTGGATTAATATTTTACCCGGAGCCGCAAAAAGCCGGCTTTTCGGCAAAAAAACTCACAGCGGCTTCTTCCGCTGTGAGTTTTTTTATAAAAGTTTTATACATTCATTAAATCCGCTTAGTTTTCCATCTGTTTGGCCAGAAAACTCGCTGCGGTTTCTGCTGCCTTTTGTTCTACATCTCCTACGAAGTGAACTTTTGACAGCAAGTATACCGCACCAATTGCATCACCATTTGTAACAATCGGGGCAACACAATAGGATTTGACCTGTTCAACCTGGCCGGGTACCCATTCCACGGACTTTTCGTGCTTCTCAATGACAGTTGATCTGCCGTTTAGAATCTCTTCACAGACAAGTGAAAGCTGACGGTTCATATAGTCTTTCTTTGAAAGGCCCGCTACCGCCAGCATCTCATCCCGGTCGCTGATCAAAGCCGGCGTCCCGATGGTTTCGTAAAGTGATTCCGCATATTCCACGGCAAATTCGCCAAGCTCTGAAATAGGTGAATACTTCTTTAAAATGACTTCTCCTTCACGGTCAGTGAATATTTCCAAAGGATCGCCTTCACGAATTCGAAGTGTCCTTCTGATTTCCTTTGGTATAACCACTCTTCCCAGATCATCAATTCTTCGGACAATACCCGTTGCCTTCATATATAATGCCTCACTTTCTCGAAATGAAATGTATTTCTGAGAGTAGTATGCATCATCATTGGTCATTTTATGCAATCGAGGTGTTACAAGGCATCCGAAGATTCTACTTCCTTTGCAGTCTCCTGCATCGTGTGCACCATATCCTCCACCATATCGAACTCTGTGTACTGATTGGATTTCTTTTCATTTACTGTAATTATTATTTGCCCGTTATCGATCGTCAGTCCAACAGCGTGACCGTATTTCAATGATCGCTCCATAAGCTTTGCGCCGTCAGCACGCGCTGTTCCTTCTTCTGACAAGCGAATTTCCGCCACGCCTTGCACATTCTTAATGGAAACTACGCCTGCTTTTCGTCCCCAGGCTTTCATTCGTCCGACACGAAGCAGCAAGTCGGCTTCAAACGGCATATCTCCGAAGCGGTCGATCATTTCGTCAACCAGCTCCAAATAATCCTCGTCCCCGGTAATTGCTTTCACCCGCTTATACATCTGGATTTTCTGATAGCCATCCTGAATATACGTTTCAGGAAGGTAGGCATTGATCGGCAATGAAATTTCTACATCCGCCTTGTCTTCTTTCACGACTCCTGTCTGTCTTTCTTCAATCGCTTCCTGCAGTAACTGCGAATACAAATCGAAACCGACAGAATCGATGAAGCCGTGCTGCTGGGAACCGAGTAAGTTTCCTGCACCGCGTATGGATAGATCCCGCATGGCGATTTTAAAACCGGATCCAAGCTCCGTAAACTCTTTAATTGCCTGCAGACGGTTCTCCGCTACTTCTGTCAGTACTTTATCGCGCTGATAGAGCATGTAGCTGTACGCCACACGATTGGAACGCCCGACTCGTCCGCGTAATTGATAGAGCTGCGATAACCCCATTCGGTCCGCGTCATGAACAATTAATGTATTGACGTTCGGAATATCAATCCCTGTTTCAATAATCGTTGTTGTGACGAGCACGTCAAATTCTCCTTCAAGGAAACTCATGATCACCGCTTCAAGCGCAGCTTCACCCATCCGGCCATGCGCCGAAGCAATACGCGCTTCTGGCACCAGATCACGGATCTCCTGTACTTTCCGGTCCATATCTTCCACGCGGTTGTATAAATAAAAGACTTGCCCGCCGCGTCCCATTTCCCGCTCGATCGCTTCACGCACCAAGCCTCCGTTATGTTCCATGACATACGTTTGGACAGGGAAACGGTTAGCCGGAGGCGTTTCAATAACAGACAAATCCCGTACGCCGACCATCGACATATGCAATGTCCGCGGAATAGGCGTGGCGGTCAGTGTCAGTACGTCCACGTTGGTCTTCAGCTGTTTCAACTTTTCTTTATGCGTGACGCCAAAACGCTGCTCTTCATCCACGACAAGCAGCCCCAGATCCTGATAGACGACGTCTTTTGAAAGCAGACGGTGCGTACCGACCACAATATCGACAGTTCCCGCTTTAAGCCCTTTAATGGTCTCATCCTGCTCTTTCTTCGTCCGGAACCGGTTCAGCAAAGATACTGTCACAGGATAGTCCGCGAAGCGCTCCTTCATCGTCTCGTAGTGCTGCTGTGCCAGAATAGTCGTCGGAACGAGGAACGCTACTTGCTTGCCGTTTGTCACAGCCTTGAATGCCGCCCGGATTGCGACTTCTGTTTTCCCGTATCCTACGTCTCCGCATAATAGCCGATCCATTGGCCGCGCACGTTCCATATCTTTCTTAATTTCCGCAATAGACTGCAGCTGGTCTTGTGTTTCTTCATATGGAAAGGCATTTTCAAACGAACGCTGCAGATCATCGTCCTCGCTGAACGCAAAACCTTTCTCCGCTTCCCGTTTGGCATACAGTTTGATCAAGTCATCGGCAATATCCTGAATGGCAGCCGTTACTTTACGTTTCGTTTTCGTCCATTCCGTACCGCCAAGCTTATGCAGTTTCGGCTCTTTTTCCCCAGACGCCACATATTTTTGGATTAAATCAATCTGATCGGCTTGAACGAACAGCTTATCCTCACCGCGGTACCGAATATCCAAATAATCTTTCTGAATACCTTTAACGTCAAGCGTCACCACGCCATAGTATTTACCGATTCCGTGATGGACGTGAACTATATAATCTCCAGGTTTGATTTCGGAATAACTTTTGATCCGTTCCGCATTTGTCAGCTTAGGCGGACGTGCTTTGCGTTTCGGTTTACCTGTAAACATTTCCGCGTCCGTAACGACGGCCAGTTTTTGGAATGGAAGCTCAAATCCCGCTGACAGATCTCCTTCAATAATCGACAAAACGCCTTCTTTTCCCGGTTTGCCGTCTATTGCTGCTTCTATATCGTACTCCTGTAAAATATCCTGTATCGTCTGCATTCGTTCAGGCGAAGAAGCAAGAAGAAAGACGTTGTACTTGGACTGCTTCCACCGCTCGATTTCATTTTTCAATAATGGCATCTGACTGTGAAACTGCTGCATAGGCTTACAGGAAACTGAAATAGATTTCTTGATTGTAAAGCCTGGCACCGCGCGCGTAAATAAAGACAGATATAATCGTTTCTGATCAATATTCTCCAGTACCTGCCCGTATTTCCAGGCAAGCTTCGTGTCGTGCAACATTTTTCCGTCTTCCAGCATTGCCAGCTGATATTCCTGCTCTTCTGATTCCAATGTTGCGACCGATTCCTGTATACGCCCGAGTTCGTCAAAGACGATCAATCCATCGGCAGGAAAATAATCTGTCAGCATGGCGCTGGCCTCCGAAGAGAAGGACGCATATTTCTTCATTGTATCCGGCACAATACCGTCTTTCATCATGCCGATATCCTGCATGACGGTTATTAGAAGTTGCTGCTGCAAATCTTCGCTCTTAATTTTGTTCAGACTATCACCGAGTGCCTGCTCCACTTGCTGCGAAACTTTCAATAGTTCTTCAGGCGTCCAAATAAATTCTGTCGCCGGAAGCAGTGTGATGGAATCTAACTTGCCTGTCGAACGCTGATCTTCCGCAGAAAAAGTCCGTATCGAATCAATCGTCGTATCAAAAAGCTCGATCCGCACAGGTTCTTCCATCGTCAGCGGATAAATATCCAGTATTCCCCCGCGCAACGCAAATTCACCCGGTGCACTCACCAGGTCTTTTCGTATATAGCCCATGGATACCAGTTTCTCGAGCCAAATTCCCACGTCAATCTCATCGTCCGTCTTCGCTGTCACATAATGCGTCAGCCAGCGTTCCTTAGACGGCAACAGCTTTCGCAGTCCGGCAACCGGTGTGATATAAATGCCGGAGCCTGTACGCGCCATATGATCAAGCGTGTCAATACGGCCGGCACGCAGTTCGTAACTCGCAAATGAAAAATCTGCCGCCACCAGTTCTTCTGCTGTATAGAGGTGTAAGTGCGCCTCGTCGATCAGCTTGCTCAAGTCCTCATACGTACGCTGGGCTTGGAGCATATTTGGCGAGACAATCAGGACCGGACGTGTCAGTGACTGCTGAATCAGTTTAAAGAATATTGCTTTTGATCCGCCGGATAAGCCTGTGACCAACTGTTGGTCCTGTCCGGCTTCTAAATCATTCAGCAGGCCCTGAATCTCTTTCTCTTCCAGAAAAAGCTGCTCTATTACTCCCACTCGACTGCTCCTCTCTATCTATCGATTAATATAGTGATGTGAATCAGAAAGATTTATGCACAAAAAGCTTTGGCTGTCTGCGCCAAAGCATCTGTTACTTATTGTAACCATTTTTTTAAGGTGTAATAATCCGGGAATGTCTGCAGGGATTGTTCACAGTATTCGCAAATGCATCGTATATGCAGTCCGCCATCTGAATCGACGGATAGAAATGTGCTTTTTTCCGCATCTCCCAATTGACTGAGCGTTTCCTTTGCTGATTCGAATGGAATTGAACCGATTTCCGTGTGACAGTGATTGCAAGAATAACGGATCATATTCTCTTCACCTTCCTTTTTCCAAAGTATAGGCAAAGAGTGGAAGTATTATGCTTATGATCCGTTAAATTTATTCATCACTTCAAGGAACGGCGTATTGCGGTGTACCCACTCTTCACAGGCGTCTGCACTTTTTTGTATCGCTTCTTCCATTAATGGCTGCTCATCCTTGCCAAAAGGAGACAGTACATAATCAGAAACTTTCATGCCGCCGGACGGACGGTCAACACCGATGCGGATACGGTTGAATTCAGAGGTAGCCATATGGGCAATTATCGATTTCATGCCGTTATGGCCGCCTGCACTTCCCTTTTGACGAAGACGGATTTTTCCGGCAGGCAAATCCAGATCATCGTATAACACAAGTAATTCTTCGTCATTTACCTCAAAGTAATCTGCCAGCGGACGAACGCATTCTCCGGACAAGTTCATATAAGTCATCGGCTTCAACAGTATCACTTTGCCCTCAGGCGTATGGATCGTCGTATACTGACCGTTGAACTTTTGCTGGAACGGCGGAGCCTGCCAGCGTCTTGCCAGTTCATCAATGACTTGGAAACCTATATTATGCCGTGTTTTTTCGTAGTTCTTCCCGGGATTCCCGAGACCAATCAGTAGTTTCATGCTCTTCTCTTCCTTTTCTAAACAATATATATACATAGAAAAGGAGCGCACGGTTCAAACTCGTGCGCCCATTTTGTAACTTATTTTTCTTCTTTATCTTCACCGATAACTTCCGGCTCTGCTTCAGTACTTTCAGTTGCTTCGTCAAGTGCTTCCATTTCAGCTTCTGAACGTGGTGCAGAAATTGTTACCAATGCTGTTTCATCATCATTCACAATTTCAAACTTCACTTTGTCGCGAATATCGCCAACAAGGATAGTTTCTCCGATCTGAAGTTCTGAAATATCCACATCAATATGCTCTGGAATTTCAGACGGCTTTACGCGAACTGTAACTTCCCACTGAGGCTGCTGAAGTGTTCCGCCTTCTTTTTCACCCGGTGCTTCACCAACCAGGTTAAGGTGTACATCTACTTCAAGCTCTTCCGTCATGTTGATCGCCAAGAAATCAGCATGTGTAAGGAATCCTGTTAGTACATCTGATTGATAATCACTCAATACGACATTTACATCTTTGCCGTCTACGTTCAACTTGATTACACCGTTTCTTCCTGTTTCACGAAGTGTGTCAAGAAGATCGCGTTCTTTTACCGCAATCGGTGTGCTTTCTGTTTGGTAGCCATAGACTACGGAAGGAATCCATCCGTCATTTCGTAATTGTTTTACTGTGCTTTTGTCAGTTTCTCTTAAGTTCGACTGCATTGTGCTCATTTGTATAGTCACCTTTCCTATAAAAAGTTTTTTCTACCTCTTGAAACGTTCAATACCAGACGACATCAAGTAACCTGTCATCAGTCAAATAATGTACTTACAGACTTGTTCTCAAACACACGGACAATTGCAGATGATAACAAAGGTGCAATCGACAGTTGTTTGATCTTTGGAGATTGTTTTTCTTCCGGCAATTTAATGGAATTCGTAATCACCAGTTGCTTGATTTTAGAATTATTAATGCGTTCGATCGCAGGACCGGATAAAACAGGATGTGAACAACAAGCATACACTTCTTTTGCTCCACTTTCAATTAATGCGCTCGCAGCAATGGTGATTGTACCGGCTGTATCGATAATATCATCAATCAGAATCGCCGTTTTACCTTCCACATTGCCGACGATATTCATGACTTCCGCTACATTTGGACGCGGACGGCGCTTATCGATAATAGCAATCGGCGCTTTCATGCGGTCAGCCATTTTACGTGCACGCGTTACGCCGCCGTGATCCGGTGAAACGATGACCAAATCATCGCCTCCTAATCCTTCACCTTGGAAGTACTCCGTAAGAATCGGCTCTGCAATCAAGTGATCGATAGGAATATCGAAGAACCCTTGAATCTGCGGCGCATGCAAGTCTACAGCGATTACACGGTCAGCACCTGCTTTTTCAAGTAAGTTTGCAACTAGTTTCGCCGTGATCGGTTCACGGGAACTTGCTTTACGGTCTTGGCGGGCATAGCCGTAATAAGGCATTACCACGTTAATTGTACGCGCAGAAGCACGCATCAAGGCATCTAGCATAATGAGAAGTTCCATTAGGTTATCGTTGACCGGATTAGAAGTGGATTGAATAACGAATACTTCACAGCCACGGATGCTTTCATCGATATTGATTTGGATTTCCCCGTCACTAAAACGTTTGACTGAGAGTTTGCCGAGCGGAAGCCCGACTTGATCTGCCACTTCTTGTGCAAGTGGTTCGTTTGCAGTTAAAGAAAAGATTTTCAGTTTGTCGTTTGGATAATGATTTGCCATGATGGCCCTCCTGTTGGTTGGGTAAGATTAGTTTTTTACGTATCCTTCTTTATTCTCTTGCCGAACGCGTGCAATTGCAAGTGAATTTTCGGGTACATTTTTAGTAATGGTGGAACCCGCTGCCACAATTACATTCTTTCCTATAGTGACCGGTGCGATTAAGTTAGCGTTACAGCCTACAAATGCATTGTCTTGTATTTCTGTTTTATGCTTATTTTTCCCGTCATAATTGACTGTAATTGTACCGCAGCCGATATTGACGTTTTTGCCGATTTCCGTGTCCCCAATATAGCTGAGGTGTGACACTTTACTGCTGTCACCAAGCTGAGATTTCTTGACCTCTACAAAGTTTCCGACTTTCACCTTGTCACCGAGCTGTGTTTCGGGGCGTAAATGTGCAAACGGGCCGACCGCCGTCTCGTTCCCTACTGTACTGTCCCGGACAACAGACGAATGTATAGTCGCGAAGTCGCCGACTGTACTGTTTTGGATATGACTGTTCGGACCGATGACACAGTGTGCACCGATTTTGGTTGCGCCTTCAATCAGTACGCCTGGCTGAATGACTGTATCGCGGCCAATCTCTGCTTCCGCGCTGATGACAGTCTGCTCAGGGCTGATGATGGTGACGCCGTTGCGCATATGCTTCTCTGCAATGAGAAGACGCATTTCCTTTTCTGCCTGCGCCAGTGCTACGCGGTCATTCACGCCCAGTGTTTCATGGAAGTTCTGTGTCGTGTAAGCCGAAATTCTTTGCCCTTCCGACTGCAGGATTCCCAATACATCCGGAAGATAGTACTCACCTTGCGCATTTTCGTTATTCACTTTTTTCAAAGTATCAAATAATACGCGGTTATCAAAACAGTATGTGCCTGTATTGATTTCTTTCACCAGACGTTCTTCATCGTTTGTATCTTTATGTTCGACGTTTCTCAATACGTCACCGTTCTCTGCCCGGATAATTCGTCCGTAACCGGTCGGATCATCTGCGTTGGCAGTAAGTATTGTTGCTTTCGCTTCTGTTTGCTGATGATGTGCAAGGAGCGCCTTCATTGTCTCCGTGCTGATCAGCGGCGTATCCCCGCAGACAACGAGTGTTGTGCCGTCTAAATCCCCAAGCACCGCTTCAGCCTGCTGAACCGCGTGTGCAGTGCCCAGCTGTTCTGCCTGCAGTGCATATTCGCTTTTATCGCCCAGCGTTTGTTCTACCATCTCGGCTCCATGACCGACAATCGTGACGATCCGATCTGCGTGCAGATCGTGAATATGATCGATCACGTGCTCTACCATCGGTTTGCCGCAGACTGGATGAAGTACCTTGTAAAGATCCGACTTCATTCGCGTACCCTGTCCCGCAGCCAGGACAATCGCATATGTGTTTGTCATCTGCCAGCCTCCATCCTTGTTTCATAAATTCATAATTGACTATATCGGAAATGACTGATTTTTTCAAGCATATCCCCTTGACAATTACATGGCTTTATTTTATGATTATTAATCTATTTGTAATTATATTGATAGGTAAATCGGCTGACGGGCGGGAAATACAATTCGAATGATCTCTATTCGGGAGATTGGATTTCCGGCAGCCGCTTTATTTCAGAACGGCCAAAAGACCATCTACTCGAATAGATGGTCTTTTGGCGGATACGATGTATAAATCTATTTTCTTTTTTCTCGAATTACAGCGCAGCTTCTTCCAATACCCCTTGCTGTTCGCCTGCTTGATGATACGCCGCCAGGATTGATTCCTGAACCTTCATGCGTGCATCAGAATTAATTGGATGCGCTACATCGCGGAATTCCCCATCCGGCGTGCGCTTGCTTGGCATTGCCACAAATAATCCGTCATTCCCCTCGATGACTCGGATATCATGGATGACAAACTGATCGTCCAGCGTAATGGATGCAATCGCTCTCATTCTGCCTTCCGTTTCCACCTTGCGTAACCTCACATCTGTGATCTCCACTTTCCCCACTCCCTTGTTGTCGTTTTCACACTGAATGTATTCTAGGCTGGATCATGCTGTTTCTTTTTCTACCCATAATACTTGTGCTGATTCTATAATACTATTTTTTGTTGCAGATTAAAATAGTATTTTTGTGAATTTTTAAATATTTGTATATTTCTTCAATAGACTGGCTACTTTCAGACTAATTTTTAATAAAAATAAGAGGCTGGGACAAAACTAAAAATAAAGTCCGTTCCCCTGCGCTCCAAAAGGCACGCTTTCCGCGGGGCGCGCTTGAGCCTCCTCGTCGCTGGCGCTCCTGCGGGGTCTCAACATTCGCGCTAAATCCCGCAGGAGTCGGCCTTTTTCCGCTCCGGTCCACTCAAATGCTTTGCAAAGTATTTATTAAAAAATAGACATAAAAAAGCGTAAGGGAATAATAAATTCCTTTACGCTTTTTTCATATTATGTCCCAGTCTTTTCTCAAATAATTAGCTGCAAATTGCGATTGCTTCTATTTCCACTCGGACATCTTTTGGCAAACGGGCTACTTCGACTGTCGAGCGGGATGGTTTATGCTCACCGAAATGTTCTTCATAAATTGCATTCAATGCTGCAAATTCATTCATATCCTGAATGAATACTGTGGTCTTGACGACTTGCTGCAAACTCGAGCCGGCTTCCTCGAGCACTTTGCTCAAATTAATAAGAACCTGATTGGTCTGTTCTTCAATCCCGCCTTCTACTACATCACCTGCGGCAGTTAAAGGTATCTGCCCCGATGTGTAGACTACACCGTTTACTTTTACCGCTTGTGAATAAGGGCCAATCGCCTGCGGTGCCTGCTCTGTCTTTACATATTTCATCAATCATTACCGCCTCTCGTGAAGTAATTTCCTTCTTCGAGCTCAATCTTCCGATGCTTCTCATCGACAGCGCGCAATTTAACTAATGAAAGATAGTCATCCACCAGCACTTCCTCAGGATGCTCCGCTTCCACTAGTACTGCTACACCGCCAAGTTCGCAATCGAATTCCTCGAGCAGTGTTTTCATTCCTTGAATCGTGCCGCCCACTTTCATAAAATCGTCTGTCAGCAAAACTTTTTGACCGCTCTGCATGCTTCTTTTCGACAGAACCATCGTTTGAATTCTGCGCGTAGAACCCGACACGTAATTGATGCTCACCGTCGATCCTTCCGTCACTTTGCTGTCGCGGCGAACGACGATAACCGGCACATTCAAATGACGCGCAATCGCATGCGCAATCGCAATGCCTTTCGTTGCAACAGTCATGATTGCATCTATTTCCTGATCATAAAAAGCCGATGCAATGACTTTGCCGACCCGGTCAAGAAACCTTGGATTGCCTAATAAATCAGTCATGTACAAATAGCCGCCGGGCAGCAGCCGATCTGATTTCCTGAGCTCGTCCATCAACGAGTGAATGACTTCTTTTATTTCACCGCGGCTGACTAACGGAATGTATTTGATGCCGCCGGCGGCACCGGAAATCGTCAGCAGACGACCAGTGCCGCTTTCTTCAAAAGTCTCTTTCAGAATGCCAAGATCTTCACTGATTGATGATTTTGCCGCAGCGTATCTGTTAGAGAAAAACGTCAAAGAAATGAGGGTGTGCGGGTTTTCCAGCAAATGGCGCGTCATATCTACAAGCCGTTCACTTCTTTTCCATTTCATATAATACCGACTCCTAAATCCGAATGATTTATAAGTAGACTATCATAATCGTCCGGTATTAATCAACTACAATTCGTTCGCCCAGCATACGTACCGCATGTACATCCGGACAGAACCCTCTCAGCGCATTAACAATTTTCGGCACACGCGATTCGTGCTTCACTAATCCAAAAACTGTCGGACCGCTGCCGCTCATCAATACTGCATCCGCACCGAATCGCTCCATTTGTTCCTTCAGTGTGACAACTTCCTGATGGAGACCCATCGTAACCGGCTCCAGCACGTTGCCTAATGACGCACACATCTTGTCATAGTCGCCTTCCCGCAAGGCCTCCATCATATGCCCGGTCTGCGGATGCGTGATGGCGGACAAGTCGAGCTGTCCATAAATATTGCCTGTTGATACGCCAATCGTCGGCTTTGCCAGCACGACCCAGCAATTCGGCGGGGCAGGTAAATGTGTGATATTCTCTCCGCGTCCTCTTGCGATGGCTGTTCCGCCATATACGCAAAACGAAACGTCCGATCCGATTTCTGCGCCAAGGACCGCCAGTTCATCCAGGGACAATCCAAGATCCCATAAGCGGTTCAGCCCGCGCAAAGCAGCAGCGGCATCTGAACTTCCACCCGCCAGTCCTGCTGCAATTGGAATATTTTTGTCCAGCGTAATTTCAACTCCGTGATTCAATTGATAGCGTTTACGCAGTAAATCCGCCGCCTGATACGCTAAGTTTTTACGGTCATTCGGCACAAATCGATGAGATGACTTTATCGTAATAGCTTGATCCGTCGTAGGACGGAGCCAGATGCGGTCAGCCAAGTCGACAGTTGTCATAATCATCTCGACCTCATGATAGCCGTCAGGCCGTTTACTCAGCACGTCTAACGTTAAGTTGATTTTCGCAGGCGCCTTTTCGTAAATCATGATAAAAGCTCCCTCCCCACAGCATTGTTCTTGCTCATATATTACCACACAATGAATAGAACGTAGGGGGAATAATAAAAAAAAGAACTGCGAAGACTTTGCGGTTTTGTTCACCCGCCGGAATCTGTTTATACAGATTTCCGGAGATGATTTACTGCGGCTATTGCCGTCTATTCATTACATTACTCCCGCAAAATCTTTTCCATAGTTTTTCCCTTTGCCAGCTCGTCGATTAACTTATCCAAATACCGAATTTCCTGCATCGTCGGCTCTTCAACATCTTCCACTCTCACACCGCAGATCACGCCTTTAATCAAGTATCTTGAAGGATTCAGCTGCGGAGCCTCCGCTAAAAATGTCTCAAAATCTGTTTGTTTTGCTATTTGCGCTTCTAACATCTCTTGGCTGTATCCTGTGAACCAGCGAATGATCTCATCGACTTCCTGTTTCGTACGCCCTTTTCTTTCCGCTTTCGCAACGTACAGGGGATAAACAACGGAAAAACTCATAGTATAAATTTTATGTTTCATGCGTTTTTACCACACTCTCATCTATTATTTATAATTTGATTCACTTGAGAAATAATATCGGACAGTAATTCAGCAGCCGGCTTTCTCTTGCTCAACCGCGGAGATTGTCCGCTCCACAAATGAATCCATTCCGGCCGGTTCTGTCTGGCCGCCTCGCCCCGGATACCTGTCGTCAGTGTGTTCATAATTGGGTATTCCGGCAAACTTTCTTCATAAGGTTTCATTTCCCGGATGAAATCGTTTTGGATACCCCTTGCCGGTTTACCGCTGAATACCGATGTAATAACAGTTTGATCTTCCGTACCAGTTAAAATAGCATCAATATGCTGTGTTTTCGCCCCGCTTTCAGCAGCTGTCACAAAAGCAGTTCCCATTTGAACCGCCTGCGCACCCAAAGTAAGGGCTGCCAGCACACCCCTGCCGTCCATAATACCCCCGGCAGCAATTACCGGAATCTGAATATGATCCGCAGCTTGCGGGATGAGCGACATCGTTCCAATCATGGCGTCTCCGAATGATCCCGAGAATGTTCCCCGATGTCCGCCTGCCTCACTGCCTTGCATGACTACCATGTCCATTCCCTGCTCTTGATTGATGAGGGCTTCTTTTACAGTTGTAGCAGTCCCCATCACGACAATATTCTCTTCTTTCAGCTTTTGCACTGTTTCTTTAGAAGGAACACCAAATGTAAAACTGCATACAGCCACCTTTTCCTGAATAATTATCTCCACTTGCTTGTCAAAGTTCGCAGTGGACATCTCTTTTATTTCAGGCTCCGCCACACCCAGCTCTTCGCGGTAGGGGCGCAGTAATTCATTTGCTTTTTTGATCTTTTCCACGGATATTTCTGAAGCTTCAGGAACAAATAAGTTTACTCCAAACGGCCGGTCCGTTTTTTGTTTAATTTCGACAATCGTTTTTCTCATGTCTTCCGCCTTCATATATCCTGCACCAAGCGTCCCAAGACCGCCGGCATTTGAGACAGCGGCCACCAGTTCAGGTGTAGTAGTTCCAGCCATCCCTGCCTGTATGACCGGATACTGAATGCCAAGCTTTTCAGTCAAGTTGTTGTGATTCCACATCTTTTATACATTCCTCCATTCATTCCTCATTCAAGGGCATCGAAATAAATACTACTGCGGTGATTGAATTGTCAAAAAATACGAACACTCTCTTTATTGTAACATTTATCTTTGCTCATCCCTTGGTTATCACGGGGCTATTTTCCTTTGTATCATTTGAAACTAAATAAGTAATATATAATCAGAATACACTAACTATAGTGTGTTGCATAACAGAACAAGGATAAATTCAGTAGGCAATTCTAATTATTTTTCTATATGTTTTTTTGAAATCTTTTCACAATTACAGATCTTTATTTAGGCATATCCTCATAATTAATATCCATTTTTACTGCTAAATATTTCCTTAACGGCACATTTATTTAAAAACTTTACTGTTTCCACTGAAAAAGAACCGTTTTTCGGGCATTGATTAGCACCACGAAAGGTTCTATGATGATAGCATATTACGACATAGTTATTACAAACTAGCAGGAGGATAAAGTAGATGAAGTTACATATTTATCGCGAGATTCAATGGCCTGTATTGCTTGGTGTTATGTTCATAATGGTACTGACTTTTTCATTTTCAAGTCAGGCATCTGCACATGGATATGTAAGCCAGCCCGAAAGCCGCGCTCTCTTATGTAAGCAAGGACAAAATAAAAACTGCGGGAGAATTATTTATGAGCCGCAGAGCCTGGAAGCACCCGGGAATTTTCCTGCCGGCGGTCCTGCCGACGGTAAAATCGCCAGTGCAAATATATTTTTTGAATTAGATGCGCAATCCAGACTTCGCTGGGAGAAGGTTCCGATGAAAAGCGGGGATTATCAATTCAAGTGGAAATTTACAGCTCCGCATGTCACAGGATCATGGGAATATTACATCACCAGAATAGGATGGGATACAAACCAGCCATTACAGCGCGCAGATTTTCAAAAGTTTTGTACTGTAGACGGTAAAAAACAAAGACCGCCTTCCGAAGTCACACATACGTGTAAGGTGCCTGAACGCACAGGCTACCATGTGATCCTGGCTGTCTGGAACATAGGCGATACAAAAAATGCATTTTATAACGTCATTGACACTGAATTCGGCGGAAAACAAGTACTGCCGACCAAGCCTGAAACAAAGCCTGAGAAAAATCACGGCACATCAGACAGTCTGACACCAGCGCCATTGCCTGACGTTCAGCCTGAAAAGCCGCTTCAGCCAGCAGCAAAGTGGGATGAGGACAAAGTGTATGTTGAAGGCGATAGAGCGCTCTACGCTGGCTCTTTATATGCCGCAAAATGGTGGACGCGCGGCGATCTCCCTGGCGATTCCGCTGTATGGAAGCTGTTGAAGCCGGCGAACGATGATGTACATGAATGGAAAACAAGAAATGTCTATGAAGTCGGCGATCAAGTCATGCATGAAGGCGTTCTATACAGCGCACAATGGTGGACAAGCGGTGACGAGCCAGGAAAATCAGACGTATGGAAATTATTAAAGATCATCAATGGCAATGTGAAGAAGTGGGAAAAGCAAAGTGTATATCTGGCAGGTAATCAGGTACTTCATGAAAATGTGATATATGAGGCCAAATGGTGGACACGCGGCGATCTTCCCGGTAACTCTGCCGTATGGACATTACTGAAAACTTCTGGCATGAATGCACCGGAGTGGCGGACTGCAAATGTTTATGTTGCCGGAGACCAAGTTATGTTCAATGGAAATTTATATGAAGCGAAGTGGTGGACACGCGGAAATGTGCCAAGTGACAGCGCACAATGGAAACGGCACTGAAAAATAAAAACCAACGGATAGTAATGCGTCATATCAATGCGCATTACTATCCGTTTTTTCAATAAAAAACTGCAAAGCACGTTCCCCTTTGCAGTTTTTCTTGTCAGCCTTTTTTGGATTCTACGGACATTGGTCGGTTTACTTCTTTTCCTCCACTTGTCTGCTCGCCATTTCAATTGCACGTTTTACCATATTTCCTGCATCACGTGAACGAATACCGCCCCAGCCCTCACGCTGTACTACATCGTAAAAGCCAAGTTCTTTCGCGATCTCTTCTTTCAACTGATCTGACATGACGCCTTTTCTCGCCATTTCGGTTTCCTCCTTTTCGGCTGACGTCTATAGTCTGTGCTGTAAAGGAAAAATTACACTTTATAATTACTAACAAAAAAACCCGCCAGAACGTACCAGGCGGATTCACTAGGAAATAAATTAAAATAGCATAAAAAATTATTTGATGATAAAAGCTGTTTGGTCTGAACCATCAAGAATTGTTATTTCAACCGCTTCGGTCAAAATATCTGCATAGCTGTAAGAAACTCTTTCAAACGCATTGTCATCCTGATCCAACTCGACTACGAAAACGGCACGATACGTATCGCGCAAGACTCCTGCATGTTCGATGGTCTTCTTACGACCGCCGTTTGCTTTCAGATGGAGACGTTTCCCTAAATGAGCGTCCAGTGACTTTTTAATGTCTGCTAATGTTTTTGGCATGTTACTTACACCTCACTAATAACTATCATAACATTTTTAGGAGGTGTTGTCAATCAAATTTTTCATTTTAACAGTATATCTATGTTTTTGTCAATTGTTTTATCATAAAATTTATCATTTTTCTCAACTAAATTTGTCATTTCTTTATTCCGGTTTCGGGTTGCCAAAGTGAGGGTAAAGTGCATTGGCCAGTTCAATAAACTCTGGTATTGACAGTGTCTCTCCCCTTCTGCTTGGGTCTATTCCGGCCTGATCGAATGCCTGCTGAATAAGATCTTTCTTTTCTTTTCCCTCGGCGAGAGACGCCTGGAGATTATTCCACAACGTTTTACGCCGATGCAAGAATGATCCCTGCGTTACAGTAAACAGGAAATCTTCATCCGCCACTGCAGCATACGCTTCTTCCCGGCGCGTTAAACTAAGAACAGCCGATTCCACATTCGGCTGCGGAATAAACACGGTTTTCGGTACGATCATCGATACTTCCGCATCCATATAATACTGGACAGCAATCGACAAAGAACCATACGCTTTTGTGCCTGGCGACGCTGTAATACGGTCTGCCACTTCCTTTTGCATCATGATCACAAGCTGTTTCACCCGCGCTCTTTCCATAAGAAACTTCATAATGATAGGCGTCGTAATATAGTACGGTAAATTTGCCACCACGACTACGTCTTCATAGTCAGCAAACTGTTCTTCTATTACCCCGTGCAGATCTGCTTTCAGGACATCCTGGTGAAGCACTGTCACATTTGGATATGGCGACATCGTATCTTCAAGAACAGGCAACAGACGCCCGTCTATCTCGAACGCCACGACCTTTCCGGCTTGCCTCGCAAGGTGTTCTGTCAATGCACCAATTCCCGGTCCCACCTCAATAACGCCCGTATCTTTTGTAATTGCTGCGCACGAGACGATATTATGAAGTACGTTGGAATCCACCAGAAAATTCTGACCCAGACTTTTCTTGAATGAAAATCCGTGTTTCTGTAAAATCTCTTTTGTTCTCATAGGTGTAGCTATGTCTTTATACATCAGTGTTCATTCCCTCCCCGTCGACAATTCGTATCGCTTCATTTAACTGTGCGTTGGAAATCCGGAACATTTCCAGCCGCTTCTTCAATCCTTTACCGTTCACTTGGCCGATATGCAACAGCTCGGAGAGACGCTCCCTGCGCTTTCTGGAGTCCTCGTGACCGATCAATCGGGCTTCCAGCAATACTGCCATTGGAATCTCTTCTATAGTATGTTCACTCACCGTATAAACAGAAGCTAACGCGCGGCGAATTGCATCATCACTTGCATGTTCGATGCCTAACCCGTGACCATTTTTCGCAATTGTCTCCTTCTTTGTTAAAAATGCATGCTTTACGCCAGGCACCTGTTCTTCTACAATTGCCCGTATACGCCGCCCGGGAAAATCAGGGTCAGTAAAAACGATGACGCCCCTCGTTTGCTGCGCATGACGAATCCGTTCAATGGTCTTGTCTGACACCGCCGAACCGTTCGTTTCAATCGTATCGGCGCCGGTCGCTCTTCTGACCGCTACGGTATCCGACTTTCCTTCCACTACAATTACTTCTTCTATATTCACAATATTCCTCTTTTCTTCCGTTGTCATTCTTTCTATTTTACTGTTTTTTCGCATCGCACACAACCAAACCGCGGAGGTTCTGCGAAAACAGAAAAAACCGATAAGGGAAAGAGTTTTCTTCGCCTCATCGGTATATTGCTATTAGTTAATTACTTTAATCTTTACTTGGCGGCGGCCAAAGTTATAAGCCGCTTCTTTTGTAGGCATGTGCAGATCAATGCGGTTTCCTTTGATCGCACCGCCTGTATCACCTGCGATTGCATAGCCGTAGCCTTCCACCCAAACTTTGGAACCGAGTGGAATGACACGCGGATCTACCGCGATTAATTTCATGTTCGGATTTGCACGCAAGTTAATACCCGTTGCTGTTATACCTGAACAGCCTGTGCAATATGCTGTATACGCACTTGCATTGGCATAGAATTCTTTTCCGCCGCTTGGCTCACTGCCGCTGCCGCGTGATACGGCAACTTGAGAACTTGCAGATGTGCCACCAGATTTTGCCTTGGCCGGTGCTGCAGCCACTTCTACTTTAGGCGCTTTTGCCCCTACGTGAACTACTTTATGTGTAGGCTCTTCCACCATTGTTTTGCCGACAAGTTCACGGGAAACAATCTTTCCGTTCTTTTTCGTGATTTGGAATTTCTTTTGTACTTTACCTTTTTTACCTTCAGTCACGACTTTCTCTTTACCTTTTAACATAGTCATATCTGTTTTTCTTTTCACTTTGAAGTTAGCCGATTCTTCTACTACATCGGTAACCTTTTCTACACGCGCAATGTTTACCACAGCATTAGATGCGGTCAGTTTTGCTTTTGTATCGCCTTCTACTTTATCTAAATTAGAAAGACGGATATTTTGATCTGTCAAAAACTGTCTGACAGTCGTTTGAGTGGACCATACCGTACGTTCCTTGCCGCCGTCTTTCACAGTAACAGGGAATGCTTTAGCAATAGTGATCGGCTGGTTATCTGTAACCTTTGCTGCCAATGCAGGCTCTACTTCGTCATGTGTCGTCACTTCAATTTCTGCTGTCTTCAGCACATCATTCACTGTGCGGTCTGTTGTCCAAAGTTCCTGCGTTTTGCCATCTATGTCAATCGTAACTTTCTTAGCCTGCTGCCACTTAATATCCGTATCAGCTGTAATCGGTGTATCAGCTGCCGGCTCTACGATGTCATGTTTTTGCACTTCTACGTCATTTGCTGCCAATACTTCTCCAACTGTAGCTGCTGCTGTGCGTACTTCTACTTGTTTGCCGTTAAGATCCAACGAGACGTTCTTCTTTTTTCCGTCAATCAATACGAGTGACGTAGTAGTTACGAATAACGCCATTGCTACGAATAAAATTGCAATGCGCATACCCTTTGTATTCTTTTGAAACATGAAAAAATTTCCCCCTTCATTACTCGGCTGAGTATATAGCGTTTATATTACACTGTCAAACTTCCAAACTATTAACCGGAAACTAGAAACATCTGAATTCTTTTTGGCCTTTGCAACAAATGTTTTCCGTAAATCGTTTACTGAATCTTAAACAGCTGTAATGCATTTGCAGTCGTTTGCTTCGCTACTTCCTCAACTGTCACTTCCTTCAACCGTGCGATTTCTTCTGCCACTAACGGGATATAGGAAGGTTCATTACGTTTCCCCCGATATGGATGCGGCGCTAAATAAGGTGCATCTGTTTCAATCAGCAGCTTGTTGAGTGGAATTTCTTTCGCTACTTCTTTTGGCATTCTGGCATTTTTGAACGTGACAGGGCCGCCGAGAGATATGAGGAAACTCATCTCTATACATTGTTTGGCAGTTTCAACACTGCCTCCGTAACAATGCATAATCCCTCCGACTTCTGCTGCATGTTCTTCCTGCAGAATGCGAACTACATCGCCTGTTGCATCGCGATTATGAATAATGATCGGCAAATTAACTTCCTTTGCCAATTGAATATGCTTCCGGAACAATTCTTGCTGTATGTCTTTCGGTGATTTATCCCAGTGATAATCAAGACCTGTTTCTCCGATGCCGACTACTTTAGGATGAGCGGATAATTGCTTTATCCATTGCAGATCGCTTTCTGTGCAATCTACCGCATCGACAGGATGCCAGCCAATTACGCCATAGATGAATGAATATTCATCAATTAACTTCATGGCTTTATTGATAGTTTTCGTATCAAAACCGACCACTACCATTTTTTCTACGTTTGCATCAATTGCACGCTGAATGACGTCTTGTAAGTCTTCTTCGTATTGATCTGCATTTAAATGAACATGTGTATCAATAAACATAGTATCTCTCCTAACACTGTTTCCTATTCTAGTAGGATTGATTGTGACTTTCATCTCATTTATATTACAGTTGTGTAACAAAGAGTTTGTAAATTCCGTCTAACAGACCGTAAACGCTGTAAAACTAGTCAAATGCACCCACCGTGGAGTGTATGGTGAACAATTAGATTTCATACGTTTACTGTAACAACTGTGACACAAAACAAAAAAGCTGTCAGCAGAAACCGTATGAATGCGGCTTCTGCTGACAGCTCTGTATAGTATGGATTTATTTTACTCTCGCACCGTTTTCCAGTAACGGATCGACCGTTGCAAGTTTCAGGACGCCGTCTTCCTCGCCTGCGAGGATCATGCCCTGTGATAGTTCTCCCCGAAGTTTGACCGGTTTCAAGTTCGCAACGACAATAACTTTCATACCGACTACGTCTTCAGCTTTATAGTGTTCGGCAATGCCGGACACTACTTGACGCTGTTCATAGCCGAGGTCGACTTGCAATTTGAGCAGTTTGTCGGCTTTTGGCATCTTTTCACATGCCGTTACAGTTGCTACGCGCATGTCTATGCTCATGAACTCGTCAAAGGTTATTTCATTCGATTCTTCTATTACTTCCTCTTTTTTCTCTTCCACTTCGGCAGGTGCCGTAATTGCCATTTGCTGCCGAATGTACTCTACTTCCACTTCTGTATCGAGACGCGGGAAAATGGGAACGCCTTTTTTAATAACTGTCGTACCGGCTGGAATTGTATAGCCGTCCTGCAAAGTGTCCCAGCGTAATGAATCTGCTGAAAGGCCAAGCTGTTCAATCATCTGTTTCGGCGCATTTGTCATGAACGGCTGCAGAAGAACCGCCGTCTGATGAAGGGACAGAGCCAGATGATACATGACAGATGCCAGTTTCATACGGTCTTCTTCCGATTTAGCCAAAACCCACGGTGCAGTTTCGTCAATATACTTATTTGTACGGGAAATTAATGCCCATACATCTCCGAGCACGACACTGAATTGCATTTTTTCCATAGACTGCTCGTATTTGGTCACAGTTTGCTGAATCATCTCGCGTAATGTTGCATCAAATTCAGTCGGAATCAGGCCTTCAGTCAAAATTTCTCCGTCAAAGTATTTATTAATCATGGAAATAGTACGGTTTAACAGATTGCCTAAATCATTTGCCAGGTCGTAGTTGATTCTCTCGACAAATGCCTCCGGAGAAAATACTCCGTCTTGTCCAAATGGCAGCTCACGCAGCAAGAAGTAACGTGTAGCATCCAAGCCATAGCGTTCAACCAGCATTTCAGGGTAGACAACATTCCCTTTGGATTTCGACATTTTGCCGTCTTTCATCATGATAAATCCATGTGCAAATACTTTTTTCGGTAATGGCAGATCAAGCGCCATCAGGAAGATTGGCCAATAGATTGTATGGAAGCGAACGATGTCTTTCCCTACAACATGAACATCTGCCGGCCAATATTTCTTGAACAATGAGTCATCATCGGACATATAGCCAAGAGCTGTAATATAGTTCGTCAATGCATCGACCCACACATAAATGACATGCTTCGGGTCCCCCGGCACTTTAATTCCCCAGTCAAATGACATACGGGACACCGAAAGATCTTCAAGTCCCGGTTTAATGAAGTTATTAATCATTTCGTTCTTACGAGATTCCGGCTCAATGAATGTCGGGTTCTCTTCATAATACGCAAGAAGGCGATCCGCATACTTCTTCATATTAAAGAAATAAGACTCTTCTTCTACGCGGTGAACCGGGCGTCCGCAATCCGGACAATTTCCATCTGTCAATTGTGATTCTGTAAAATACGATTCACACGGCACACATTTCCACCCGTCATACTTCCCTTTGTAAATGTCCCCGTTATCAAGAAACTTCTGAAAGATCTTTTCGACAACGACTTTATGGCGGTCTTCTGTCGTGCGGATTAAATCATCGTAAGAAATATCCATCAGCTTCCACAGATCCTTGGCGATATCGGCAATGCCATCTACGTATTTTAGCGGAGTCATACCTTCCTCTTCCGCTTTCTCCTGGATTTTTTGGCCATGCTCGTCCATTCCTGTTAAAAATCTGACGTCATAGCCGCGCAGCCGCTTATAGCGTGCCATTGCATCCGATGCGATGGTCGTATATGCCGTTCCTATATGAAACTTCCCGCTTGGGTAATAAATAGGCGTTGTAATATAAAATGTTTTAGATTGATTCTCCACGCATAATTCCTCCAAATAGTTAATGTATACTTTCATTTTATCGGATGTTGCACAAAAGTGCCATGTTCGCATCCGAAACGTTATACTTATTGCTGATTTCCTATACTGTCCCCCCGCTAAATCCCCTAATTGCCCCTGCAGCTTTCATTTTTTACCTGTCAAAAAATTAATAAATAATAATCGTATTTAAATAGGTTGTGATGATTGACGATTATTGGAAGAGTTGGTATGATATTAAACAGACAAAAGAAATATGTCGAATTTTGACGAATTTAAATCTAGGATGTAGGAGGAATACTTCTCATGAAGTCTACTGGTATCGTAAGAAAAGTTGATGAGCTGGGTCGCGTTGTAATCCCGATTGAACTGCGTCGCACGCTTGGCATCGAGCAAAAAGACGCGTTGGAAATATACGTGGACGACGATAAAATTATCTTAAAGAAGTACATGCCAAATATGACATGTTCTATTACCGGTGAAGTATCGGACGACAATCTTCGTTTGATCGACGGTAAGTTAATTTTAAGTCCTGAAGGCGCAAAACAATTGATTCAGGAAATTGAAAATAAAATCAATTAATTTGTTGGCGACCTGAACGTAAATACGTTCAGGATTTTTTTATTTACTCTACGTGATATGCCTGATAAACATCCCGCTTACTTAGTCCGCGTGTTTCCGCCACTTCTTTGATTGCATCTTTCGAACGAACCCCTCGTTCTTCTATTACATATTCGACGTGTTTCTTCATTGAAAGTTCCGTCCACCAGGCAGTGTTCATTTCATCTTCCGCTTGGGTGTTCCCTTCTACAACGAGACAGAACTCTCCGCGAATTTCATTCGACTCTGCCCATTCCACTGCCTCGCCTATGGTTCCTCTCAGCAGCTCTTCAAATCGTTTGGTTAACTCGCGCGCCATCACAATTTTCCGTTCACTTCCAAATTGTTCTGCCAAACTGCGCAATGTTTGCTTTAAACGGTGCGGTGCTTCATAAAATAACAAAGTCTCTTCGCAGCGCTGCAGTTTGGCCAGCTGTGCCTTTTGCTCTTTCTTTTGACGAGAAAGGAATCCGAAGAACGTAAATGGCTGGGGAGTAATACCTGACGCGACCAATGCCGTAACCGCTGCATTCGGACCCGGCACAGGAACTGCCGCAATTCCCTTCGCAATTGCCAATTCAACGAGATCTGCACCTGGATCTGAGATACATGGCATTCCTGCATCGCTGACAATAGCCACATCTTTCCCATCTTGAAGCAATTCTATAATCTTTTCTCCCGCTGCCCTTGTATTATGTTCATGATAGCTGATTAATTGTGTATGAATATCAAAGTGGTTGCATAGTTTGATGGTGTTTCGCGTATCTTCTGCCGCTATATAATCTGCTTCCTGCAAGATCCGGACAGCACGAAAAGACATATCTTCCAGATTGCCGATCGGTGTACCGACAATGAATAACTTTCCATGCTCTGTCGTTTCAGCACTTTTTTGGGACGTAATCATGTGCAACGCTCCTTTGTTATATATTGCTCTTTCTGTGCGCGGCTTAATTGTTTGAACTGGTATTCAGCCTGCATGGCCCCGCGCTGTGTTTCAAATAGTTCTTGATAGACATAACGCACAGGCAGCCGCCCTCTTGTATACTTGGCGCCTTTTCCTTCATTATGTACCCGTAAGCGGCGATCTAAATCATTTGTATAGCCCGCATAGTAGGAGCCGTCATTGCATTCAAGAACATAAAAGAAGTGCTCATTCTTCCCCATACAATAACTTCCTCACTTCTTCTGTATATTCTCCATCCTCTTGATAGACATATAAAGGAGGAAGTATCTTCAAATCGGGCTTCCCGTCTTTGATTGCTTCAATCAATAGGGTGTTTGCTTCCTTTCCTTCTTTCGGGTAGACGAAACGAATGCGCTTCGGCTCCAGACGATACTTTCTCATCGACGTAATTATATCCAGCAATCGCCCGGGCCGATGGACAAACGCTGCTTTTCCGCCTTGCTTCAGTAATTCACTTG
The DNA here is from genome assembly GCF_002077155.1 of Sporosarcina sp. P33. Classification (GTDB taxonomy): domain Bacteria; phylum Bacillota; class Bacilli; order Bacillales_A; family Planococcaceae; genus Sporosarcina. Next base: position 1,916,808 of record NZ_CP015027.1, on the reverse strand, counting down.
CAGACTTTACGGCCTGATCAAGTGTCAGCTCTACTTCATGACGCGCAATCGTATAATGCTCACTTTTATTTCTCGTGCTTGCATTATTTGCCGGGAAATACGGCGGATTGCACGTGACCGTATCATATAGTTCATAGCCAATTTCCTTTGCAATCCCAATAACATTTGCTTGATGTATCGTGATCTGCTCTTCCAGCCCATTAAGTTCAACGCTTCTTTGTGCCATATCTGCCAGACGTTCCTGTAATTCTATGCCAATGACAGCCCCCTTCGTCCGGGCACTCAGAAATAAAGGGATGGCACCGTTCCCCGTGCATAAGTCTACGATTTTCCCACCGCGCAGCGGCATATAAGCAAATCGCGCCAACAGTACTGCATCCAATGAAAATGAAAAAACAGAAGGGCTTTGAATAATCCGCAAGTCCTCTGCCAGTAAATAGTCAAGCCGTTCGTCGCCTTGTAATTTCACACTCTACACTCCTTCAGTCAAAAGAAAAAGCCAATACCTAAAAATAGGAATTGACCTTTAACCGTTCTGTTTATTTAAAAATGACAGGCAGAATAAACAATCTTCGCCTTTACGGCTGCTGCCATAATGCACGTTGCATACATGAAACCCTTCATTATACAGGCGAGCCAGATTATCTACGCCTTCACCCACATCCAGCTTCTTCGGACGTTCATCCCGCGCGGTCTCTTCTATACTCTGTGTAATCTTATCAATTTCGTCCAGCCGCGTTCGCAGATGATGGTTTTCCAGACGAAGCGAGTGGTTTTCTTCAGTCATTTCCGCAACAAATCCAATCAGCTCTCTGAATTGTTTTTGCATTGAATCCAACTGCTGTTCAAACTCCATTACTCTGTCAAGAAAGTTCACTTCTTTCAACTGTTCCACCTCATCATTTTGTCAATTGAGCCATTTCCTTTTGTAAATCCTCAATCTCACTCCACGCATATTCCAATACTCGTTCAAACGCCGGTACATTCACTTGCAGCACCCGCTCCAATAAATTCAGACCGACTACTTTCCCTATTCCATCTGGTGTTGCCACTTGCTTGCCGAGATCTGGCATTTGTGCTTTTGCTTCTTCATATGCGTCATTTTCATATTTCAGACAGCACATTAAGCGGCCGCATAGACCGGAAATTTTTGATGGATTCAACGAAAGGTTCTGATCCTTGGCCATCTTAATGGATACTGGTTCAAAATCACCTAAAAATGTTGAACAGCAAAGCATCCTGCCGCATGGTCCGATACCGCCAAGCATCTTGGCCTCATCCCGTACACCAATCTGGCGCAATTCAATTCTTGTCCGGAAAATGGAAGCAAGATCTTTTACGAGATTACGGAAGTCCACTCGTCCTTCAGCAGTGAAATAGAACACGATTTTATTGCGGTCAAATGTATATTCTACGTCTACTAAACGCATATCTAATTGATGCTCTGCAATTTTTTGTACACAGACATCAAAAGCTTGATTTGCTTCTTGCTCATTCTCTTTGACACGTTCCCGATCAGTTTCATCCGCAAGACGAATGATCTTTTTCAGTGGCAAGACGACATCTTCATCATCTATTTCATTACTCCGACTGGCTACTTTGCCGTATTCTACTCCTCTGGCGGTTTCTACAATCACGTAGTCTCCAATTTCAATCGGCATATCCAATGGGTCGAAATAATATAACTTACCCGCTTTTTTAAAGCGGACGCCTACGACTTTATACAAACAATAACCCCTCCTGCATAGTAAGCACCAATTGTTCCAGTAAAAGCGTACGATTCATATTTTGATGCAATCGTTTTTTCGCCTGCAAGATGGCATCTATTTTCACAGTCAGACTGCTATACGCATTTTTGACAGAGTAACCTGTGAAGGGTTCCAATTGATCGGGATAGGCAATGGTTGATTGCAGCCCTGCTTTTACCGCTACAATATCACGGTACGCGAAGAGAAGCAAATCCAGTCCTTGCTCACAATCACTTTTTTCCTTCATAACAGGCATCCAATCTGTCTGAATGAACAGCAGCGCCTCACCCGGAGACCGCTGTTCGATTGCCTCTACTAATTTTAACACTAATTTTCGTCTCTGTACAAAGGAATCTTCCTGAGCCATGTCAAAGGCCGCCTCTACATTGGCCGTCATCATCGTAACTGTGGCTGCCATGGAGGCAGTTATTCCTTTTTCCACGAGACGTTCTATACTTTCCTGGCGATTCATCGGCTGCAGGGAAATTCTCTGACAGCGCGATTGAATGGTAGGTAAAATGGATGGGTAGGATTCAGTTAAAAGAATGGCTGTAACGTTTCCTTCAGGTTCTTCAAGAAACTTCAGCAATGTATTGGCTGCAGACGTATTCATACGTTCTGCTTGGACAATCACATATACTTTCCGGCCCTCTTCAAATCCTTTTTTCGTCATTTTCATGATTAATCCGGACATTTGCTCTTTTTTAATATCCTGTCCGTCAGGCCTGATCTCCACTACGTTCGGATGATTGCCCGATTCAATTCGCTTGCACGAATGACATGTTTCACATGGAACATTGTCTTTAGGTTCCATGCATAAAAGCAGCTTCGTGAAGTATTGCGCAATAGCTTCTTTTCCTGCCCCGTTCGAACCATCAAAGATGTAGGCATGCCCAATGCGCTGTCGCTCATGAATCTTAGCTAATCGGCTGATCACCTGTTTCTGAGACTGCAATGCATGATTGTGCAGCTTTTCTGACATGCAATCTCCTCCTTGGCAAATAAAGTTCTTGCAAAAAACCCCGTGCTACAAGTTAAGTGCAGCACGGGATCACGTATATAAATTGATCAGAAGGCCTTTGATTTCCCCTATTTTCGCTAGTAAATCAATGGACGATTCTTCTTCATCCAATAGCGCTTCCGTCAACGCAATTAGTTTTTCATCTATTGTTTGGACCAGCTTTAAACGGCGCCCCTCGCCGAATTGGTTCCATGTATGGGATTGTGTTAACTCGATGCCTGAATCCACTGCTTCTTTCAAGAAACGTTTAATGAGCATCTTATACTTTGCCATATCACGCAAGTTCCGCGATCTGGCCAATCGGTCGCCGGCAGTTGAAATATCTCCGAATAAACGGGCAATCTGTTCACTTTGCAGACGCGATGCCTGTTTTTCCACCATCTGCCCAAACTTGGCATTGCCTGGTTGATGCCGAAGAGGATCCGCCGGTAATTTATCCATACCTGTACGGTAGTCACTATTGACTTTCATCAGCATTCACCTCTGCATCAAAAATGGTGGAACTGTTCAATTGGCAAGACGAATACAGTTGCTCCCCCTACTTCCACTTCAATGGGATAAGGAATATAAGAATCCGCGTTACCGCCCATTGGTGAAACAGGAGCGACCATCTGATCGCGGGAACGGCAATTGTCCCGTATTAAATCCAATGCTTTGGAAACTAATTCATCTTCCACACCCATTAGGAATGTTGTATTTCCAGCGCGGAGAAATCCGCCTGTACTGGCTAATTTTGTATTCCGAAAATCACTTTTAGTCAATGCAGAAGACAATCGGTTACTATCTTGGTCCTGTACCACTGCTACAATCAGTTTCAATGTACTCTCCCCTTTTCCGATTTCCCGTAATAAAAAAGCTTCCTTCTCATTATATCACGAATTCTTATGTAAGTTGACTTCTGAACTTACAATTTTCCAAACATTTTCCGCCACTTGCTCCGGCGATTGCTGTGCATCAACCACTCGTATACGCTCCCCGTCACGGCGCAGTACTTCTTGATACCCTTTATACACTTGTTCATGGAATTCCACTTTTTCCAAATCCAAGCGGTTTTGTTCCCGCTCTTGATCCTTCCAGATACGCGCCAAACCTACTTCAGGAGGCACATCGAAAAAGATTGTGCAATCGGGCATATAGTTGTCTATCGCAAATAAATTGATTGCCAGCACGTTATCGATTCCAAGCTCCCGTGCAAATCCCTGATAAGCCAGCGAACTGTCAATAAACCGGTCACACAGGACAATTTTGTTCTGCTTAAGCGCCGGTATGACTTTCTCGACTAAGTGCTGTCTCCGGGCGGCTGCGTACAGCAATGCTTCTGTCTTTCCGTCCATTGCTTTGTGATTCGCATCTAAAATAATTTCACGAATCTTCTCGGCAATCGGAATGCCGCCAGGTTCACGCGTCACTACCACATCTTGTCCTTCCAACTTCAGGCGGTTTGCTATCTCCTGCAATACCGTCGTCTTCCCCGCCCCTTCAGGCCCTTCAAAGCTGATGAATAATCCTGTCATTTTACTGTCTCCCGTCTAGTTGCCAACTACTTTTATTTCTTTTGTCTCCATATTTATTGCTCCCTGAAATCTGCAGCCGGCTGCCAATAAGTCTTGGATTTGCTTGATATACTCCTCTGTAACCCGCTCCCCTGCGCATAATAGCGGTATCCCCGGGGGGTAAGGAATAATGGACTCTGCTGCCACTCGTTGTGCCGCCTGTTCTATATGTACCCATTCAGTACTCATCGTATGAAGTTGCTTGGCTGTATATGCCGTCACGGATACAAGGCTGGAAGGCGGTGAAAAATAAGTCTGTACAGCGGCAGCTTCTTTGTCTGTCAAACTCTTTACCGCCCGTCTGAATTTGTCGGCCGTATTTGCATGTTCTTCGTCATAGTCCGCTTTCACCAAAGGCAGTATAAGCAATACCTGATATAAATCTGCCAGTTCCACGTAGATCCCCTGCTGCTCCAATGCTTCCTGCAGGACGAATCCTGTATGGCCTTCTGCGCGCAGCAGCAGTTTCAGTCCGTCATCAGGCTCTACTGCCTCAACCCCCTGTATACTGCGTAATTCTTGGATCAGGCCCTGCCTATATAATAGAAACCTCGCATAGTCATTTTCGTTATACGTCTCTGCATAGTATCTCGCATCATCTAAAGAAGCCATCAATACATACGAAGGACTGCTTGATTGAAGCATCTGAAGATAATGCGCTACCCGTTCAACAGAAACCAATTGTGAATGAATATGTAAAAAGGAAGCCATCGTCATAGCTGGCAATGTTTTATGCGCGGACTGGACGACCAGGTCTGCTCCAAGATCCAATGCACTTTTTGGGAATGCTTCATTCACTATAAAATGGGCACCATGCGCTTCATCAACCAATACTGGTATGCTGTAACTATGGCATATTTTTATGATGTCTTCCATTTCATAATTCGTTACTCCATAGTAAGTGGGCGCAGTAAACACAGCGGCCTTTATATTCGGATATTGCTTGAGCGCATATTTCACGTTTTCCAGTGACACTGTGCCGGCTGTCTGAGTCTGCTCATGCCAGTCAGGAGATAAAAACACCGGCTGCGCGCCCGTCAGCTCCAGTGCGTGAAATACAGACTTATGTGCATTGCGCTGCACCAGCACCAAGTCACCTTGCCGGACCGTTGCATACAGCATTGCCAAGTTCCCGACTGTCGATCCATTTACCAAGAAGAAACTGCGGTCACTCCCATATAAACGTGACAGCTTATCTTCTGCCTGTTTAATCGCTTCCGCGGGTTCATGCAGATCATCGAGTCCCGTCAGTTCCGTGACATCATAGACCAACGCCTGCCGCATGTTGTCCGGCAAACCAGAAAGCATACCGTTTTTATGCCCCGGCACATGAAATGAAAGAGGGTTACGGCTTTGGAAATTTTGTAAAGCCCGCACAAGCGGCCGGTCTTCATACGTCATTTGCTATGCACTCCTTTACTTTCATTAAGTATAACAAAACAGCGACACTCCTCATACAAGAAGCGCCGCCGGTCGTTTCATTATTCACTTTGCCTTATATGCTTTTAACATGGCTTCTGTTCTTGACTTCACATTCAGCTTCTCACATATAGATGTTAAGTGGATGCGCAACATTCCTTCTGTCAAAGATAAACTTTTTGCTATTTTATGATCCGGCTCGCCTGATGTCAGTTGCGAAAATACTTCTTGCTCTCGCGCTGTCAGCAAATCAGTGAGAGGAGCAGTCCGTTGCGTCGCCTGAACTAAACGCTCCACGTAGAAGGATGGAACACCAGACCAATCTATATCGCCACGTTGTTTACGCACTTTTGCATATTCCTTCAGCATCGCTTCCATACAATCTTCTTCAGCGAATAACTGGGTATAGCCGTATTCTTTACTGCACGTCATCGCCTCCTGCAAAGCCCGGGCCATTTGTTCCCAGCTTTCGCTGCGGGCATAACATACACTCTCCAAAATAGCTGCCTCGATAAACGTCAAGACCTGCGCTTCCTTCTGTGCATCCAGTTTCACACGGCGAACCGCTTCCAGTGCTGCTTCCTGACTGGAGTTTTCCAAAAGCATTCTGGCGCGCACAAGTGAGATGAAAGAATGCTTTTCGCAATTTTCGTCAACAGCGTTCTCTGTTTTTGACAGTATTTCTTCTGCAAGCTGAACATGCTGTTCTTTCAAATAAATCAATGCTTGACATGCATGTAAAAATTTTCTCCAGAAACTATCTGGGGCATAAGATAAAGCATTTTTGACAGTTTCGTGCGCTTTAGCCGTTTCACCTTTCGCCAAGTACAGCTTGCAGCGGAGGATATACATTGGAATCAGCAGACCTGGATCCTGATAATGATGCGCTAAAAGCAAGGCTGCTTCCTGTGCCTGTCCCGCTTCTTTCAAATAACCATTCACATACCATGTCTCCGCCTGAATACCATGGTAATACCCTGTAACAGATAATTTATTTGACCCGTAAGAATACTTAGTCTGACAGAAAGATGGACTTTCCAGTCTGTCCGTCTTTTTATGGCGGCCTACTGGTGTGCGCCATAATATCGGTTCGTCTTTATTGAACTGAAGCGGCAGCAGATAAAAATTAGAACTCTGCCCGGCATTCAAATTAAATCCTTTTTGCAGCCACTGCCCGACTTCAGTCACACCGCCCATTTTAATAATTGTAATATAGGACCTGACCAGAAAATAGTCGTATGCGGCGGATTTGACTCGTTCCGTAAACGCATTCCATTCTTTTCGATTATTTTCTGCCGTCATTTGGTTTGTGACACGGTCCGCTTCTTCTGCTTTATGCTCCGCTACTAGTGAAAAAGCAAACAGAAGCTGAAGGTCTAAAGTTAATGGAATACCGGCTTCTTCAAATTCATAGCACCAAGCTGCGAATGCAAGTGTATGCCGATTCCTGATCATTTGTTCTCCGTAATTCGTCATCAAGGCCGCTGCTAACGGGTAGGCCTTACCTTTTAACGCATGAGTGATTGCCCGCACGATATCGCCTTGCTGAAGATATCTGCATGCTGCATTTTTAAGCAGCACTGCATCGGGCTCTTCTGTCTGGGCGAACTCTTTCCTTACGTACTGCTGCTGGGGATGTTGCATCTTATATATATCATTGGAAGTCAATTGCAAATGCTCCGCTCTGACTTCAGTCACAGTGAATAAAGAGTGCCACAATGTAAGGCTGATCGGCGCAAGGCTGCGGCTTGCAAAGCAAATCTTCAACGATTCAGGCATTGCCACTACAAAATACTGAATCATTTCTAACAACTCGGGATTGTTTATGTGATGAAAGTCGTCGATAACTAACCGAACCGGCTTCTCTAATCGGCTGCCTGCCTGCTTATACAAATCCCACATTGCATTAAGTTCTCTGCGGTTTGCGTTAGCCAATTCACGCTGCAGCCTGTCCTGCGGGAGCAAGGCACAAGCCGAATACACTGCATAAACGATATACCGGAAAAAACAGAGCGAGTGATTGTCTGTCTCATCGACTGTCAGCCAGGCAATATTTTCATCCAGGTTCTTTGTCCAATGCGCCAAAAATGCCGTTTTGCCATAGCCTTCGGGCGCACTTATAAACAACACATCTGACCGGATTGCTTCCTCTTGAACAGACGCCATATTCTCTCTGCTGATCCAGCTTTCAGCATGCGCGGGTATTTGAATTTTTGATGCTAATAATGCCGTCATTGCCGTCATCCCCCTTACCGAAAATAATTTTCCCAGCTTTATTGCCAATCATCCGCCAGCAGTATAGCCTGAGCACGTGAGCAGACATTGAGTTTTTTATAGACTTTCGATAAATAGACTCTCACTGTTCCTTCAGAGAGAAAAAGCTGCTCCGCAATTTCTTTATTGGATGCACCAGAGGCAATCGCTTTGATCAGCTGTTCTTCCCGGGGAGTCAGCTTCGGTTTTATTTTCTTAGGATCGGTTCGCGGACGGATGATATGATCCGTTGTCAACGACTGCACAAAGACAAGCGGAACAGTTTCCCACTCAGCCTGTTCAACATTTTTCCGGCTTTTTATATAGTGCAGCAATACCGGCTGTAATGCCTCTTCGTCTAAAAAAATTCGCTTATATCCTGACTCCGCGGCCAGCTCCAATGCTTCATGTAGTACACTTGCGGCACATTTTTTCTTGCTGCTATTCCATAAGCAGAGCGAATGTAGTACTTTTGCTTCTATAATCGGTATTACACGGGATTCCCGTTTCGCATCTTTGATTACTTGCTCAATATAATGAAGTGCTTTTCGGCCATTGCCTCTTTCCATATGCAGTCTCGCCTGTACAAGCATCCAAAATTCCAAGCCAGAATCAGCCCGGCGTATAACATTTGATGATCGCGCGAGCTCCATTTCAGCTTTTTCAAAAGCCCCCTCCCGAATATATGCCAGACCTTTCATAGTAAGCAAAATGCATTTCCAGTCAATGTTCAGCGGGCTGTTCATCGCATGGTTTAGTCCTGCCTGTGCTTCGGTGAATTGTTTGGCAGCCAAATAAATCTTTGTTTTCAAGATACACAGTGGAACAGACAAACCTGGATCATTATGGCCGTCAATGTATTCCATTGCCTTTTTTATGAGCTCATCGGCTTTTGGCAGTACATTCATTTCATAATAAATCTCGGCTTGTAAAGCGAAGCTATATCCCGCAAGAGGACGGGGCAAGTACGCATCATTTCGCAATTGATCATTGAGCTTCATTAATGGCTTGAAGGAGCCGAGCTTCCCACCATTGCCCAAATTGGTTTGCAGCAATTGCGGCTTGAAGTGATTATAGATCATTGAGAACCGGTTCCACCGGGAGTCAAAGGGAAACGGATGGCAATGAACCTGATTCAAAACGTGTGATATGCTCTTTTCTGTCATGCGCCCCTGCAAAAACAATATATATACTTTTAAAATATCCAACATACACGCTGCATCTTTTGAATCCGCTTCAGCCCGCCAGCCTGACTTTTCATGTCTGCGGTCGAGTTCCCGGACAATAGACACAGTTCTCTCCATCTCCCGCTGCACAGCGCACATATATGCGTAGAATACGAGCGTCTCCGGATGTACATCAAAAGAATTTTTACGCAGCATTAATATCCAGTGCTTGAAACTACCTGTCTCTTTGGAATGAAATATATTTACCAGGTTCTCCACAATCCAACGATCCGCCAATTCAAATAAATTTCCTCTGACTGCAGTCTCAATGGCGGCCGGGTAATCTCCTCTTTCATACAAGAGTTTTGCGGTTATCCTATAAACGTCCATAATGGATTCTTTCGATAAACGCCGATGCATCTCGTTCTGTAAAGCGGTCGAAAATAGAGGATGAAGCCTGTATGTCAGAGGACTGCCTTCCAGCTGGCTGATAAATAATCCCTTCCGCTCGATTTCCTTCAATACCTCTTCACTGTCATCTCGCTTCATTACTTGATTACAATAGGCTGGAGTTAATTCTTTCAAGAGAGATGTGCGTATGAGAAATTGCTGCACAGCAGCCGGCAGACTGGACAGAACTTCATAGAGTACATAACTTCCGACTACGGGCGACAAGATAGAAAGTTCCATTGATTTCCGTTGCCGATCTTTGTGCGGTTCGGTCAAGCTCAGTAAGCGGACGCCGAATGGCCAGCCTTCCGCAGCACATAGCACTTGCTGGTAAAAAGACTTGGTCCGAGGAGTGACAACGGCATTATTTTCATAAAACTCTTTTACCTCGTCTAATGTAAACTGAAGCTGCCCGATGCCTATTTCATACATCCAGCCTTTTATTCGCCATTCCGAAAGGGGCAGAGGTATTTCGTCTTGGCTTATAATAAAAACTTTTACATGGCGCGGCAAGAAGTGAATGAAGCGTGCCATCATTTTATGAATGACTGGGTTGCTGATCAAATCGTAATCGTCCAGAACAAGGGAGATGTTCTCTTGTTTTCTGCTGAGTTCATCCAACAGCATATCGACAATCCTATAGAAAGGCGGACCGGTTTCTAGGAAAGACAGTACCTTTTCTTTATTTATTGCTTTCCCGCTATGCACGATGGAATGAATGATGCAGCTCCAAAATCGCACCGGATCATTGTCCATTTCATCTAACGCAAGCCAAGCAGTATACCCATTTACGCCGGAGAGTGACTTACTCAGCAATGTCGTCTTTCCGTATCCCAGCGGCGCCTGTATGGCAGTCAATCGGACCATTTTTATGTGACAAGGAATTTGTATTTCTTTTCGAATAATGAAGTTTTCATCGGCAACAGGCATTTTGACTTTTACAGCCGCTTCTGATTCTTTCACAAATCCTCCCTCCTCTCTGTCAATTTATAGCCTTTACTGCTATGGACTGTCTGCACCGATTTCTGTACTTTTATGAAATATCCGTATTAAAAAAGATTTCACCAATCGGTTTATTAAGAACATCCGAAATCTTTTTCATTGTTTTCGCACTTGGATAATACGCGCCATTTTCTATTTTGGATAAAGCTGTACGCCCGATGCCCACCTGCTCAGCCAATTCTGCCTGCGTCAGATTCATTTGTTTCCTGAGTTCTTTAATATGATTGGCAAACATCTCTTCTTCCCCTTCCGATTCTTAGTTTTAACGGATAGCTTTATTCAGAAATTCCAATGTGGAGGTCTCAATCCCTCCCATCCGCCAAAGAGAAACCTTAGTATTGCCTTCTTCAGCCGCGATCTTCATCCATTGGTGCAGGGTCTGCCGGTCCGCGTACCAAACGGTGAACTTCTCACCGTTTTTTTCTTTATAATCAAAATACATGCCGCCGCTAGCCGGGTCTCTTACCGGTTTTTCGTGACTCTTTCGGGCCAGCTCTTCTGCTTCTATTTCTGTAAGAGTGGCAGTATGGTCTTTCCCATGCTGCCATTTGAATCCGCCTGCAGAAAATGCCATTATTGGCTCGCCGGGCAGCGCGCTCATTTTTTTCGCTACATTACGAATAAACTCCTCGTTTGCTTTCGGGCCCGGATCTGAATGTCCGCCATGCAAGTTATACGCCATCATCACATAAACAGGGCCGGCAGGAAATTGATAGTCTTCCACGCGTAAATTAGGTTCAAGAATGACACGTAATGTTTTTCCGTGTGTTTCAAGCGCCTGGTTCAGCTCTTTATAAAATTGAATCAGGTTAGGTAAATCTTCTGTATTTACATTTTCGTAATCGATTTCAAGTCCATCAAACTGATACTTACTGATATAGTGCAAAATAGTGTCGATATGGGCTTTTCGGCTGGCTGAACTTCCTACTAGCCGCGCAATTAAATCCGCATCTTTATGAACGACCGTATTGTCCGGCAGAAATTGATCATTTACGATAGTTAAGTCTAGCGGAATTTTCCGCTTTCTGGACAGCTCTTGCATGGCAGCAATTGCCTCATGCATTTTGTCACTGAAATATAACTGGTCATCACTGTCAAAATACGCTGCAAAAACCTGCGTACGATCCAAACCTTGTACTTGCTTCAGATCTTCCATTCCACTCTGCCATTGCCACTCAGTCACCCAGGCGGATAACTCCAAACTTTTCAATTCTGCAACATCCATCTGCTGTTCGTGTTCTTGCCCGCGGCAGCCGCTTAAAAGTAAACAGGTAATAACAATGTAGGCCATCTTATTCTTCGTTTTCATTGCAATCCCCGCTTCTAGTAGTATCTATAGTGGTCTTAGAAATTATCAACTACCCAGTTCATTGCGGATTTTATTGAACTGATGCATGTGTAGATTATCTTTTGATAATTTCCTCTTTCGTTGGTAAATAGAGCAGTCTGGTTCGCATGATTTTTGTCCAATGAAGTAATCGCAATATCACTGAAATATGCGTCATGAATCGGATCATTAAAATCACCTGTTACCCAAGAAGAACCGAGCGCCAATTTACCTGACTGTATGTCTTGATTGACTGCGAGATTATTTACAATTTCTTTGTCATTCAGCTGGATTGCCAGTTTATTGTCTTTGAGCGTTATTTCTACATATTTCTCATTCGCAAGTTTTTCCTCGTCTGTTTTCTTTTCTTTTCGTCCAGATGATTGACTGTCATTCTGTTCTGCAATGTGTGCGTCAGGGATTGCCTTTGTCTCCAATAATTCTTTCAGCTGTCCTTTTACTTTTTCTTCAATAATCAGCTGATCATTTTCAAATGCTACTTTTATATACGCGTCCCCGTCATTACTGCGTCTGAGGAAGACCGCCTGCTGACCTTCTTCAGTTCCCCCGACTTTCCCTGTGAACTGAATGTCTTTGTTGCCGCTCTCATTCAGCACTAAATGTGATTGTTTTTTCGCCTTTGACGTCAGAATAATTGTGTTTCCGTCAAATTCCGCCACGCCTTCTGCTGCTTTCCATTGCTTCGCCTGTTTTTCATTTCCCCGGACGAACTCTACCTTTCCTTTCTTGTCATTTTGAATTTTCATTAATAAATGATTAGTTGACCAGGATGCTGCCGGCTGAACCCGCGTCAGATTGTACAGATCATTTCCATTTGTATTGTACGTGTTTCCTTCAAGATTAAAATGCATGGCAAATGTTTTTCTGATTTCTTTATCGTTTATATCTGAAACCAATCTGTTTGCTGTATTATATAAGGCATTTGCATGCATAATCATATACACATCAGGCGTAGCTCCTAGCTGTTTTTCATACACCTTGCGCATCTGCTCATAGTCTTCTGTAATCCGCTTTTCCATTTCCGTTCGATTCTCAATCGGAATTGAATACTGATCACGTATAAAATCCATGGAGAAGTGATTATAAGAATCGATTTCACTTTTATTCAGCACTTCATCGTCGTCACGAATAGGTAAAAATGTCCCTTCTTTATTAAATATATTTATATATGTTAAGCGGTTGCCGTTACTGCCCAATTCCCAAAATCCGCTTTTCTTCATTTGCGACAGATGTTCCGGCTGCAGAAAACGTTTGTCGTTTGTCTCCAGTTTATTTGCAAATGACAGCAACGTCGCTTTGTAGTTGTATTTCTTCAGCAATGGATGTACAAATACACTCGTATCCGTGCGCCCGTCTTCAAAGGAAAGAAACAGTGCTTTCTCGGGTAAAGGTTTCTTTTTATTGTAATAGTCTAAAATATCTTGTTGGGAGATAGTCTCATATCCTTGATCGGTTAACGCCTGCAGCTGTTTCTGCAATTGTTTTTTCGCAAAAAGCGAGTCGGATCCATCTCTCGATACACCTGGATAGGATAGGGCGATAAACCCCTTTTTATTGCTCCATTCTGTCTGATCTGGCGCATCGTAACGATTCATCTCAACAAACGTTTGAAACACAAGGAACACAATAACTGCCAGGATCGCCAATTGAAAAATCGAGCGCCTTTTTTTCCGCTGATTTTTCTTTTCATAATCTAACACTTCGTTATATTTACGTTTCATATGCAATTCTCCTTGTCTACAAATTCATATACTTATGATTTGATAGTTAGAGGATCCTTTTTTTCTTTCTTGCGGGCCTTCTTTTCTCTCGCTTCAATATCTTGAGGCGTATCGCGCGTTCCCCATGTTGATTTCCAGAACGTTACCCAAGCAATCGGCATCTGCCATAAAAGAACCGCTTCATACATCAAAACGAAAACAAAGCCGAATATCCAGAGACTGCTTTTCTTGAAAAACAAGTACGCCGCGCTCATCATGAAAGCCATCAGGAACAAACCCATCAGGAAAGTTGCCGGAAAAACACCGTGATAGAGGGGAACATATACTAAGTTATAAATCACGACAATCGGTGCTGCAATTGGCACAATCAGCCCGACGTAAAAGAACAGGGCCATGAAGACTTCCTTTTTCCAAATGAAGGTGCCCGCCCGTAACGATTCACGCAGCCAAGATCGTTTCCAGCGCATTTGCTGTTTTAGGAATATTCCAAATTTTTCAGGTACAATTGTAGAACAAATAGCTCTGTCCTGGTAGGCAGTGCGATGTGTCTGCAAGATAAAGTTGGTCATACTTCGGTCATCTCCGAATGTTGCCGGCTGTCCCAAGAAGGTTTGATTCACCCAGTCTTCCTGATGTTTCAAAATCAAAGACTTCCGATAGCAAGACAAAGGACCTGACAGGCAAGTGACGCAGTCAAAATAAGATTCTGCCGCTTTCATCACGCGAAATGCAATATAGTAACGCACAACTTGCAGTTTCGTTATACTGTTCGTATATTTGTTTTCCACATCTGTACGGCCTGCAACACCGCCCATTTTAGGGTCTTGAAACGGCTGCACGAGATTCAGAATGGCATTCGGCTCGAGAAAACTATCCGAGTCAACAAAGACAACCAGATCATGCTTTGCCATTGCCACGCCTTCCACCAGCGCTTCGCGTTTTCCGCCATTGACCGGCATTACATGCACTTGAAGCCGTTCTTTGATGTTGTATATTTCATCTTCCTGGCTTAGCTTTTCGACTGCTTTCAAGGCGTTTTTTACAGTTTGATCTGTAGATTGATCGTCAACCACAATTACTTCTAGCTTATCGATGGGATAGTTCTGATTTAGACAGCTATATATCGTTTTGTGAATCCACTCTTCTTCATTAAATACAGGAATAATGATTGAAACACCCGGCCGGTAATTCGGATTAATTGGAATGTTTTTGTAGAAGGCACCAAATATATACCGAGACAATAGAAACGCAGCTGCAATGAGACTGTAAAAGTAGATGAATTTATTGAATTTAAAGTAGACTAAACTCTCCACTCGCATTAATACAATAAAGAAAGCAACAAGTAAGAGACTGGCAAACGTAAATGTCTTTATATACTTCCATCTCGTTCTCTCAAAATAGGAGTCGAGTGATTCGACAAAACTGAAGATCATTTTCCACGTAATTTCACCAGTTGGCATCTGTATTTCTTGCCAGCTTGCCGTTCCGCGAATCCTTACTGTTGATTCGTATCCTTCCTCAATTGTTCCTTTTGGAATTTTGAAACGTAAAGTTACAATATCACCGTTTCCGATTGCATTCATTGCGGAATTGAAGTCTACGATCACCTGCGTTTTTGATATTTCGACAGCATCTGTTTTAATTCTCGCTCCAAACATGTTTTCTCTAATAACCACCTGAAAGTTACACGAATAAGAATCTTTCAGCAGGCGATTTGTTTCAACCATGTTCCCGGCTGCATCTCTCTTCACTATCGGAACGTTCGGAAGAAGTGTTGCATTCTCAGTGTGTAAAATATAGGGTCTGGCATTATGTTTTTCTGTCACTGTGCTTCCACACCTTTCTCATAGACTCCAATACCTAATGTTCTGGTCTTCGAATTCTTTTTTGTTGTAAATACCTTTCACATCAACCAATAACTTTGCACCTTCTATCTTAAACATTTGCTGGAAGTCATCCAGTTCCAGCCCTCTGTATGCTTCGTGAGGGACTGCGACTACCACTGCATGCAAGTCTTTAAAATCCTCTACTGGTACAAGTGTAATATCGCATTCTTTTTTTACTGTATAGGAGTCTGCCATAGGATCGGCCACAATGGGATCAATGCCGTATTCTTTTAATTCATTGATAATATCCAGAACTTTCGTATTACGAAAATCGGGGCAATCTTCTTTAAACGTTAGACCCAAGATTCCTATTCGGATATTATTCATATTGACCTTCTGCTGCGCGAGCATCTTTAGTATTTGCTGCGAGATGTAAGCCGCCATTGAATCGTTGATATGCCTTCCTGCCAATAAGATTTTGGAATGATATCCGCAATCCTCAGCTTTATAGGTTAAATAATAAGGATCTATCCCAATGCAGTGTCCGCCGACCAACCCGGGTGTAAATGGAAGGAAATTCCACTTGGTTTTTGCGGCACGCAAGACTGCCTGTGTATCAATTTTCATTTGATTGAACAGCATAGACAGCTCATTCATAAACGCAATATTAATATCCCGCTGTGCATTTTCTATTACCTTTGCGGCTTCTGCAACTTTAATACATTCCGCGCGGTATACGCCTGCGTCAATAATCATTTCATAGACATTTGCAATAGTTTCAAGTGTCTGTTCATCGCTGCCAGATACAATTTTGATAATATTTTCAAGGCGATGTACCTGATCACCCGGATTAATGCGTTCAGGCGAGTATCCTACGGTAAAGTCCGTGCCGAATTTCAAGTTCGACGCCTTTTCCAATTCAAGTATACAAACTTCTTCTGTAACGCCAGGGTATACAGTCGATTCATACACTACAACTGACCCTTTTTTCATATTCCTTCCTACGGTTTGACTGGCCATCTGCAAAAATTTCAAGTCCGGCAGATTTCCGGACTGAATTGGCGTTGGAACAGCAATCACAAAGAACTTGGCGTTTTGCAGCTCCTTTTCGTCTGAAGTAAACAGCATATCCGTATTTTGAATCCGTTCCTCTCCTACATCACCCGTCATATCAATGCCTTCAAGCAGTTCGGCAATCTTTTTCTCGCTTATGTCGAATCCAATTACGTCTGCCACTTCGGAAAACGCGATGGCTACCGGCAGACCCACATATCCCAGCCCGACCACTGCAATTTTTTCTTGCTTATCCGCGATTTGCTCACATAGTGAATTTGCCATTGAGACCATCTCCATCTATTAGTTATTATTCATGCGCATTAATTCCGACATATGTTTAAATGTGTAGCCCTCCTCACGTAATGTGTGGATAATCATTGGGAGAGCTTCGATAGTATGTTTATCATCCAGAATGTGCAAAACAATTACGCTTCCTTCGCCGCGTTTCTTCATGACGCGTTTCAGGATTTCATCCGCATCATTTGCTACATCCCAGTCGAATGGTGTGACATCATATAAAGCAATACTTTTATATCCCGTTGCCATGGCAACCTTTGCCGTTTCTTCATCAATTTCTCCTGTTGCGGGACGGAAGAGCCTTACCGGTTTTGCTTGAATGGCTTCCGTTAGGACTTGATTTGCTTTCACCAAGTCTTGTTGCAGATCCTCTGGCGTCATCTTCGTCACGATTTCATGACCATAAGAGTGACTTGCCACTTCATGACCCTGCTCATAAATGGCACGTGCCAAGTTTGGATTTTTTTCTACACCTTTACCAATTAAGAAAAACGTGGATGGCACTTTCTCTTCTTTTAAAATGTCTAGAATCTTTGTCACCGTATAATCGCTTCCCCAGTCATCAAATGTTAACGCAATAACCTTTTCTTCAGTTTTGGCATCGTAAAAAATATTTGGTGTAATATGTTCATAGTCTGGATTAATTTGAATACTGTCATATCCTGCAATTTGATCGAATGGTTTATGTTCCGTTCCCCGTTTGACCAATTCTTTTAACGGGACCAGCTTATAGCCAATCTTTTCTACTGCTTTCGCAATATATGGAATTGCACCGACAACTTCGGGATTAATATCTGTATGCATAGAAATGATGGAACCGCGCGTTATATATCTTTCAATATATTCACCGATCTCTTTGGCACTTTGCATATCCCCTTCGCGCGGATTAATTGTGTAATTAATAACTGCCTCCATGCCAAGCTGTGCAGCGACTGCCTGCAAATCCTCATCAGAATCACCTGATCGAGTTCTTACATAACGCGGAGTTACGCCTGTTTCATTTCGAATAACTTCATTGCTTAACTTGACTTCTTTATACAATTGTTCGTAACTCATATTGCGGATTTCCCGCTGATTAAGTGTGTTGTTTTCAATTTCATGACCGCGTTCCAGTATCATTTTGGCTATATCAGGCTCTTCGGCTACCCGAATCCCCGGCAGAAAGAATGTAGCTGGAATGTGGTGTTCATCGAGTGCATCTAGTAGCTTAATCATTGTTTTCTTATCGGCCATTCCATTGAATGTCAGTGATAATTCTTTTCGCGTAGTCCATACATAAGAAAGAACTTCGTTTTTCGCTCCCGCATACGGATCCACTTTTTCATTGGCAAGCAGAACCGCTGCTGCATCTCCATTTGTCTTTCCGCCAAATAACGGCGAGCATCCCCCTGCCACCAATAAAAGACTTAGAAACGATAATAGTGAAATAGACTGTAACTTGCTCATTCGTCTGCAATTTGTGAATTCATGCCGCATTCTCAACACCTGCGCTTTCTGTTTTATACTTTCAAAAGATTGTAAGGAGAGAAGACCGGCCCTGTTTGAAATAACAATAGCTCTAATTTTTTGTACAGAAGATGTTTACGTTATAAAGTACAAGTTTCCTTTGCGATCCCGAGATAGTGCAGATTACAACCTCCTTTTAATTAAAATTTAACTTGTGTTGTATTTCTAAACAAAAAGGGTGGAAAAGTCACATTGTTTAGTCTTACAACACACTTTATGTCTATTTGTTCTTTTTGTCAACACATTTATTTTCTATTCTGAAAATTTTTCAAATGAAAAAGAATTTAAAATACGGCAATAAACAGTTATAGATCTTAAAAATTAGGGATATGGAGTATAGCAGATCCCCTACAACTAAGATAGAATTGTATATATGTAGGTAAAAAAAATGGTAGGTATACACGGGGTTGGCTGGTTATTTCGGCATGTTAATTGCCGGAAATACTTCTATTCCGATCGGGATATTTCTGCAAATTTTTATAATATCCGATATTTTAGACTATTTTACTATATCCTTTACGATAGCATTGCTTTTTATTTATCAATTAATCAGTTATGATAGTATTATCAATCAGCAAATCGCAGACTGAGTAGAAAAGGTGGGAATATAAATGAATGAGTTTGGTAAGCGCCTGCGTAAAATACGTGAACAAAAAGAAATGACCTTACGTTATTTGGCAGAGCGTGCTGATTTAAGTTATTCCTTTATTGCATCATTGGAAAAGGGACGCTATAATCCTTCCCGTGAAACGATTTGTGCGTTAGCAACAGCGTTGGACACAGATAAGAACGAGTTGCTCATATTGGCCGGATACCTGCCTAATGATACAGTAGATCAGGCATTTTTCACTTCAAAAAAGAAACAAATAACCAAAGAGCTTGCACTTGAGAAAGTATTAAAAGAATCGGTTTCATTTAATGGAATCAGTTTGTCTTCTGACGACAAGAGTGCACTGCTGGCTTTCATGCAAACTATGTTCAGTTTAAAAAAATAAACTTTTTACCCCTTTTTCTACAAATTCACAATACTCAGTAGTATTATCCGTCATTCTGCTATATAATATTGGCAGAATGATTTTTCTATACGCTATAATTCTCTTTTGAGAAGAAAGTATACGTTACAGGCTTTATTTTTAGAGAGCCGGCATTCAGATACTAGGCGAACAGAAAATTGTTCTATTCTCTCGTCAACTGCGCTCTTGAGCAAACTATAAAAGGGGATGAGCAATATGCCGGCTTATATGGTCAATGAATATTATGTTTTTACTTCCTATGAAGATATGTCTTCTCTCATTCATGATATTATCCACTATTCTCTCCTGCCTTCGCAGCAAGACCAATATTCGTTTTCTATTCTTATTGGCAATTTAGACATAAATACGCTTCAATTTCAATCATCCACCGGTCAGACTATTGCCGTGCGCTATGAACAAGATGACGACATTTACTACTCCGTATGATTAGACAGCCAGATTAGATCAAATTGAATTGAATAACAATATCTGCTTTCTAATCCATGGGCTTCTCAGCCATGGATTATTTAATTTGCGGAATTATATTAGAGCGAGTTTTTGCCGGTGATCAAGGAAGTTATTTAGGCGTCCGTGAATAATTATAATTTTAGTGGGCAAAACAGCTGATTTTTCCAGCGGTTGTACTGGGCCTTGAAATGGCTCAACCAACCTTGAGATGTTTTGTCCGCTGACACGCTGCTTGTACTCATTACTTAATTTGTTCATTGGGAAAAGACTGTGGTGTGGGAGGAGATTTTGAGGGGATGCCGCGTGAGTATGAGCGCTTGGCCAGGGGCTTAGAGCGGAGGCCGAGCGGGTATGAGCGCTTAGCCGAAGACATAGAGCGGATACCGGGCGAGTATGAGCGCTTGGCTGAAGACATAGAGCGGATACCGACCGAGTATGAGCGCTTAGCCGGAGGCTTAGAGCGAATGTCGCGTGAGTATGAGCGCTTCGCCGGGGACATAGAGCGGTTGCCGCGTGAGTATGAGCGCTTGGCCGGAAGCATAGAGCGGATGCCGAACAAGTATGAGCGCTTAGCCAGAGGCATAGAGCGGATGCCGAACAGGTATGAGCGCTTGGCCGGAAGCATAGAGCGGATGCCGAGCGGGTATGAGCGCATCGCCGAAGACATAGAGCGGATGCCGCCCAAGTATGAGCGCTTGAACAGCCACTATGAGCGAATGGCCAAAAGAATGAGCGGACAACAGAAAAATATTCTCTCAAAAGCACAAAAAAGCCACTCCCCAAAGGGAATGGCTTCGCTTGCCTAGCAACGTCCTACTCTCACAGGGGGAAACCCCCAACTACCATCGGCGCTGAAGAGCTTAACTTCCGTGTTCGGTATGGGAACGGGTGTGACCTCTTCGCCATCGTTACTAGACTTCTTGAGTAAAGCTTGTTCACTCAAAACTGAATAAAAGACATTGGGTATCTCAAGTAACTTCTTTTTATAATAGGTTAAGTCCTCGATCGATTAGTATCTGTCAGCTGCATACGTCGCCGTACTTCCACCCCAGACCTATCCACCTCATCATCTTTGAGGGATCTTACTTACTTGCGTAATGGGAAATCTCATCTTGAAGGGGGCTTCATGCTTAGATGCTTTCAGCATTTATCCCGTCCATACATAGCTACCCAGCGATGCCTTTGGCAAGACAACTGGTACACCAGCGGTATGTCCATCCCGGTCCTCTCGTACTAAGGACAGCTCTCCTCAAATTTCCTGCGCCCGCGACGGATAGGGACCGAACTGTCTCACGACGTTCTGAACCCAGCTCGCGTGCCGCTTTAATGGGCGAACAGCCCAACCCTTGGGACCGACTACAGCCCCAGGATGCGACGAGCCGACATCGAGGTGCCAAACCTCCCCGTCGATGTGGACTCTTGGGGGAGATAAGCCTGTTATCCCCGGGGTAGCTTTTATCCGTTGAGCGATGGCCCTTCCATGCGGAACCACCGGATCACTAAGTCCGTCTTTCGACCCTGCTCGACTTGTAGGTCTCGCAGTCAAGCTCCCTTATGCCTTTGCACTCTGCGAATGATGTCCAACCATTCTGAGGGAACCTTTGAGCGCCTCCGTTACTCTTTAGGAGGCGACCGCCCCAGTCAAACTGCCCACCTGACACTGTCTCCTGCCCGGATCACGGGCAAGGGTTAGAAGTCCAATACAGCCAGGGTAGTATCCCACCAATGCCTCCTCCGAAGCTGGCGCTCCGGAATCCAAGGCTCCTACCTATCCTGTACAGGCTGCACCGGAATTCAATATCAGGCTACAGTAAAGCTCCACGGGGTCTTTCCGTCCTGTCGCGGGTAATGCGCATCTTCACGCATATTATAATTTCACCGAGTCTCTCGTTGAGACAGTGCCCAGATCGTTACGCCTTTCGTGCGGGTCGGAACTTACCCGACAAGGAATTTCGCTACCTTAGGACCGTTATAGTTACGGCCGCCGTTTACTGGGGCTTCAATTCAGAGCTTCGCTTGCGCTAACCCCTCCTCTTAACCTTCCAGCACCGGGCAGGCGTCAGCCCCTATACGTCATCTTACGATTTTGCAGAGACCTGTGTTTTTGCTAAACAGTCGCCTGGGCCTATTCACTGCGGCTCTCTCGGGCTATTCACCCTACCAGAGCACCCCTTCTCCCGAAGTTACGGGGTCATTTTGCCGAGTTCCTTAACGAGAGTTCTCTCGATCACCTTAGGATTCTCTCCTCGCCTACCTGTGTCGGTTTGCGGTACAGGCACCTCCCGCCTCGCTAGAGGCTTTTCTTGGCAGTGTGAAATCAGGGACTCCGGAGATCAATCTCCTTGCCGTCACAGCCTAGTGTTATATGAGAACGGGATTTGCCTCGTTCTCCACCTCACTGCTTAGACACACAACCAACTGTGTGCTCACCCTATCCTACTGCGTCCCCCCATTACTCAAACGGCGGGGAGGTGGTACAGGAATATCAACCTGTTGTCCATCGTCTACGCCTATCGGCCTCGACTTAGGTCCTGACTAACCCTGAGCGGACGAGCCTTCCTCAGGAAACCTTGGGCATTCGGTGGAAGGGATTCTCACCCTTCTTTCGCTACTCATACCGGCATTCTCACTTCCAAGCGCTCCACCAGTCCTTCCGGTCCAGCTTCAACGCCCTTGGAACGCTCTCCTACCATTGACCATACGGTCAATCCACAGCTTCGGTGATCTGTTTAGCCCCGGTACATTTTCGGCGCAGCGCCACTCGACCAGTGAGCTATTACGCACTCTTTAAATGATGGCTGCTTCTAAGCCAACATCCTGGTTGTCTGGGCAACGCCACATCCTTTTCCACTTAACAGATACTTGGGGACCTTAGCTGGTGGTCTGGGCTGTTTCCCTCTCGACAATGGATCTTATCACCCACTGTCTGACTCCCAAACATAAATCATCGGCATTCGGAGTTTGTCTGAATTCGGTAACCCGGGATGGGCCCCTCGTCCAAACAGTGCTCTACCTCCGAGATTCTTTCGTTTGAGGCTAGCCCTAAAGCTATTTCGGAGAGAACCAGCTATCTCCAGGTTCGATTGGAATTTCACCGCTACCCACACCTCATCCCCGCATTTTTCAACATACGTGGGTTCGGGCCTCCAGTCAGTGTTACCTGACCTTCACCCTGGACATGGGTAGATCACCTGGTTTCGGGTCTACGACCCCATACTCATTCGCCCTATTCAGACTCGCTTTCGCTGCGGCTCCGCTTTCTCAGCTTAACCTTGCATGGAATCGTAACTCGCCGGTTCATTCTACAAAAGGCACGCCATCACCCATTAACGGGCTCTGACAATTTGTAAGCGCACGGTTTCAGGTTCTATTTCACTCCCCTTCCGGGGTGCTTTTCACCTTTCCCTCACGGTACTGGTTCACTATCGGTCACTAGGGAGTATTTAGCCTTGGGAGATGGTCCTCCCGGATTCCGACGGAATTTCACGTGTTCCGCCGTACTCAGGATCCACTCTGGAGGGAATGCACTTTCGACTACGGGGCTTTTACCCGCTGCGGCGGACCTTTCCAGGTCGCTTCGTCTAATGCATTCCTTTGTAACTCCGTATAGAGTGTCCTACAACCCCAAGAAGCAAGCTTCTTGGTTTGGGCTCTTCCCGTTTCGCTCGCCGCTACTAAGGGAATCGATGTTTCTTTCTCTTCCTCCGGGTACTTAGATGTTTCAGTTCTCCGGGTGTGCCACGAGTATGCTATGTATTCACATACACGTACTGTCCCATTACGGACAGTGGGTTTCCCCATTCGGAAATCTTCGGATCAAAGCTTACTTACAGCTCCCCGAAGCATATCGGTGTTAGTGCCGTCCTTCATCGGCTCCTAGTGCCAAGGCATCCGCCGTGCGCCCTTTCTAACTTAACCTATAAAAGGTCCAACGTCATCCTAGCGATAGGAATCAGAAGGTTAAAAAGATTGCTTGAACTGCATATGACTATGCAATTCGGTTGATTACTTGATTACTTTCAATGTCGTTTTATCCAGTTTTCAATGAACAAGAAAAAAGCTTTGAACACTCAAAAAATGAGCCTTCAAAACTGAACGCAAAACGTTAACGTGATGAATCGGAGATTCATCTTCCGAATGTTTCCGTCATATTTCAGACAAGAGAACATAATCCTTAGAAAGGAGGTGATCCAGCCGCACCTTCCGATACGGCTACCTTGTTACGACTTCACCCCAATCATCTGTCCCACCTTCGGCGGCTGGCTCCCGTAAGGGTTACCCCACCGACTTCGGGTGTTACAAACTCTCGTGGTGTGACGGGCGGTGTGTACAAGACCCGGGAACGTATTCACCGTGGCATGCTGATCCACGATTACTAGCGATTCCGGCTTCATGCAGGCGAGTTGCAGCCTGCAATCCGAACTGGGAACGATTTTGTGGGATTGGCTCCCCCTCGCGGGTTTGCAGCCCTCTGTATCGTCCATTGTAGCACGTGTGTAGCCCAGGTCATAAGGGGCATGATGATTTGACGTCATCCCCACCTTCCTCCGGTTTGTCACCGGCAGTCACCTTAGAGTGCCCAACTGAATGATGGCAACTAAGATTAAGGGTTGCGCTCGTTGCGGGACTTAACCCAACATCTCACGACACGAGCTGACGACAACCATGCACCACCTGTCACCACTGTCCCCGAAGGGAAAGGCATGTCTCCATGCCGGTCAGTGGGATGTCAAGACCTGGTAAGGTTCTTCGCGTTGCTTCGAATTAAACCACATGCTCCACCGCTTGTGCGGGTCCCCGTCAATTCCTTTGAGTTTCAGCCTTGCGGCCGTACTCCCCAGGCGGAGTGCTTAATGCGTTAGCTGCAGCACTAAGGGGCGGAAACCCCCTAACACTTAGCACTCATCGTTTACGGCGTGGACTACCAGGGTATCTAATCCTGTTTGCTCCCCACGCTTTCGCGCCTCAGCGTCAGTTACAGACCAGAAAGCCGCCTTCGCCACTGGTGTTCCTCCACATCTCTACGCATTTCACCGCTACACGTGGAATTCCGCTTTCCTCTTCTGTACTCAAGTCCTCCAGTTTCCAATGACCCTCCACGGTTGAGCCGTGGGCTTTCACATCAGACTTAAAGGACCGCCTGCGCGCGCTTTACGCCCAATAATTCCGGACAACGCTTGCCACCTACGTATTACCGCGGCTGCTGGCACGTAGTTAGCCGTGGCTTTCTGGTAAGGTACCGTCAAGGTACAGGCAGTTACTCCTGTACTTGTTCTTCCCTTACAACAGAGCTTTACGATCCGAAAACCTTCTTCACTCACGCGGCATTGCTCCATCAGACTTTCGTCCATTGTGGAAGATTCCCTACTGCTGCCTCCCGTAGGAGTCTGGGCCGTGTCTCAGTCCCAGTGTGGCCGATCACCCTCTCAGGTCGGCTACGCATCGTTGCCTTGGTAGGCCGTTACCCCACCAACTAGCTAATGCGCCGCGGGCCCATCCTTCAGTGACAGCGAAACGCCGTCTTTCAACATCTCTTCATGCGAAGAAATGGATTATTCGGTATTAGCCCCGGTTTCCCGGAGTTATCCCCATCTGAAGGGCAGGTTGCCCACGTGTTACTCACCCGTCCGCCGCTAACTGTTAGAAGCAAGCTTCCAACAGTTCGCTCGACTTGCATGTATTAGGCATGCCGCCAGCGTTCGTCCTGAGCCAGGATCAAACTCTCCATAAGACCGGCCGCCGATTCGCAGCGGATTGCGTCGGCAGTTTCACTCGCTCAGTCGGTCACGTACGTTAGTACGCTCCCTTCTTCGCTCGATCACTTCCTAGCACTCCACTACGACTCGACACCCGATAGAATGAAAAATCGATTAGCTCGAGTTTCATTTGCTGGCATCAATTAAGATACTCATGTTGTTTATGTCATCGCTAGATGCATAAACTGTATTTCGTTAACGTTTTGCTGTTCAGTTTTCAAGGTTCATCTGGTTGGTCTCTCGTAAGAGGCAACTTTCTAATAATAACATCTCACCGTTTCGTTGTCAACACTTTTATTAAAAATGTTTTTCATCAGTAGTTTGATGTTTTGGCAACTGCTCAATGCGACGCTTATAAATATAACACCATACATTTAATAATACAAGCATTTTTGCCATTCTTTTAAAAAAGAATGGCAAAACCGCATAGTGCTGCAAATCCAGGGACTCCCAGTATGGCGAGAATTACGCCGGAAGCAATATTAACAGGTACGTAGATTCCAATAAATCCGCCTGCTATGTTCATTAAGAAGAGAATGAAAAACGCAAAAGCTAATCGAAACCAAAAGACCGATAAGCGCTCCATGTTTTTCTCCAAAGTAGTTCTGTTCATCTTCAGCAACAATAATGAAACGACTCCTAATACGGCTATTACTAAAATTCTCACAGAAAACGCCCTTTCTTTCCATAGATACTTATTTATATGCGTCTCTGAAGAGAATTAGTTCACCCGCTCTCAAACTTTCCTGACGTTCTTTATAATTCCCGGCGGCCTTCCAGTGCTCTGGACAAGGTAACTTCATCTGCATATTCCAAGTCCCCGCCGACAGGCAAGCCGTGTGCGATCCGTGTTGTTGTGATTCCAGACGGCCTTACCAGCCTTGAAATGTACATTGCTGTTGCTTCCCCTTCTATAGTAGGGTTCGTTGCCAGAATTAATTCCTGCACTTCATCGTCTTGCAGTCTTGTCAGCAAAGAGGGAACATTGATGTCCTCCGGCCCAATGCCGTCCATCGGCGAGATGGCGCCTTGGAGCACATGGTACAGTCCCCGGTAATCTCTCATTTTCTCCATGGCAATGACGTCTTTTGGATCTTGCACGACACAGATAGTCGAGCGGTCCCTTGATTGGTCTTGGCAGATATAGCACGGATCGATATCCGTAATATGGCCGCAGACTGAACAGAATTGCAAGTTACGCTTTGCATCGACCAATGCTTTGGCAAAGTCCAGCACGGTGTCTTCCTTCATACTTAATACAAAAAACGCCAGACGACCCGCTGTTTTGGGGCCGATGCCTGGCAATTTCATAAAACTGTCCATTAATTTAGATATAGGTTCAGGATAATGCATTATACAGCCTCCTAGAACATCCCAGGCAAGTTCATTCCTTTGGTGAATTGGCCCATAGTGGAGTTCGTGATCTCTTCTGCTTTTGAAATGGCTTCATTTGTAGCGATAACAATTAAGTCTTGTAGAATTT
The DNA here is from genome assembly GCF_002077155.1 of Sporosarcina sp. P33. Classification (GTDB taxonomy): domain Bacteria; phylum Bacillota; class Bacilli; order Bacillales_A; family Planococcaceae; genus Sporosarcina. The sequence continues at coordinate 1,889,722 of NZ_CP015027.1, read as the reverse complement.
CTACGTCTTCCGGGTCTACTGCTTCCGGATCGATAATAACTTCCAGCACTTCTTTATGGCCCGATACGATTACTTTTACCATACCGCCGCCCGCTGTACCTTCCATTCTTTCTTCGCCTAAGCTTTCCTGAGCTTCTGCCATCTTCTTTTGCATTTTCTGCATCTGTTTCATCATGCCTTGCATATTTCCCATTCCACGCATAAATAATTCCTCCTCAGTAATTTACTCTTCTATAGTAATAAAATCTTTCCCGAACATTTTTTCCGCCTCTGTTACGAGGGGATCTGCATCTTCCAGTGTTGCTTCTTCCATAAATGCGGAAGCAGGCTGATCTGCGTTTGATGTCTGCGAATTATTTTGGTCCTTCTGATTTCCCAATCCATTTTTCCTGATGAAATCGGCACGGACCTGCAGCCAGCTTTCTTCAGCTACATATACCACTTCATAGCCTTTGCCTGTGCGCTGTAATAACGCATCCGATAAGCCTGCTTGTAATGTAGCATTTTCTGATGCCATCAGGCAATGAATCTCATACTTAAATTTCAGCACGAAGGCCGTCTCCGATGCCGCCACCGGCTCGGTCTCTTCCAATAAAGCAGCATGGGAACGCTGCAAGCTTTGCATCATTCCTGCCCACTGCTCACGGATTACTTGAATATCGGACTTCGTCGCCGCCTTCAGTACCTCCACAATTTTGCCTGTAGGCACTTTCGCTGACCTGGAAGCGGATGACGCTGCTCTTCGTGCAGGTGCTTGGGCTTCCGCCGCGGTTTGCTGTACGGCTCCTGATGCAAGCTGCTGCTGAAGCTGTCTGACCGTCTGTTCCAGCACCGTCAGTTTCTGCGCCATTTCCGGGTCAGCCGCAGCGGCGGATACCGGCCGCTGTTCTTCTGAATGAATCATTTTTAATAAAGCCGATTCGATATATACTTTCCCGTGATTGGAGAAACGCATTTCTTGCTGTGTTTTAGAAAGTATATCGATGTTCCTGTACAGTTCATCCGGATGGAACTCCTGAGCGAGCTCTTTAAACTTCTCCCCGTCAGAAATCAATTCCAGCAGGTCTGTCAGTTCTGGGGCCGTTCCCAAAAGCAGCAGGTCGCGGAAAAATGTTATCATATCTTCCGCCAGTCTTCCGATATCTTTTCCCTCTGCAATTAATTGATGCAGTAAAGATAATGCTGACCCGGCGTCTTTCGACTGGATCGCTTGTGCCAGCTGATAAAAGATTTCTTCACCGATTGCTCCGGTCACCATCAGTGCATCATCTGTCGTCAGTTCATCTCCGCTAAACGAGACTGCCTGGTCAAGCATGCTGAGTGCATCCCGCATTCCGCCGGTTGCAGCCTGCGCAATTGCACGCAATGCACCGGCCTCTGCTTTGACTTCAATATCAGCAAGCACCTTTTCCATACGCGTAATGATTTCAGAAGCCGTAATCGGTTTGAAATCAAATCGCTGGCACCTGGAAATAATAGTAAGAGGCAGTTTATGCGGTTCCGTCGTTGCCAGGATGAATACAACATGCGCAGGCGGTTCTTCCAGTGTTTTCAGCAATGCGTTAAATGCCGAATTGGAAAGCATATGCACTTCATCAATGATATAAACTTTGAAACGCGCATTGGAAGGAGCCACATGAACACGCTCGATAATGTCTCTGATCTCTTCCACACGCGAGTTGGAAGCCGCGTCAAACTCTGTCACATCCGTATTGGAGCCTTCGGTGATACTTTTACACGTTTCACATTCATTACAAGGCTCCGCGGCGGGACCATTTTCACAGTTCAGTGCTTTTGCAAAAATTTTCGCCGCACTTGTCTTTCCTGTTCCGCGGGGTCCTGAGAACAGATAGGCATGCGTCGTCTTCTGATGGAGAAGGGTATTTTGCAGGGTTTGCTTAATCGCCTGCTGACCAGACATTTCACCGAAAGCCTGCGGTCTGTAAGCGCGGTATAGTGCTTGATAAATCAACTGCATTTCCCCCTTTTCTCCAGTTGCATAATACTTCTATTATATCATGAAACCTGATTTTTTTACTGTTAATCGCTTGGATATCTTATGCAAATACTTCTGTCCACTCGTCCTTCTTATCCAGCATCGTGCGCGCAATTTCTTTTGCGCCTTCGAGACTGTGACTCGCCGCCCAGCCGCATTGCACTTCGTTGCACGCCGGCACTTCTGTCGCTTCCAAGACGTCATTTAATGTTTTCTCTACTATAGAAAGGATATCATCATAGTCTTCATGGTTGATGACAGCCAAATAATAACCCGTCTGGCAACCCATTGGGCTGATATCGACGATTTGATCTGAATGGTTCCGGCTGAATTCCGCCATCATATGCTCCAGCGAATGAAGTGCCGGCATATCCATATGATCTTTATTAGGCTGACAGAAACGAATATCATACTTGGAAATCTTATCGCCATTTCGTCCTTCTGAAGTTCCCGCTAATCGAATATAAGGTGCTTTCACTTTCGTGTGATCCAAATTAAAACTTTCTACGTTCATCTTTTTCTCGGACACTGTAAATCGCTCCCTCTCAATATATACGTGCTACTCCGAAGTATACACTATTTCCGGGACAGAAAAAACTCGCCCATCGTAAAATGGGCGAGTGAATGGTTAAATTAATGCCGTGCACCTTCCTTCGACTGCCGCACATAAGCGTTACTCTTGTCGTTGGCTCGGCCTAGGCTGCCCCGCGGCACATGAGAGAGTCCACTTAATGCTGCTTCCTTCCGGACCTGACATGGTTCATGGGTTCCCATTGCGCAGGACCCAGGCGTCAACACTACGTGCAAAAGGCAGACCCTACATACGGACAGCCTCGAGAAGGAGTTCAGTCTTGCTAGAGCGGATTGCAAGTTACAGGGCACCGCTAATTCCCCACCTAGCACGGCATTTTCTATTATACCCATAGTTAATAATGAATGCAACGGTAAACCCCGCATCTTTTTGGAATGACTTCTGTAATTACTTTTATTTGCAGCAAAATACATTGAATATCATTTGGCTGGGAAACCCGTCTTATGCTATGCTAATTGAAAATTCAGCGAGGTGAACAGTATGAATGACTCCAAACGATTTGAACTGCGTTTCCGTAATCCTGAAGTGCGAATCTATGCAGCTGTCGTGTTGCCTGCTGTTATACTCGGTCTGCTCGTCATTCTTTTCTCCGGTTCTGAATTTAACTATCTGTTTGCCGCTCTGCTGCAGTCCGCCGCGCTTGCCGGTTTTTATAGCTGGCGCTTTATTTTTCGCAGAAAAGAAAAGTTTAAAGAAAGTGGTTGACACTTTATAAAACACGTGGTAAAGTATTACTTGTCCAATACGGAGGAATACCCAAGCCCGGCTGAAGGGATCGGTCTTGAAAACCGACAGGGGTGTTAAAGCCCGCGGGGGTTCGAATCCCTCTTCCTCCGCCATATTTTAGACATTACACGTTACTTGATGTAACGTTTTTTTATTGCATAAAATTGAGGCAAACGTGTCCGTTATTCCACGGCGAAATTTCTTTGCCTATCTAAAAACAGCGTCAGGGCCGGTTTGGTCCTGACGCTGTTTTTATTTTGTTATGAACGCTCCAGTTTCTGCCGGCTGCAGAGCCAGCGCCTGGTAATGCGGGAAGCGCTGATTTAGTGATGCTGCCACTTGCTGTTCTGTTTCAGGCGGTACAGCAATGAATAATGACGGTCCCGCTCCACTGATTGTCATGCCATACGCACCCGCCTCTTTGCAGGCAATGCGGATTTCATCGAAATTAGGAAACCCGACCTTTCTGTACGGTTCGTGATACAGATCACGTTCCATCATTCGCCCGGCGGTCACCCAGTCAGCTTGCGCAATTGCGGCAGTCATGACACTTCCTGCCGCACTTCCGCGCACTGCATCTTTATGTGCCAGCTGTTCAGGAAGCAAGCCGCGTGAAGCTTCTGTTTTTAAAGCTACTGGCGGAACCAGAATAACGATGCCGATTGGAGGTGCAGGGAAAGTCAATACTTCCATTTCATCTTCGGTAAAGTATGAAACTGTCATACCGCCAATCAATGCCGCCGTTACATTATCCGCATGTCCTTCAAGCTCACTGCCGATCCGCAGTTTATCTTTCGGGGACAATTGCAGTCCTGTCAGCTCACTTGCAATTTCTATACCCGCTGCAATAGCTGTGGCGCTGCTGCCCAGACCTTTTCCTAGCGGTATATCCGAACGCACTGCCAGCTTTTGCGGTGAAACCTGTTGATCATACCGCGCCGCCACCTGCTGGATGGTCTGTACAATTAAGTTTGTTTCATCCGTTGGAAGTGCAGCATATTCCTTATCTTGATATAAAACATACCATTGATCAGCCGGTGCAACTTCTATCGACATAGTTAGTGAAAGGGCAAGACCTAAATGATCAAAGCCCGGTCCGAGGTTTGCCGTTGTGGCAGGCACGGTCACTGTAAAACCGGCTTCTAACATTAGTCGTTCCCCTCTTTCAATTCATTCAGGAAGTTATTGAACTGTTCATTTGTCATCAATGGTTTATGTGAATTGACGTTGATTGCTGTTTCCGGATCTTTCAGCCCATTACCAGTCAGGATACCGACAATTGTCGTTCCTTTTTCAATCAATCCTGCGTCGAGACGCTTTTTGATTCCTGCAATTGTTGCGCAAGACGCAGGTTCAGCGAAGATTCCGTCTGTTGCGGCAAGCAATTGATACGCTTCCAGAATTTCTTCGTCCGTTGCGGACAGGATATCTCCGCCTGATTCTTCAAGCGCCTGAGTTGCTAAATGCCAGCTCGCCGGATTTCCGATACGAATGGCCGTTGCAACAGTTTCAGGCTCATCAAACACACGATCATAAACGATCGGTGCTGCACCGTCTGCCTGCACACCGAGTAATTTCGGCGTAGCTGTTCCTTTTTTCTCTGCATACTCTTTGAAGCCTTTCCATGCCGCAGAAATATTCCCTGCATTACCGACCGGCAAAGCAAAGATATCCGGTACGCTGCCAAGCTGTTCGATTGCCTCAAACGCCACCGTCTTTTGTCCTTCCAGACGATATGGATTGACGGAATTCACCAGTGCAATTTTCCCTTCCCCGACTTCACGCACCATGCGAAGCGCTTCGTCAAAGTTGCCTTCAATTGCTACAATCTCCGCACCGTACATTTTGGCCTGTGCCAGTTTACCAAGTGCAATACGGCCTTCCGGGATTACAACAATCGTACGCATGCCTGCACGCGCCCCGTAAGCTGCAGCTGCAGCAGACGTGTTGCCTGTTGATGCACAAATCAGCGCTGTCTTTCCTTCTTCCTTCGCCTTTGCAACTGCCATTACCATACCGCGGTCTTTAAATGAGCCCGTTGGATTCGTTCCTTCTGTTTTCACATATAGGTTGATTCCCCACTGTTTCGATAAATTCTCTAAGTGGATCAGCGGCGTATTACCTTCCTGCAATGTTAACGCGGGTGTATTTTCTGTCACCGGCAACCACTCTTTATACTCTTCGATCAATCCATTCCATCTTCTCATAATTCCTTATTCTCCTTCCACCCGGTAATGACTTGTAATGTCAATGACCGCTGGTGTATCTTTTAAGTCTTTTAAAATGTCTAAATGCTGCTGACGTGAAATTTTATGTGTAATGAAAATTAAGTCTGCACCTTCTTCATGCCGGTCAGAGTCTTGCACGACTGTCGCAAGACTTGCTTTATGATGACTGTAGATAGAAGTCAGTTCCGTCAGTACACCCACTTCATCGCGGACTGTAATGCGGTGGAAATAGCGCGCATACTTCTGTTCGTCTGTTTTTACTTTGCGCTCGAATTGCGGTGCGTGCAATCTCTTGCCCTTGACGCCAAGCAAGATATTCCGGCAAGCCGCGACCACGTCGCCTGTTACAGAAGTGGCTGTCGGAAGTGAACCTGCACCCGGTCCGTAGAACATCGTCTCACCTACTGCATCACTGTATACGTATACTGCGTTGAACTCATTATTGACTGTTGCAAGCGGATGCGAGTTCGGAACAAATACCGGTTCTACCGCCACCTCAATACCTTCTTCGTCTTTCTTCGCAGAACCTGTCATTTTAATTGTATAGCCAAACTGCTCAGCAAGCTGCAGATCACCGTCTGCAATTTCTTTCATGCCGCGGACAAACACATCATCAAGATCCACTTCTGTAGAGAATGACAGAGAAGCCAGAATTACCATCTTGCGCGCTGCATCAAGGCCGTCTACGTCTGCTGACGGGTCTGCCTCTGCAAATCCGAGCTCTGTTGCTTCTGCCAACGCGTCTTCATAGGTCTTATTTTCATGCTTCATCTTTGTTAGAATGAAGTTAGTTGTCCCATTAACGATTCCTGTCAGCGCAGTAATCCGGTCAGCTGCTAATCCATCTTCCAGTGTACGGATCAGCGGGATACCCCCGCCTACACTCGCTTCATATAATAGATCACATTTGTTTTCATCCGCTAACTTCAATAATTCAGGTCCCGATTCTGCCATTACATCTTTATTTGCTGTAACCACACCCTTGCCTGCTTCCAATGACCGGCGAATTGCTTCGGATGAACCGCCTGTTACTTCTATAATCAGATCAATTTCAGGGTCATTCAGCACTTCATCGAGTGATGTAGTGAACTTTTCTTTAGGTATCACGCCATTACGTTTTTTATCAAGATTTTTAACGACTACTTTCTTGATCGACACAGGAACACCCAGCTTGTGCTGCAAGTCTTCCTGGTGGTTGTGCAAAATTGTTGCCACACCGCTTCCTACAACTCCATAGCCCAGCAAACCAATACTAATTTCATTTTTCATTTGACGATTCTCCTAACTATATGTACACTATGAAAAAACAATCGTTCTTTGTATAAGGACAATTATAGAGAATTCTGCCTTTAATAACAACCCGTTTTCACGAATCTTCTAAATTTAGATAGATAATCTCAAAACAGATAGGATATGGTACTTTATGAAAGTTTGTAAATTTGGCGGTACGTCCGTCGCATCAGCCGAACAAATTCGGAAAGTGGTCGACATTGTCATGTCCGATCCATCGAGAAAAATCGTTGTTGTCTCTGCGCCAGGTAAACGTTCTTCTTCTGACATTAAGGTGACGGATCTGCTGATTAACTTGGCAGACACTTCACTTGCCGGTCAAGATACAACAGAAGCTTTGAACAAAGTTGTCGGCCGTTATAAAGAGATTGCCGAAGGACTAGGTCTGGATGAAGAAATTGCTCAGGTCATCGAACAAGATGTAATCAGACGTCTTAACAAAGATCAATCAGATGATGTTCTATACGTAGACAGTTTAAAAGCTGCCGGTGAAGATAATAATGCAAAATTGATTGCGGCTTACTTTCAGCATATTGGTGTGGAAGCAGAGTACGTGAACCCGAGAGACGGCGGGTTACTCGTTAATCAGCGTCCGGAACGTGTGCGTGCCCTTCCAGAAGGTAATGAAAAGCTTTGTAAACTGCGCGATAAAGAGGGCATTATTGTATTTCCGGGCTTCTTTGGCTACACAGAAGACGGAACATTGCGTACGTTTAACCGCGGGGGCTCCGATATCACAGGTGCTTTACTAGCTGCTGCAACGAATGCAGAACTTTACGAAAATTTCACCGACGTGGATTCCGTTTTTTCGGCAAATCCGACTGTTATTGAAAACCCGCGTGCAATCGACGCTATGACATATCGGGAAATGCGGGAACTGGCGTATGCGGGCTTTTCCGTGTTCCACGAGGAAGCACTGGTGCCGGCATTCCGTCATAAGATCCCTGTTTGCATCAAAAATACGAATAATCCAAGTGCGCCAGGCACAATGATTGTACGGAACCGTGACCATAACTTGCAGCCTGTTGTAGGAATTGCAGCGGACAATGGTTTCTCCACACTTTTCGTTGATAAATATCTGATGAATCTTGAAATTGGTTTTGGCCGTCATTTACTGGAGATTCTCGAAGAAGAAGAAATCCCGTATGAGCATACGCCATCCGGTATCGATAATCTGTCAGTCATCATTCGTGATGAACATCTGACTCCTGAAAAAGAAGCACGGATCCTAAAGCGTATTGAAGAGGAATTGCATCCCGATGATGTACATTTCCAACGTGATTATTCAATGGTTGTATTAGTCGGTGAAGGTATGCGTCATGCAAGAGGTCTTGCAGCACGTGCTGCATCCGCCATTGCCCGGACAGGTGCAAATATCGAAATGATTAATCAGGGATCTTCAGAAGTCAGTTTGGTATTTGGTATACAGGAAAAAGATGAAAACATTGTTCTTCGTGAACTATACCAAGAGTTTTTTACTGAAGTCCCTGCGCATTAACAGAGAAGCGACATCCTTTACGTTTAGGAGCGACATCCTTTACGTTTAGGATGTCGTTTTCTTTATTGTCTTTGCAATTTTTTCAATAACCAATTCGATATCGTCTTCATTTGCTAATAAATCATAATCCGTAATATTCAGGCGAACAACCGGACATGCTGTGAATGAATCAATCCATTGCTCATACCGCCGATACATCTCTTCCCAGTAGCTGCGCGGTGTCTGCAGCTCCATATCCCTGCCGCGTTCTTCAATGCGGTCCAGAATCGTCTGCATCGGGCCTTCTAAATAAATCAGCGCATTCGGATGCGGAAAATACGGCGTCATAACCATCGCATCGTATAGGCTCATATACGTTTCAAAATCGACGGCTTCCATCGTCCCCTTATCTGCATGCATCTTGGCGAAGATCCCTACATCTTCGTAAATAGAACGGTCTTGTACAAATCCGCCGCCACTCTCGAAGATATGCTTTTGCTCTTTAAAACGTTCCGCTAAAAAGAAAATCTGCAGATGGAAGCTCCAGCGCTCAAAATCGTCATAAAATCTTTCCAAGTATGGATTCTCTGCAACATTTTCCAGCGACTCTTGAAAACCAAGCCGCTCAGCAATCGCATGAGCCATGGTTGACTTACCTGCCCCAACCATTCCTGCTACCGCAAATACACTATTTGACGGAATATCATATGACTTCATTTGAATTCAAACCTTTCTCAACTGCTTTGCCCACTTTATGCAATATCTCATCCATATCTTCTTTGTTTCGCACATAGTCCATCTCATCGCCATTTATATGAATGACAGGAATGTCAGGATATGTCCTTTCAAACTCCGGCAAATACGTACGGTAATCGTCCGCCAGCTGCTGTAAATAATCTCGGTCCATATCAGCTTCATATGATCTTCCCCGCTCATCAATTCGCTGCAGCAGCGTCGGCAAAGTCGCGGACAATGAAATAACGATATTCGGCATCGGCAGATCTTTCGTCAATATATGATAAATTTCTTTATACTTCACGAAATCATTCGATTCCAGTGTGCGCTGGGCAAACAGCATGTTTTTGAATACATGGTAATCCGCCACGACTGGCAATCCATTGGAAATATACTCTTTATTAATTTGTTTCAGTTGCTCATAGCGATTACAGAGAAAAAACATTTCCGTCTGGAAACTCCACTTTTCTTTATCTTGATAAAACTGATCCAGAAAAGGGTTCTCCCCACTGATTTCTTGCAGCTGATTAAATGAAAAGGCTTCAGCAATTGCTGCGGTCAATGTAGTCTTCCCTACACCAATGGGGCCTTCTACTGCAATAAATGGGACAAACATTCACCACTCACCCTTTCCTTTCGTTGCATGTCCTATTTTAGCATATTCGGCTGTGCAGAATGACATTAATATTAGACAGTTCCATAGTTTTCATTCATACGTTTCACGTGGAACATTTCAATGATTGATTTTGATAAACCTCATGATAAACTGATGTCAGGGAGTGAATAGCCAATGAAAGATGATGTGTATTATATGCGGTTGGCAATAGAAGAAGCTGAAAAAGCAGCTGCACTCGCCGAAGTGCCAATTGGTGCAGTTATTGTGCATAACGGAGAGGTCATTGCAGCCGCGCATAACTTGCGTGAAACCACACAAAATGCCGTCACACATGCCGAGCTGTCTGCTATCCAGATTGCCTGTGAAAAGATAGGCAGCTGGCGTTTAGAAGACACTGTATTATACGTTACACTTGAACCTTGCCCTATGTGTGCAGGCGCCATTTTGCAGTCACGTATTCCCCGGGTGGTCTACGGCGCACGTGATCCAAAAGGCGGCTGTGTCCGCACTTTCTACCAGCTCCTCAATGACCCCAGATTCAATCATGAATGTGAAGTCACTGAAGGCGTACTCGGAGAAGAGTGCGGACAACTTTTAACCCGCTTTTTCCGTTTGCTTCGAGATAAAAGAAAAGCAGAAAAAAAAGAAGCCAAGCGCCTCGAGTCAGACTCGTAAGGGCCGGCTTCTTTTCTTTTCATGTTTATTTTGGCGCCTCGATTTTCTCTTTTCCGCCCATGTAAGGACGAAGCACTTCAGGAATTACGACAGATCCGTCTTCCTGCTGATAATTTTCCAAGATTGCCGCCACTGTGCGTCCGACAGCCAAACCGCTGCCGTTCAATGTGTGAACATACTCGGGCTTTGCTCCAGGCTCGCGGCGGAAACGAATATGTGCGCGGCGTGCTTGGAAGTCTTCAAAATTAGAGCAAGATGAGATTTCACGATAGACATTTTGCGTAGGAATCCATACTTCCAGGTCATACTTCTTAGCAGCCGTGAATCCTAAATCTGCTGTACACATCTTAAGTGCACGGTACGGCAACTTTAATAACTGCAACACGCGCTCTGCATGGCCTGTCAGTTTTTCTAACTCGTCATAAGAATCTTCCGGCTTCACGAAACGGACAAGTTCCACTTTATTGAACTGATGCTGGCGAATCAGGCCGCGTGTATCACGTCCTGCTGATCCTGCTTCAGAACGGAAATTTGTGCTGTATGCTGTGAAAGCAATCGGTAACTTTGCACCGTCCAAAATTTCATCACGATAGAAGTTCGTCACCGGCACTTCAGATGTCGGGATCAAAAAGTAGTCTTCTTCTTCAATCAAGAATGCATCTTCCTCAAACTTTGGCAGTTGCCCTGTTCCCGTCAGACTCGTACGGTTTACCAAATAAGGCGGCAGCATTTCCTCATAGCCGTGCTCTTCCTGATGAAGATCAAGCATGAAGTTGATTAGTGCACGTTCCAGTCGGGCACCCAGTCCGCGGTAAAATACAAAACGGCTGCCAGTTACTTTTGCTGCACGTTCAAAGTCGAGCAACTGCAGATCTGTTCCAATTTCCCAGTGCGGTTTTGGCTCGAAATCAAATTTCGGCAGCTCACCCCATGTGCGCACTTCCACATTATCATCTTCACTGTCCCCTACTGGCACACTGTCGTGCGGAATATTTGGGATGCGCATAAGAACATAATTCAATTCCTCTTCAACTTTCGCAAGCTCCTGGTCATATGCTTTGATTTCTTCACCGACTGTCTTCATTCGCGCGATGACTTCATCTGCATTTTCTTTGTTGCGCTTCATTTGCGCAACTTGCTGTGATACTTCGTTGCGCTCCGCTTTCAGCACTTCTACTTTTGATAATATTTCGCGGCGCTTCTCGTCCAGCCCGCCGAACTTCTCAAAGTCTGTCAGATCTTCCCCGCGCTTGCTGAGTTTTTCTTTTACCTCTTCAAAATTCGCGCGCAATACTTTACTGTCCAGCATTCCATCCGCCTCCTTGTAATTACCTCACTGATAATAAAAAGCAATAAAAAAAGCCCTCCATCCCCTAAAATAGGGACGAGAACTACCCGCGTTGCCACCCAAATTGACTGATTGCCAGCCCACTTGTTTGAGATATCGGCTCAACTGACCGGCACAACCTACTGATTTCAGTTCTGCTACTCCAGGACGGATTCACAACGGTTTTTACCGGCTTACACCATCCGCCGGCTCTCTAAAAAAAACACTGTCGCTACTGCTTCCTATCATCGTGATGTATGTGAAATTAATTATACCATACTACAAATTCTGACTATTGACAAGGGACATGGTGCGTTTTTCTGCAGGATATACAAAGAAACACGAGGCAGCCGTAACGCGAAAAAAACCGCTGCAGCGCACACGGGCGGCACCTTTGACGGGCCGATGGGAACCAAGAGTTGATCCATCCCTGCGCTAACAGCGGGTCTGCAATATTATACGATTTCTATCCAATCCCCAGACAAATCCGGGTACTGGTTCCGCACTAATTCACGAGCTGCGGGTCGCCATTAATTCACTTTCTGAGAGCTTCGAGATTTCCAGACCTTTCATCGGTACACCAATGTTCTTTGAAAGTTCCGCAATCAGCTGATAATCCTGATAGTTAGCCGTTGCCTGTACAATTGCACGGGCAAATGCCTCAGGGTTATCTGATTTGAAAATTCCTGACCCGACGAATACTCCGTCCGCTCCAAGTTCCATCATTAATGCTGCATCTGCTGGCGTTGCGACGCCCCCGGCTGAGTAGTTTACGACCGGCAGACGGCCCGCTTCTTTAATAGCAAGCAATATTTCATACGGTGCACCCAGATCACGTGCTTCCGTCATCAATTCATCCGTGCTCATATGCACCACTTTACTCACCTGTGCATTGATCATGCGCAAGTGACGCACAGCTTCCACAATATTGCCCGTGCCCGGCTCCCCTTTCGTACGGAGCATTTTAGCTCCCTCACCCAAACGTCTTGCCGCTTCACCAAGGTTTCTCGCACCACAGACAAATGGCACTTTAAAGTCACTCTTCAGCAAATGGAACTCATCATCGGCAGGTGTCAGTACTTCACTTTCGTCAATATAATCAACACCCAGCGCTTCCAGCACACGCGCTTCTGAAATATGTCCGATCCGTGCTTTCGCCATTACGGGAATGGATACTGCCTGTTGCACTTCTTCTACAATTCGCGGGTCTGCCATACGCGCTACACCGCCGGCTGCCCGTATATCCGAAGGCACCCGCTCCAAAGCCATGACTGCAATCGCTCCTGCCGCCTCCGCTACCTTTGCCTGTTCTGCATTGATTACATCCATAATAACGCCGCCATAATTGAAATTCATTTTTCTTCCCCCTTTTCTATATTTTCAGTATAATGGAATTTGACCACGTGAAAATAGCCAGTTTGATAATTATTGACGTGGTCAGATGGAGGGAAATACTTTGGATATGATTTTCATTGAGCTTCAAAAGCATTCAGATACACCGCTTTATCTGCAAATATATAATCAAATTAAACAGGATATAATCGACGGCAAATTTCCTGTCGGCATGAAACTTCCTTCCAAACGGCGGCTTGAAGAGTTTCTGAATGTCAGTCAGACGACGATTGAAATGGCTTATGACCAGCTGACCGCAGAAGGATTTATTGCGGCGGAACCGCGTAAAGGCTACTTTGTGCAGGCGATTGAAGAACTGGCTTATGTACAGCCCGTGAAGTCAGAGATGCCTGCTTCTGTGCCCACGGCAACACCTGTGCAATATGATTTCTCACCGGGCTCTATTGATACAGAGAACTTTCCTTTCACTGCCTGGAGGAAATATGCCCGTGATATCATGGATACTGCACACGCGCATCTTTTACTGCTCGGTGATCCGCATGGTGATATTGAGCTGCGCCAAGAAATTAGACGCTATCTGTATCATTCACGCGGAGTCGACTGCACGCCTGATCAAATCATTGTCGGGTCCGGCACAGAGCAGCTGCTGCCGTTAATTATCCGCATATTAGGAGAACAGGCATGCTATGCAATTGAAGACCCCGGCTACCTGATGACGAGGCATGTCTTTTCTGAGAACAGCCGGCAGATGATTCCTGTTGCTGTCGATGAGGACGGACTTGACGTAAAGGCTCTTCAGCGCTCGAATGCGACAATTGCCTATGTTACCCCTTCCCATCAGTTTCCGACCGGTACAGTGCTGACTGCTGCCCGCAGAACTGCCCTTTTGAACTGGGCAGCAACGAATCCAGAATTTTTTATAATTGAAGACGATTATGACAGCGAATTCCGTTACCGCGGCCGTCCCATCCCCTCCCTGCAAAGTATGGATAAAGGGGAAAACGTTATTTATCTCAGTACGTTTACGAAATCACTCATGCCTTCGATGCGGATTGCCTATATGGTTCTCCCGCCGCTGTTATTAGACGCCTATCGGCAAGCCTTTATCCCCTATTCTTCCTCCGTGCCGCGCATCGATCAGCATATTCTGGCACGCTTCATGGCAGATGGACAATTTTCCCGTCACTTAAATCGTATGCGGAAGATTTACCGGCGGAAAATGCATGTACTGACAACCTTGCTGAGGTCATATGAACCGGCTATTTCATTTTCCGGCGATGAAGCCGGCATGCATGTGCTGCTGCATGTGCATACGGAAGCCACGGAAAAGGAGCTGATTCGGGAAGCTCTGCAGTCAGGGATTAAAGTGCGCGGGCTCGAGACATACAGGGTAACGCCGGCACCCTCTTCGCCTTCGTTCCTGATCGGCTTTGGCGGACTTTCTGAAGAAGAGATCAACATTGCAGTTCCAAAACTGCTTGAAGCGTGGAATATAAAAAAAGCAGCCGCACCTGACTAGTGCGCTGCTTTTTTATTTATTCAAACAGACCTTTTACGAAACCGGTCGAACTTTTCCATGCATTGGAGAAGAAATTGCCGATTGCGCCCAATGTTAATGAGAACCAGCCTGCCTTCTGCACATCCTCCGTCGTGATTACTTCTGCGCCGGCAGTTTTTCCGTCAATAAAGTCGTAATCTGAACCGTCTTTTTTCACCAATTTTACATGGCCAATAACTGTGCCTTTTTCAATAGGTGCTTGAATCTGACCGTTCTTTACTAGCTTATCATCGAGTACCAGTTCAGTTTTATAATCTTTTTCTTCATCATTGCGGACCAGCAGGCTGATCGGATTGTTTGTGGCAATTGCCACCTTTTTCTCTTTTCCTTTGACGACATTCAGTGTTTTCTGCTTCTTGAACTGATGCCCTGCCGGCAATAATTCTGTTTCAGAGAATTTATCGAATCCATAATCAAATAATTTACGTGTAGCATCAAAACGTGCTTCATAAGAGCCTACACCTTTTTCATCCACTGCATTCATTACGACGGCAATAACCCGTCTGCCATCACGCACTGCAGTTCCCGTGAAACAATGCCCTGCAAATTCCGTTGTTCCTGTCTTTAAACCATCGATGCCAGGATATTCATAAGCCAGATCAGGCAGCATGAAATTCCAGTTCATCATATCAATGGCGTCACTCGTTCCTTCACGGAAAGTCTTTTTGCTGATTTTTGTCGTATCCAGTACTTCAGGATATTCTTTCAATAAATGATACGCCAATTTGGCAACTGAGCGTGCAGGCATGACGTTTTCATCTTTCCCGCCTGTATTACTTGGATGCATGCCCTGTAAATCACTGTTATTCAGCCCCGTTGAATTAACGAATTTATAATCAGTCAATCCAAGTTCATCTGCTTTTTCATTCATCAAGCTGACAAACTCTTCCTCTGTCCCAGCAATGGACTCTGCAATCGCTATTGTTGCGGCATTCGCTGAGTAAATTGCTACTGCTTCATATAATTCACGAATGGTGTAGGAACCGTCACGGCGCAGCGGGACGTTACTTAAACGGCGGTCCTGGGACACTTTATACGTATAATCTGTCACGTGATACTTTTGATCCCAAGTAATTGTTCCATCTTCAATTGCTTCAAACATCAAGTACTCTGTCAGCATTTTCGTCATACTCGCAATGCCGAGCGGCTGATCCGCATTTTCCTCGTATAATACTTTGCCGCTATCCGCATCTATTAAAATTGCACCGTTTACACGGAGCTCCAATGAAGGTTCATCAGCCTCTTCCGCTGCGGCAGGCGACTGAACTCCACACGTCATTAACAACATCATTGGCACCATCAGCGCTGCCAGCCATCTTCGTGTTACTTTTTTCACTCATCTTACCCCCGTAGTCACAATATCAAAAATTAGTGTACCATATTCAAACGCCGCCGGGTAAGCTTAGCGAAAAAAAACAGACATTCACCCGCAGTTATGGCATATTCCCCTGCTCCATCCCGACGGAAAAAGACAGCGGAAGCATTTCCGCTGTCTTTTATTTATTAGCGCACTGAATAGTTCGGTGCCTCTTTTGTTATTTGTACCTGATGCGGATGACTTTCCAGTAATCCTGCACCCGTCATGCGAATAAATTGTGCATTTTCACGGTGAGCTTCCAAATCTTTGGAACCGCAATAGCCCATTCCCGCGCGAATACCGCCTATTAGCTGATGAATAGTATCTGCCAGCGGCCCTTTGTACGGCATACGGCCTTCGATGCCCTCCGGTACAAGCTTCTTCTCATCCTCTTGGAAGTAACGGTCTTTTGACCCTTTTTCCATTGCAGCAACGGACCCCATACCGCGGTATACTTTAAAACGGCGGCCCTGGTAAATTTCAGACTCGCCCGGACTTTCCGTAGTACCTGCCAGTAAGCTTCCCAGCATAACTGCATGTCCGCCAGCAGCCAATGCTTTGACAATATCACCTGAGTACTTAATTCCGCCGTCGGCAATGATGGTCTTGCCGTATTTACGCGCAACTGTCGCACACTCGTAAATAGCCGTGATTTGCGGTACACCCACGCCCGCTACAACGCGTGTCGTACAAATGGAACCTGGTCCAATACCAACCTTCACCACGTCAGCACCTGCTTCATACAGTGCTTCTGCTGCTTCAGCTGTAGCTACGTTTCCTGCAACAATCGCAAGATGCGGATACTTTGCCCGGATCTCTTTCACTGTGTCAATAACACCCTTAGAATGTCCGTGTGCGGTGTCGATTACTACAATGTCGACTTCAGCCTGTACTAGCTTCTCCAGGCGCGTAGACGTGTCTGCAGTGACTCCGACAGCTGCACCGACCAATAGGCGTCCTGCCTGATCTTTCGCTGCGTGCGGGAACTCAATTACTTTCTCAATATCCTTAATTGTAATCAAACCGTTTAGGATACCATTCTCATCCACAATCGGCAGTTTCTCGATTTTATATTGCTGCAGCATCTTCTCTGCATCTTCTAGTGTAGTCCCTACAGGAGCTGTCACTAAGTTCTCTTTTGTCATGACTTCATCAATGACGATGGAATAATCCTGAATGAATCGAAGATCGCGGTTTGTTAAAATACCAACCAGCTTTTTCTCTTCCATGTTATTAACGATTGGTACACCAGAAATGCGGTATTTACCCATTAAATGTTCGGCATCAAATACTTGATGCTCAGGCGTTAGGAAAAATGGATTTTTAATAACACCATTTTCAGAGCGCTTTACTGTAATAACTTGCTCAGCTTGCTCTTCAATACTCATGTTTTTATGGATAATTCCCACTCCGCCCTGACGAGCCATAGAGATTGCCATCTTTGATTCCGTCACTGTGTCCATCCCAGCACTGATAATAGGAATGTTCAACTTGATATCGTCCGTCAAATTCACAGACAGCGAAACAGCCTTCGGCAATACTTCAGATGCAGCCGGCACCAATAATACATCATCGAACGTCAGACCTTCACGAGAAAACTTTGATTCCCACATTAACTTTCTGCCTCCTAGAATTACTATTGTCAATTCAGATTATTAAAAGGTTATCAGCGACAATGATACGTGTCAAGCCGGATATCTGTAAACTAACTATTCGGATTATTCGTGAAGAAGTTTATCTATAGACTTTTGCATTTTTAAAGGGTTCGTCTGCGGTGCAAAGCGGTCCACTACTTGACCGTCAGAATCAATTAAAAACTTCGTAAAGTTCCATTTGATCCCTTCCGTCAATACTCCCTTTTGCTGTTCTGATAAATAGGTAAAAAGCGGTTCTGCACTCTCACCCTTGACATCAACCTTCGCAAACATAGGAAATGTAACACCGTAGTTTACCTGACAGAAGCTGACGGTCTCATCAATATCGTCAAATTCCTGGTTATTGAAGTTATCGGAAGGGAAGCCTAATATGACTAGACCCTGGTCTTTATATTCTTCATATAGTTCCTGTAACTCTTTAAATTGTTTCGTGAAACCGCATTTACTTGCAGTATTGACAATTACCATTGGATTTCCTTCGTATTCTTTTAGAGATTTATTTTCTCCGCCTGCTGTTTGCACGGTAAAATCATAAACTGTGGTCATTCAGAATCGCCTCTTTTCTTTCTGTCTACTTTACCCGATTATTATATAAAATCATAACAAATTGTTTGAATGGGCAGTTATTTGAATGAAGTAAATGACTCCATTGGCCTTGAAACATCTTTTGCTCGCTGGCACGCTGCTTGTACTCATTCCTCAATTTGTTCATTGGGAAAAGACTGTAGTGTGGGAGGGAATTTTTGAGCGGATGCCGCGTGAGTATGAGCGCTTGGACGGAGGCTTAGAGCGGATGACAATCGAGTATGAGCGCTTGGACGGAGGCTTAGAGCGGATGTCGCGTGAGTATGAGCGCTTCGCCAGGGGCATAGAGCGGTTGCCGGGCGGGTATGAGCGCTTAGCCAGAGGCATAGAGCGGATGTCGGGCGGGTATGAGCGCTTAGCCAGAGGCATAGAGCGGATGTCGAACAAGTATGAGCGCTTGGCCGGAAGCATAGAGCGGATGCAGCGCGGGTATGAGCGCTTAGCAGGAGGTATAGAGCGGATGCCGCATAAGTATGAGCGCTTGGCCGGAGGCTTAGAGCGAATGTCGCGTGAGTATGAGCGCTTCGCCAGGGGCATAGAGCGGTTGCCGGGCGAGTATGAGCGCTTGGCCGAAAGCATAGAGCGGATGTCGAACAAGTATGAGCGCTTGGCCGGAAGCATAGAGCGAATGCCGAGCGGGTATGAGCGCATCGCCGAAGACATAGAGCGGATGCCGCCCAAGTATGAGCGCTTGAACAGCCACTATGAGCGAATGGCCAAAAGAATGAGCGGACAACAGAAAAATATTCTCTCAAAAGCACAAAAAAGCCACTCCCCAAAGGGAATGGCTTCGCTTGCCTAGCAACGTCCTACTCTCACAGGGGGAAACCCCCAACTACCATCGGCGCTGAAGAGCTTAACTTCCGTGTTCGGTATGGGAACGGGTGTGACCTCTTCGCCATCGTTACTAGACTTCTTGAGTAAAGCTTGTTCACTCAAAACTGAATAAAAGACATTGGGTATTTCAAGTAATTTCTTTTTATAATAGGTTAAGTCCTCGATCGATTAGTATCTGTCAGCTGCATACGTCGCCGTACTTCCACCCCAGACCTATCCACCTCATCATCTTTGAGGGATCTTACTTACTTGCGTAATGGGAAATCTCATCTTGAAGGGGGCTTCATGCTTAGATGCTTTCAGCATTTATCCCGTCCATACATAGCTACCCAGCGATGCCTTTGGCAAGACAACTGGTACACCAGCGGTATGTCCATCCCGGTCCTCTCGTACTAAGGACAGCTCTCCTCAAATTTCCTGCGCCCGCGACGGATAGGGACCGAACTGTCTCACGACGTTCTGAACCCAGCTCGCGTGCCGCTTTAATGGGCGAACAGCCCAACCCTTGGGACCGACTACAGCCCCAGGATGCGACGAGCCGACATCGAGGTGCCAAACCTCCCCGTCGATGTGGACTCTTGGGGGAGATAAGCCTGTTATCCCCGGGGTAGCTTTTATCCGTTGAGCGATGGCCCTTCCATGCGGAACCACCGGATCACTAAGTCCGTCTTTCGACCCTGCTCGACTTGTAGGTCTCGCAGTCAAGCTCCCTTATGCCTTTGCACTCTGCGAATGATGTCCAACCATTCTGAGGGAACCTTTGAGCGCCTCCGTTACTCTTTAGGAGGCGACCGCCCCAGTCAAACTGCCCACCTGACACTGTCTCCTGCCCGGATCACGGGCAAGGGTTAGAAGTCCAATACAGCCAGGGTAGTATCCCACCAATGCCTCCTCCGAAGCTGGCGCTCCGGAATCCAAGGCTCCTACCTATCCTGTACAGGCTGCACCGGAATTCAATATCAGGCTACAGTAAAGCTCCACGGGGTCTTTCCGTCCTGTCGCGGGTAATGCGCATCTTCACGCATATTATAATTTCACCGAGTCTCTCGTTGAGACAGTGCCCAGATCGTTACGCCTTTCGTGCGGGTCGGAACTTACCCGACAAGGAATTTCGCTACCTTAGGACCGTTATAGTTACGGCCGCCGTTTACTGGGGCTTCAATTCAGAGCTTCGCTTGCGCTAACCCCTCCTCTTAACCTTCCAGCACCGGGCAGGCGTCAGCCCCTATACGTCATCTTACGATTTTGCAGAGACCTGTGTTTTTGCTAAACAGTCGCCTGGGCCTATTCACTGCGGCTCTCTCGGGCTATTCACCCTACCAGAGCACCCCTTCTCCCGAAGTTACGGGGTCATTTTGCCGAGTTCCTTAACGAGAGTTCTCTCGATCACCTTAGGATTCTCTCCTCGCCTACCTGTGTCGGTTTGCGGTACAGGCACCTCCCGCCTCGCTAGAGGCTTTTCTTGGCAGTGTGAAATCAGGGACTCCGGAGATAAATC
Source organism: Sporosarcina sp. P33 (assembly GCF_002077155.1). Classification (GTDB taxonomy): domain Bacteria; phylum Bacillota; class Bacilli; order Bacillales_A; family Planococcaceae; genus Sporosarcina. The sequence continues at coordinate 1,869,217 of NZ_CP015027.1, read as the reverse complement.
TCCTTGCCATCACAGCCTAGTGTTATATGAGAACGGGATTTGCCTCGTTCTCCACCTCACTGCTTAGACACACAACCAACTGTGTGCTCACCCTATCCTACTGCGTCCCCCCATTACTCAAACGGCGGGGAGGTGGTACAGGAATATCAACCTGTTGTCCATCGTCTACGCCTATCGGCCTCGACTTAGGTCCTGACTAACCCTGAGCGGACGAGCCTTCCTCAGGAAACCTTGGGCATTCGGTGGAAGGGATTCTCACCCTTCTTTCGCTACTCATACCGGCATTCTCACTTCCAAGCGCTCCACCAGTCCTTCCGGTCCAGCTTCAACGCCCTTGGAACGCTCTCCTACCATTGACCATACGGTCAATCCACAGCTTCGGTGATCTGTTTAGCCCCGGTACATTTTCGGCGCAGCGCCACTCGACCAGTGAGCTATTACGCACTCTTTAAATGATGGCTGCTTCTAAGCCAACATCCTGGTTGTCTGGGCAACGCCACATCCTTTTCCACTTAACAGATACTTGGGGACCTTAGCTGGTGGTCTGGGCTGTTTCCCTCTCGACAATGGATCTTATCACCCACTGTCTGACTCCCAAACATAAATCATCGGCATTCGGAGTTTGTCTGAATTCGGTAACCCGGGATGGGCCCCTCGTCCAAACAGTGCTCTACCTCCGAGATTCTTTCGTTTGAGGCTAGCCCTAAAGCTATTTCGGAGAGAACCAGCTATCTCCAGGTTCGATTGGAATTTCACCGCTACCCACACCTCATCCCCGCATTTTTCAACATACGTGGGTTCGGGCCTCCAGTCAGTGTTACCTGACCTTCACCCTGGACATGGGTAGATCACCTGGTTTCGGGTCTACGACCCCATACTCATTCGCCCTATTCAGACTCGCTTTCGCTGCGGCTCCGCTTTCTCAGCTTAACCTTGCATGGAATCGTAACTCGCCGGTTCATTCTACAAAAGGCACGCCATCACCCATTAACGGGCTCTGACAATTTGTAAGCGCACGGTTTCAGGTTCTATTTCACTCCCCTTCCGGGGTGCTTTTCACCTTTCCCTCACGGTACTGGTTCACTATCGGTCACTAGGGAGTATTTAGCCTTGGGAGATGGTCCTCCCGGATTCCGACGGAATTTCACGTGTTCCGCCGTACTCAGGATCCACTCTGGAGGGAATGCACTTTCGACTACGGGGCTTTTACCCGCTGCGGCGGACCTTTCCAGGTCGCTTCGTCTAATGCATTCCTTTGTAACTCCGTATAGAGTGTCCTACAACCCCAAGAAGCAAGCTTCTTGGTTTGGGCTCTTCCCGTTTCGCTCGCCGCTACTAAGGGAATCGATGTTTCTTTCTCTTCCTCCGGGTACTTAGATGTTTCAGTTCTCCGGGTGTGCCACGAGTATGCTATGTATTCACATACACGTACTGTCCCATTACGGACAGTGGGTTTCCCCATTCGGAAATCTTCGGATCAAAGCTTACTTACAGCTCCCCGAAGCATATCGGTGTTAGTGCCGTCCTTCATCGGCTCCTAGTGCCAAGGCATCCGCCGTGCGCCCTTTCTAACTTAACCTATAAAAGGTCCAACGTCATCCTAGCGATAGGAATCAGAAGGTTAAAAAGATTGCTTGAACTGCATATGACTATGCAATTCGGTTGATTACTTGATTACTTTCAATGTCGTTTTATCCAGTTTTCAATGAACAAGAAAAAAGCTTTGAACACTCAAAAAATGAGCCTTCAAAACTGAACGCAAAACGTTAACGTGGTGAATCTAAGATTCATCTTCCGAATGTTTCTGTCATATTTCAGACAAGAGAACATAATCCTTAGAAAGGAGGTGATCCAGCCGCACCTTCCGATACGGCTACCTTGTTACGACTTCACCCCAATCATCTGTCCCACCTTCGGCGGCTGGCTCCCGTAAGGGTTACCCCACCGACTTCGGGTGTTACAAACTCTCGTGGTGTGACGGGCGGTGTGTACAAGACCCGGGAACGTATTCACCGTGGCATGCTGATCCACGATTACTAGCGATTCCGGCTTCATGCAGGCGAGTTGCAGCCTGCAATCCGAACTGGGAACGATTTTGTGGGATTGGCTCCCCCTCGCGGGTTTGCAGCCCTCTGTATCGTCCATTGTAGCACGTGTGTAGCCCAGGTCATAAGGGGCATGATGATTTGACGTCATCCCCACCTTCCTCCGGTTTGTCACCGGCAGTCACCTTAGAGTGCCCAACTGAATGATGGCAACTAAGATTAAGGGTTGCGCTCGTTGCGGGACTTAACCCAACATCTCACGACACGAGCTGACGACAACCATGCACCACCTGTCACCACTGTCCCCGAAGGGAAAGGCATGTCTCCATGCCGGTCAGTGGGATGTCAAGACCTGGTAAGGTTCTTCGCGTTGCTTCGAATTAAACCACATGCTCCACCGCTTGTGCGGGTCCCCGTCAATTCCTTTGAGTTTCAGCCTTGCGGCCGTACTCCCCAGGCGGAGTGCTTAATGCGTTAGCTGCAGCACTAAGGGGCGGAAACCCCCTAACACTTAGCACTCATCGTTTACGGCGTGGACTACCAGGGTATCTAATCCTGTTTGCTCCCCACGCTTTCGCGCCTCAGCGTCAGTTACAGACCAGAAAGCCGCCTTCGCCACTGGTGTTCCTCCACATCTCTACGCATTTCACCGCTACACGTGGAATTCCGCTTTCCTCTTCTGTACTCAAGTCCTCCAGTTTCCAATGACCCTCCACGGTTGAGCCGTGGGCTTTCACATCAGACTTAAAGGACCGCCTGCGCGCGCTTTACGCCCAATAATTCCGGACAACGCTTGCCACCTACGTATTACCGCGGCTGCTGGCACGTAGTTAGCCGTGGCTTTCTGGTAAGGTACCGTCAAGGTACAGGCAGTTACTCCTGTACTTGTTCTTCCCTTACAACAGAGCTTTACGATCCGAAAACCTTCTTCACTCACGCGGCATTGCTCCATCAGACTTTCGTCCATTGTGGAAGATTCCCTACTGCTGCCTCCCGTAGGAGTCTGGGCCGTGTCTCAGTCCCAGTGTGGCCGATCACCCTCTCAGGTCGGCTACGCATCGTTGCCTTGGTAGGCCGTTACCCCACCAACTAGCTAATGCGCCGCGGGCCCATCCTTCAGTGACAGCGAGACGCCGTCTTTCAACATTTCTTCATGCGAAGAAATGGATTATTCGGTATTAGCCCCGGTTTCCCGGAGTTATCCCCATCTGAAGGGCAGGTTGCCCACGTGTTACTCACCCGTCCGCCGCTAACTGTTGGAAGCAAGCTTCCAACAGTTCGCTCGACTTGCATGTATTAGGCATGCCGCCAGCGTTCGTCCTGAGCCAGGATCAAACTCTCCATAAGACCGGCCGCCGATTCGCAGCGGATTGCGTCGTCAGTTTCACTCGCTCAGTCGGTCACGTACGTTAGTACGCTCCCTTCTTCGCTCGATCACTTCCTAGCACTCCACTACGACTCGACACCCGATAGAATGAAAAATCGATTAGCTCGAGTTTCATTTGCTGGCATCAATTAAGATACTCATTTTGTTTATGTCATCGCTAGATGCATAAACTGTATTTCGTTAACGTTTTGCTGTTCAGTTTTCAAGGTTCATCTGGTTGGTCTCTCGTAAGAGGCAACTTTCTAATAATAACATCTCACTGTTTCGTTGTCAACACTTTTATTGAAAATGTTTTTCATCAGTAGTTTGATGTTTTGGCAACTGCTCAATGCGACGCTTATAAATATAACACCGTTGCTATAGTAATGCAAGTCATTTTATCATTTTATTTTAAAAATCTTTAAAACCCTGAACGTACAACAACAGGGAGGCATAAAGTCAAAAGCAATTCATGCATTGCTTCTTCATGTCCTCCTGAATTAACTTGCTTTCAATTGACGTAATAATTACCAGTCAAAAGATCTTTACAATTGTAATCTTCCTATTGGACGACAGATCTATATGAGCACCGCTGTCGAGTACTTTAACGATTGGCCGCAATGGGAAATCCCGGTGCAAGTAGATAACTTCTGCAATTTCATCAGTGGTCAGCTTAACTTTTGTTCCAATAGATAACTTATGAATGAGTTCATGAAGAACTTCAATTACCTTCATATCGAATTTGCCGAATTCTTCTTCTCTCATTAACTCAATTACTTTGAATGAACTTTCTTTCTGTCGGTACGGTCTTTCCGATGTCATCGCATGATATACATCCGCCACTGAAAGTATTTGTGAGATTTCCGTAATATCTTGTCCCTTTAATCCTCTTGGGTAGCCGCTGCCGTCAAAACGCTCATGGTGCTGAAGTATTGCCACTTTCATTTCCTGTCGTACTAATGAAGAGTCCTGCACCATTTGAAAGCTGTGGATGACATGTTTCTTCACTTCATTCAATTCTTCACTTGTCAGAAATGCAACTTTATCAATGATCTTCTCGTTTAATTTTGCCATTCCGCTGTCCGCCAGCACGCCGGCTATGCCAATTTGAAGAACCTGTCCTCTTGGATACCCCATGGATTCACTGATCAGTGCGGCTAATATCCCCACACTAATTGAATGGTGAGCCCGATATCCTTGCATCGTGGAGAACTCATTCAGTCTTCTGATATATTCTTTATTCTCGAGAAACGCCTGAATTACAGGCAAAGCAATAGTGCGCACTGCTGCAACATCCAGTTTCTTGCCGGATTTATAACTGTTAAATTCTTTTTTATAAGCTTCTACTGATTCATCATACAAAGCTTCTAATGATCTGGATTTCGGAGGAGCACTTTGATTCATCAGTTTTTCTACTTCCGGTGTTAATTTCACTTCTGCTATTGGTTCTGCAGGTTCTTGCTCTGTTTTGCCAAGTGCCTTAGATTCAACTAATACTCTAGTAATACCGAATAAATGAAGAACCTCGAAATGTTCCAGCATCAATTTCGTTCCTTTTGCCATGATCGGGTTTTTGGTATTGGCGTACAGGTCTTCTTTCAAGAAACTGCCCGGCCTCAATTCACTTACCTCTTTGTAAACATCCAATGTCTTCACCTAATTCCTTTTCTCTATATCTATTATCATATATTATTCTCAAATATATGGATAGATACCTAAACGAAATTCCTTATTAAATTAAAAAAAGTTATTGAAGCAGCTTTTCGCTGCTTCAATAACTCGTCTTACTCTTCTGTATCCGGTTCTTCTATCTCATGCTCTGTTTCTGTGTCTTCGTGTATTTCTGCCAGGTCTTCTGCATCCTCTTCGTCCAAGTCGTCTTCATCCTTCTCCACTTTAGCAACCGTTGCCACCAGTTCGTCATCTGACAAACGGATAAGCCGTACGCCTTGCGTAGATCGGCCAAATATTGAAATATCGCTAATTGACATCCGGATGAGGATACCGTGAATAGTGATCAGCATGAGGTCCTCTTCCCCGTTGACACATTTCATTGCAACAATTTCACCGTTACGGTCGGTCATGTGCATAGTTTTCAGACCATAGCCGCCGCGTGACTGGGATCGGTATTCACTTTCCGGTGTGCGTTTTCCGTAACCTTTTTCGGTTACTACAAGAATATCATCATCTGCATCTATAATATCCATGCCGACAACTTCATCCTCAGAACGCAAACGGATACCACGCACACCTGCAGCCGTTCTGCCGAGCGGACGTATGCTTTCTTCATCGAAGCGAATGAGCATTCCGTGCTTTGTACAGATGGCAATGTCTGCAGTACCGTCAGTTGATTTCACTGAGATCAGTTCATCCTCATCACGCAATCCTAACGCAATCAGACCATTTGCACGAATATTGGCATAGCCCATAATCGATGTTCGCTTAATCACGCCATGTTTTGTTGCAAAGAACAGATAATGATCTTCACTGAATTCACTGATTGGGATCATTGCCGTTACTTTTTCATCCTTTTGGAAGTCAATCAGATTAATAATCGGCAATCCTTTGGCAGTACGGCTGTATTCAGGAATTTCATAACCCTTTTTACGGAATACACGCCCTTTGCTCGTAAACAGCAAAATCGTGTCATGTGTAGAGGTATTCAATAAATGCTCCACAAAGTCATCTTCATTAGTTCCCATGCCTTGGATTCCGCGGCCGCCGCGCTTTTGGCTGCGATATGTGTTCGACGGCAGACGCTTAATATATCCTTGATGAGTCAATGTTACGATGGAGTTTTCCACCGGTATCAAATCTTCATCTTCCAGCATTTCTGATCCGCCAAGCATTATTTCTGTTCGGCGTTCATCAGCAAAACGTTCTTTAATTTCAATTAGTTCTTCGCGAATGATTTCAATTACTTTCAGCTCATCCGCCAAAATAGCACGCAGTTCAGCAATAAGCGTCAGCAATTCCTGGTATTCGGATTCAATCTTGTCCCGTTCCAGTCCAGTCAGACGCTGCAGGCGCATATCAAGAATAGCCTGCGACTGACGGTCAGACAATTCGAATGTTTTCATCAGGTTTTCTTTTGCTTCTGCAGTCGTTTTAGATGCACGGATCAGCGCAATGATGCGGTCAATGTGATCCAATGCTATACGAAGCCCTTCGAGGATATGTGCACGGTCTTCTGCTTTATTCAGCTCAAACTGTGTACGCCGGCGAATGACGACTTTCTGATGCTCCAGATAGTGATAAAGAATTTCCTTCAAAGAAAGTACTTTCGGCTGCTTGTCTACCAGTGCCAGCATATTAATCCCAAAACTGGTCTGCAATGCAGTCTGTTTGTACAGGTTATTCAGTAACACGTTGGCGTTGGCATCACGGCGCACTTCAATGACAATACGCATTCCCGTGCGATCCGATTCATCCGCCAAGTGAGTAATGCCGTCAATCTTTTTGTCGCGGACAAGCTCCGCAATCTTCTCGATTAACTTTGCCTTGTTCACCTGGAAAGGTATTTCAGTCACGATAATTGTTTCGCGGCCGTTTGACGCTGTTTCTATTTCTGCTTTGCCGCGGATGATAAGAGAACCGCGGCCAGTTTCATAGGCACGGCGAATTCCGCTGCGTCCAAGAATTATTCCTCCGGTTGGAAAATCAGGTCCCGGAATGATCTCCATCAGCTCTTCAGTCGTGATTGCACTGTTCTCAGCCAAAGCCAGAACAGCGTCGATGGTTTCACCGAGGTGATGGGGAGGAATATTTGTTGCCATCCCTACCGCAATTCCCGAAGTGCCGTTTACCAGCAGGTTCGGGTAACGGCCGGGCAGGACAACAGGCTCTTTTTCCTGCTCATCGTAGTTTGCCTGGAAGTCGATAGTGTTTTTGTTGATATCACGCAATAATTCCATGGCAATACGTGACATTTTTGATTCCGTATAACGCATCGCAGCGGCTCCGTCGCCATCAACCGATCCAAAGTTTCCATGTCCGTCAACCAGCATGTAACGATAACTGAAATCCTGCGCCATACGTACCATCGTGTCATAAACTGCACTGTCACCATGCGGGTGGTACTTACCGATAACGTCCCCTACAATACGTGCGGACTTTTTATGCGGTTTTTCCGCAGTGATGCCCAAATCATGCATAGCATACAAAATACGGCGATGTACGGGTTTCAAACCATCCCGTACATCTGGAAGTGCACGGGAAACGATAACACTCATCGCGTAGTTCAGAAACGAGGTTTTCATTTCTGTATTAATATTTATTTCCTGCACTCCGCCTCGTGGCAAATCTGCCATGTTGTCAAGCTCCTTTCACCACTTACATCAATACGTTCAATTTTTGTCGATATAGCTATCCGTAATCGATCAAGTATCGATATTCTGTACGTAAACTGCATTATCTTCAATGAACTTTCTGCGTGGCTCTACTTCGTCACCCATTAATTCTTCAAACGTCGCATCTGCTTCCAGCGCATCTTCCAATCGAACCTGGAGGAATGTACGCCGTTCCGGATCCATCGTTGTTTCCCAAAGCTGCTCAGGATTCATCTCACCAAGACCCTTATAGCGTGTAATATCCGGTTTTGGTGAAGCCGGCATGCTGCTCAGAATTTCCTGCAGCGTTTCTTCATCGTAGCAATACTCTTCTCTTTTTCCTGCACGCACACGATAAAGCGGAGGCTGGGCAATATATACATAGCCTGCCTCGATTAACGGGCGCATGAAACGGAAGAAGAATGTTAATAATAACGTACGGATATGGGCACCATCCACGTCAGCATCCGTCATAATGACGAGTTTGTGATATCGTGCCTTCTCCAGATTGAATTCAGATCCAATGCCTGTGCCAAGCGCCGTAATAATCATACGAATTTCCGCGTTGCCGAGAATACGGTCCAAACGGGCTTTTTCCACGTTCAAGATTTTCCCCCGTAACGGCAGAATCGCCTGGAAGTGACGGTCACGTCCATTTTTTGCAGACCCTCCGGCTGAGTCACCTTCAACGATATACAATTCACTGATTGCCGGATCCCTTGAAGAACAATCCGACAGTTTACCGGGCAGACTTGATACTTCAAGCGCTGATTTGCGGCGTGTCAGCTCCCGGGCATTTTTAGCTGCCATGCGCGCTCTTGCAGCCATTGTGCTTTTATCTACAACTTTACGCGCAACTACAGGGTTTTCAATTAAGAAACGCTGCAATGCTTCTGAGAATAAAGAATTGGTTATGGTGCTGACTTCAGAGTTGCCCAGTTTTGTTTTCGTCTGACCTTCAAACTGAGGATTTGGGTGCTTGATGGAGACAATGGCCGTAAGCCCTTCACGCACATCGTCTCCTGACAGATTACCGTCTGCCTCTTTCAATAAACCATTTTTACGTGCATAGTCGTTAATCACACGCGTCAATGCTGTTTTAAAGCCCGACTCGTGTGTTCCGCCTTCGTACGTATGAATATTATTGGCAAATGACAAAAGGTTTTCTGCGTAGCCGCTGTTATACTGCATCGCAACTTCAACAGTAATATTATCCCGTTCACCTTCAATATAAATCGGATCCTCAAAGATCGGTTCTTTATTTTCATTCAGATGCTGGACATATGATTTAATACCGCCTTCATAATGAAACACCTCGGATACAAGTTCTTCACCGCGCTCGTCGGTAATGGTAATGCGCAAGCCCCTGTTCAGGTAAGCAAGCTCACGCAAACGTGTAGCCAGGGTACTGTATTCATATACGGTTGTTTCTGTAAAGATTTCCGCATCTGCCTTAAAACGGGTCGTTGTGCCGGTTTCATCAGACTCCCCGATCACTTCAAGCTCTTTTGAAACGGGTCCCCTAGAAAATTCAATTGCATATAGCTTATTATCACGTTTTACATAGACTTCTGTCTTCTCTGACAATGCGTTTACGACGGAGGAGCCTACGCCATGCAGACCGCCCGATACCTTATATCCGCCGCCGCCGAACTTACCGCCTGCGTGGAGCACTGTCATAATGACTTCAACGGCCGGTCTGCCCGTTGACTCCTGAGTCCCAACTGGAATTCCCCGGCCATTGTCAGATACACGAATCCAGTTGTCTTTTTCTATCGTTACTTCGATATGGTCGCAATAACCTGCCAGTGCCTCGTCGATACTGTTATCTACAATTTCCCACACCAGATGATGAAGCCCTTTTGCACTTGTCGTTCCGATATACATACCGGGACGTTTACGGACAGCTTCAAGACCTTCCAACACTTGTATCTGATTTGCATCATAAGCTGTCTGCATATCCTTCTCTTCCATTGCCAAGGTGTTCACCTTTCCTTTCCAAACCTATCAAACCGTCACAATCTATTCCTTGCGTGAAACAGATCCGTCGTGCACCTCAAAAATGGCAGCCTCCCGGATCGTATTATGGTCAATTCCTGCAATATTGGTTGTCGTAACAAACGTTTGGACTTGTCCCTGCATTGTGCTTAACAAATGTGACTGCCGGTAATCATCTAATTCCGACAGCACATCGTCCAGCAATAAAATTGGCGTCTCGCCAACTTCCTGCTTAACGAGCTCAATCTCCGCCAGTTTCAAAGAAAGAGCGGTGGTCCGTTGCTGCCCCTGCGATCCAAATGTCTGAATATCGTACCCATTGACAAAAAACTGCAAATCATCACGGTGCGGCCCCAGCAGCGTGATCCCCCGTTCCAATTCGCGTCTTCGAACACTTTTTAGCTGATCAGCAAAGATTCCCTCCATCTCTTCAACAGTCTGTCCCGAATGAAGATCTTTTAAAGTCCCGTACGTCACTTCCAATGTTTCGAGACCGCGTGAAATTCCCTGATGGATCGGATTTGCCCACTTTTGAAGTAATTCCATGAAATAAAAACGCTTGCGAATAATTTGGACCGCCACTTGAATATACTGTTCTGTGTAAATATCGAACATAACATCCTGGAGATCCAATTTCCCCCGATTTTCTTTTAATAACGCGTTGCGCTGCTTCAGCACTTTCTGAAAATTGACCAGGTCATGCAAATAGACCCTCGAGATCTGTCCTATTTCCATATCTAAAAAACGTCTGCGCAGTTGCGGGCTGCCTTTTACGATGTGTAAATCTTCAGGCGCAAACATCACCACATTCATCTGGCCGACATACATGCTTAAACGGTTTTGTTCCAAATGGTTGACTCTGGCTTTCTTTCCCTTTTTGGAAATCGTCAACTCTAACGGCATATGTCCAAATTTTCGTTGGACGTCCCCTTCTATTTTACCATACTCTTGTTCCCAGCGTATGAGTTCACGATCATTAGATGTGCGGTGGGATTTTGCCATGGCCAATACGTAGATCGCCTCCATGACATTGGTTTTCCCTTGCGCATTTTCACCGATAAATACATTCATCGCGGGAGAGAATTCTAATTCCAGAGAATTGTAATTTCGATAGTCCGTTAATTTGAGCCGGTCAATATGCATCCGACTGTCCAGATTCTTCCGCCGACAGTTTAAATTTTCCTGCACCCGGGATATTTACCACATCACCGTCATATAATTTCTTACCTCGGCGTTGTTCAGGAGCTCCGTTCAAGTAGACAACATTTTCTTCTAAAAACCATTTAGCCATACCGCCTGAACTAATCACATTTGTCATTTTCAATAATTGACCCAGCGTAATATATTCTGTATTGAACTGTACCGTTTCCATTTTTACTCAGTCCCTCATAAAAGTATTCTGTCCCTTTAGTTTACCTAACTTCTTGCAATAAGTAAAAAGGTAGCCAACAAGTTGACTACCCTATTACACGATATTTTCTTCAGCTGCAGCTTAAAACGTCCGGACAGGCAAAATTAATTGTAAAATTGCCTCACTGTCAATGGATTTTAAAATGAATGGGCGCATGCTGCCGGTGAAGTGAATTTTCAGGTCCTGGCCGTCAATTGCCTTTAGGGCATCCATCATATACTTTGCACTGAATGAAATTTTTAGAGGTTCACCTTCGATGTTCACAGCTTCCACTAATTCTTCTACATTCCCGACATCCGGCGAATTTGAAGAGATTTGCACATGTGGACTGCCGTCTGTTGAAAAATGCACAATATTATTTCGGTCTTCACGTGCCAGCAAAGATGCACGATCGATCGCCTGCAATAAATTTTTGCCGTTAATTGTGATAGACGTTTTGTATTCGCTTGGAATCAGACGTGATGTGTCCGGATAATTGCCTTCGAGCAGTCTGGAATAGAACAGGACATTATGCAATTTAAACAAAACCTGTTGATTTGCAATAAAAATCTCAACTGCTGTCGAATCATCAGGGAGAATTTTGCTGAGTTCCTGAAGACTTTTCCCTGGAATGACCGCATTGAACGGCGTGCTTGCCTGAATTTCAGGTGTAACAATCCGTCGTGCTAATCTGTGGCTGTCAGTTGCAATGCAGTACAGTTCCTCTTCTTTCATGACCCACTGGACCCCTGTCAGTACAGGGCGAGTTTCTTGCTGGGATACGGCAAATACTGTTTCCCGGATAATTGATTTCATCAAGTCAGCAGGCATCTCAAAGCGCTCTGCATCTTTTACATCCGGCAATATAGGATATTCGTCAGCACTTTGGGCAATGATATGGAATTCAGACTGTCCTGAACGAATATGAGTTTTCATTCCATCACGCAATTCAATCATTACTTCGTTTGTCGGTAGTTTACGGATAATCTCGTTAAAAACTTTTGCCTGCAATACTAATGTCCCCGGCTGAATGATTTGGATTACTTGATTTCCGTCTTCCTCTACTGGAATAAACGTTGAAATGGTAATATCTGAATCACTTCCGGTCATCGTCAATCCCTTTTCAGTAATATCTAGTTTAATTCCAGTCAAAATAGGAGTAGTCACTTTAGAACTTATCGCTTTGATGACATCGTTCAATCCGTCCAATAATCTATCACGCATAATTTCAAACTGCATAACAATACCTCGCTTATATAATAATAATTAAGTAATTAAATATAGTAGTAATAGTAGTAGGGGCTGTGGATATGTGGAAAAGCCCTTTGACCGTATGAGAATCATAGTTTTCCACATGTGCATAACAAGTGGACGACCCTGCACTCCCTGTCCACAGTTGTCCACAGTCGATCAGGCGCGCCCTAAAACTTTTTTAATATCCTGGACATCCTGCTGCAGAGATTTATCTGTATCCAGCTGCGTCGAGATTTTTTCGTGTGCGTGAATGACAGTCGAATGATCCCGGCCCCCGAATTCTGAACCTATCTTTGGCAGTGATGAATCTGTCAGTTCCCTCGACAAGTACATGGCAATCTGCCGCGGAAATGCTATTGCACGTGTACGTTTCTTCGCTACAAAGTCCTCCAGCCGGACATTATAATGTTCTCCCACCGCTTTTTGAATATCCAATATAGAGATGATCCGCGGACGGGAGTTTGGAATAATGTCTTTCAGCGCCTCAGCAGCCAAATCTGTCGTGACGTCTGCATTTACCAGTGAAGAATAAGCAACCACACGGATCAATGCCCCTTCGAGCTCTCTTATATTTGAATCAATTTGATTGGCAATATAGAGCATGACGTCGTTGGAGATATCAACGAGACCATCTGCCTTTGCTTTTTTACGCAAGATAGCGATTCTTGTTTCCAAGTCCGGCGGTGCAATATCTGTAATCAGACCCCACTCAAAACGGGAACGCAGCCGATCCTCAAGTGTCGGAATCTCTTTTGGCGGACGGTCACTGGAAATAATAATTTGCTTTGATTCTTCATGCAGCGTATTGAATGTATGGAAGAACTCCTCTTGCGTTTGTTCTTTTCCAGCCAGGAATTGAATATCATCAATTAAGAGTACATCTACACTGCGGTACTGATCCCTGAAATCTCCGGCTTTATTATCACGGATCGAGTTAATGAATTCATTTGTGAATTTCTCGGATGATAAATAAACGACTTTCGATGAAGGGTTCTGTTCCAGTACATAATGGCCAATTGCATGCATTAAGTGTGTCTTTCCGAGTCCAACCCCTCCATAGATAAACAGCGGGTTATAGGCTTTCGCCGGTGCTTCTGCCACTGCAAGCGATGCTGCGTGCGCAAAGCGGTTACCTGACCCGATCACGAATGTATCAAATGTATATTTTGGGTTCAGCATCCCCGCTGAATTAGGCATTGGGGCCTTTTCGACCGGCTTTGGCTGTGATTTTGGCAGTTTAATATCATTCTCTGCCATATCTTGCGGGACAATAAACTCGACGATTCGATCCTCACCGGTCAGTTCGGATAAAATCCCCGTAATTAAATGAACATAATGTGTTTCCAGCCAATCTTTGGCGAATGAGTTAGGAACGGAAATAGTTGCGTTTTCCTCTTCAAACGTCAGCAGTTTAGTCGACTTCAGCCACGTTTCAAAACTGGGCTTTGAGACCCGAGCTTCGATATTCTTCAATACCTGCTCCCACAAACTCGATAAATTTTCCAATCGTGTGCCTCCTTTACGATAAGATTATAAAAAGCCCGGAATCCGCTTATGCACAGTATCCAGGGCTGTGGATAAAAATTATCGAAACATGTTGAAAAAACTATCCACACTGTATTCACATATGTGGATAAGATTTTAGATATATATTTTATGCACAATAAAAGCTTTTTAATTGTAACAGGGAAACTGAATAATGACAAGGAGTTCAATGATTTATTCACAATACCGGTAACTGTGCATAAAGTGGTTATCCACAGGGCTGAATATGTGAAAAACTTGTCGACAAATGCCGGATTAAAAAATCCACAATTTTAATCTGCCAACAATTCATCCAGAGACGAGCCTGCCGGGGTTGTGGATAAGTGGCAGGGCCGAAAGAAAGCACTTGCGCAGGATCGCAAGTGAATGAATAGAAAAGCATTGACATTCTTTTACTGGATGGCTATACTATTCAAGACTGTCACAGTAGGAAAAGAGACAATCAAAGCAGGAGGTGTCTTACGAAATGAAACGTACATTCCAACCAAATAAACGTAAACGCAGTAAAGTCCACGGATTCCGTCAGAGAATGAGTACAAAAAACGGCCGTAGAATTTTAGCAGCTCGTCGTCGCAAAGGAAGAAAAGTTCTTTCAGCATAAGGCCACTGACTTATCAGTGGTCTTTTTTTTAGCTAATTGGACTATTCTCAGTAAATGCCGGGTCTCTTCCATTAGATGATCAGCAGGCCGCGGCGGAAGAAAATTAAAGCAGGTGCTATTATGAAAAAAAGCCAGCGAATTAAAAAAAATAAAGAATTTCAAACGGTTTTTAAAAAAGGAAAGTCCTTTGCCAACCGACAGTTCATTGTCTATACCTATAAGAAAGAAGACCAGGAAGAGTTTCGGATCGGATTATCTGTCAGCAAAAAAGTCGGTAATGCCGTTACACGCAACCGGATCAAACGCTATATCCGCCAATCATTCCTGGAAATGAAAGATGAGGTCAAACCTGATCTGGATTATGTTATTATCGCAAGGAATCAAGCCGCCACGCTCGATTTCCATACGACCAAGAAAAATCTGCGGCATGTTCTGAAAATCGCAAAAGTATTTAAGTAAAAATGAATTATCAGTAAGATGTAGAACGGCGAAAGCCGGCATGTTACACTGAAAAAAAGTTTAAAAAACGAGTTTGCGACTGTTTGGGGGAAAAAATGTTGAAAAAGAAATTAGTGTTCCTTTCACTGCTTGTTGTGGTCGCTGTCTTTATGGCAGGCTGCTCGGAATTCAATAAGCCGATTACAGCAGAAAGCACAGGAATTTGGAACGAGTACATCGTCTGGCCGCTTGTCACATTAATTATGAAGTTCAAGTCATGGCTCGGTACATACGGACTGGCAATTATCGTTGTTACGGCTATTATCCGTACCGCATTGCTTCCATTGATTGTTCAGCAGACGAAAAGTTCGAAGCGTATGCAGGAAATTCAGCCACAGCTTAAAGCGTTAAAAGAGAAATATAAATCCAAAGACGCTGTAACGCAGAAAAAGTATCAGGAAGAAATGCAGCAGATTATGATTAACGAAAAGATCAATCCGGTTGCGGGATGTTTGCCTGTCCTCATCCAAATGCCAATATTTATTGGCTTCTACCACGCAATCAGCAGAATGAATGCCACGCCTACAATTGAATTAGGCAGCTTCCTTGGGGTTGCACTCGGTTCACCGAGTATTCTGTTTGCCGTTATTGCCGGCCTGTTCCAATTGACAGTTCTTCGTACAGGACCTGCCATGGATAACCCGCAAATGAAGACGATGATGTATATCATGCCGTTTATGATCATGGTATTTGGTTCATTCTTGCCGGCAGCACTTGCTTTATACTGGATTGTCGGAAATATCATTTCACTCATCCAAAATATTTTTATCTACAAGCCGTTTGATAAGCCAAAAAGCGCTGAAGTAGTTAAATCAGGAGGGAAAAAGAAATGAAGCAACTTACACAAAGGGCTGCAACCGTTGAGCTAGCGATCGAATCAGCTTTACAGGACCTGGGTGTAACAAGAGATGAAGTTGAAATAAGTGTGCTGGAAAATGGACGAAAAGGATTTCTTGGTTTTGGGGCAAAACAAGCTGAAGTGCTGGTAAACGTCATAGAACAGCCTGCAGCGGCAGAGGCTGTTGTACCTTCAGCAGCTGAGAAGGCGTCCGTACCTGAAGAAGATGATGAAATGCCTTCACTGGCCGCTGAAGTAATTGAAAGTGTTCAACAGCCTGAGAAGGAAGCTGAGCAATCTGAGACTGTTCCAGTAGATCAGGCAGCTGCAGAACTGCCTGAAGCTAAAGCTTATAATGAAAAAGATGCAATCGAAGAAACAAAACATTATATTGCGGAGATGGCTAAAGAAATGGGCATTGAAGACTTAGTCATCACGCATGAAAGCAAAGGAAAGTATATTAACTTCCAGCTGGAAAGTGAGAAAGCCGCCTTTTTGATAGGCAAAAGAGGGCAGACACTAAATGCTATTCAGCAATTAGCCCAGCTTGTTGCCAATAAAGTCACCCGTCAATTCAAAATTGTCCGAATTGATGTTGCGGATTATCGTGAACGACGTGAGCAGTCACTTGAGCAGCTTGCAGAACGCATGGCAGACCGGGCAGTCCGTACGAAACGCCAGGTGGCACTTGAACCGATGCCTTCCTACGAAAGAAAAGTCATTCATAATGCACTTTCGCTAAGACTGGACATCGAGACATACTCAGAAGGAAAAGACCCGTACCGGCATATTGTTATTAAAGGAATTGAATAAAACTAACCCCGCGGATAAGCTTGATTCCGCGGGGTTTTTTATATGTTTTACAGGTAAGTGCGTATAACCGGAATGATCTTCGTAAATTCTGTCACTGTTGGGTTTCGAGGTTGAACACCCGCTTCTGCTGCAGTTCATCGTTGTCGCCGCTTTAGATCATGTCCTGTCATATATGAATGACAGTTACACTTATTTATATTCAAATTAGGGACTGTACCAGTTAAAGAAAATTGGGCCGAAAACCGGAATGAACCTAGCTTACTTTCTGAAACATACATCCTCTCCTGTGCCCCGCGCCAGTCCATCCATTTCTGTCGCAATTCTAAGAGATTCTTCTAATTCCATGTTATTTTTTCAGTAAATTAAAATGCCTCTGAAGCTTGATTCGGCAGGGTTTTTTGTCGACTGATAGCACATCATAACGTACCTTGGCGGATAGCTCAAAAATCCTGAATTTATCCACATTTTTTCAATTCACATGCTAGGAGAATTGGGCGGTTTATGATAATATAGGTTGTTAGAAAGTAGTGTTCGCAAAAAGATATACACATGTGGACAACAAAACCAGGAAGGTGAATAATTTGTACGTAGATACGATAGCCGCCATTTCTACTCCGATGGGAGAAGGGGCGATTGCGATTGTCCGTCTCAGCGGCGAAGATGCCTGGAAAATTGCAGACCGTATATTCCAGTCTCCTGCGGCAAAGCCGCTTTGCGGACAACCGTCTCATACAATCCACTATGGTCACTTGCATGACCCAGTAACGGAGGAGTTAGTGGAAGAAGTCATGGTGTCGATAATGAAGGCACCGAAAACCTTTACACGGGAAGATATTGTGGAGATCAACTGTCACGGGGGAATCACCTCCGTAAACCGGGTGCTTCAGCTCGTATTATCGGAAGGGGCAAGATTAGCGGAACCCGGCGAGTTTACCAAACGGGCATTTCTGAATGGCCGGATTGATTTGTCTCAAGCTGAAGCCGTCATGGATTTAATCAGAGCAAAAACAGATAAAGCTATGAATGTCGCACTCAACCAAATGGAGGGGAAACTGTCTCATCTGATCGGGGAACTGCGGCAGGCGCTTCTTGAAACACTTGCTCAAGTCGAAGTGAATATAGACTATCCGGAATACGATGACGTGGAAGAAGTGACGATTCCGCTCATGGTTGAAAAAGGCGAATGGGTACGCGATGAAATCGATGAGTTACTGCGTACGTCATTGCAGGGGAAAATTTTGCGCGAAGGGCTGTCTACTGTAATTGTCGGCCGTCCGAACGTCGGTAAATCCTCGCTGCTGAACAGCCTCGTGCAGGAAAATAAGGCAATCGTCACGGATGTTGCGGGTACGACCCGTGATATTATAGAGGAGTACGTAAATGTAAGAGGAGTGCCTTTACGTCTTGTCGATACAGCCGGAATTCGTGAAACGGAAGATATAGTGGAGCGGATCGGCGTGGAACGTTCACGAAAAGTGCTGAAAGAAGCAGATTTAATCCTTCTGATGGTCAATAGTTCTGAACCGCTGACGGACGAAGACGAGCGCTTGTTTGAAGCCGTTGCAGGCATGGACATGCTGGTTATCGCCAATAAAACAGATCTGCCTGCCCAGATTGATCTGGAGCGTGTATATGAATTGGCGGGACGCGATCGGGTGATTACTACTTCAATTCTGCAGGAAAAAGGCATCACAGAGCTCGAAGAAGCAATTGCATCCCTGTTCTTTGAAGGATCACTGGAATCCAATGATCCGACATATGTATCCAACGCGCGTCATATTGCTTTGCTGAAACAGGCACGCAATACAATTGATGATGCTGTACAAGCTGCTCAGGCAGGGGTGCCGGTTGATATGATTCAAATAGATATTACGCGTACATGGGAAATTCTCGGTGAAATCATCGGGGATACCGTTCAAGATAGTTTAATTACAGAGTTGTTCTCAAAGTTCTGCCTCGGAAAATAATGATTTTATCAATGGGAGGATGAACGAACATGCCACAATTTGAAGCAGGCACGTTCGATTGTATCGTCATCGGAGCTGGACATGCAGGCGCAGAAGCAGCCTATGCAGCAGCCAAGATGGGCGCATCGACAGTAGTACTTACAATGAATTTAGATATGATTGCTTTTATGCCTTGTAATCCATCACTGGGAGGGCCCGCAAAAGGCATCGTCGTACGTGAAATTGATGCACTTGGCGGCCTAATGGCAAAAGTAATTGACAAAACGCATATTCAAATGCGTTTATTGAACACAGGAAAAGGCCCGGCAGTACGTGCGCTGCGTGCGCAGGCTGACAAAGTGCTGTATCAGCAGGAAATGAAGCGGGTATTAGAAGAACAGCCGAATTTGACACTTCGCCAGGCAGTCGTAGAACGTTTAATCGTTGAGGACAATGAAGTCAAAGGTGTCGTCACGCAAATCGGTGCAATATTCCGTGCGAAGACCGTCATTATCACAACAGGCACATTTTTACGCGGGGAAGTTATTATTGGTGACTTGAAGTACTCAAGCGGTCCTAATAACCAAATGCCGTCCATCAAACTGGCGGATCACCTTCAGGAACTTGGTCTGCAGACGGTGCGTTTCAAAACGGGAACACCGCCGCGCATCAACAGCAAGACTATCGATTACAGTAAAACGGAAATTCAGCCGGGCGACGATGTACCGCGTTCATTCAGCTATGAAACGACGGAGTTCATCATGGATCAACTGCCTTGCTGGTTAACGTATACAACACCGGAAACACACGAAATTATCAATGACAATCTTCATTTATCTCCGATGTACTCGGGTGTCATTAAGGGGAAAGGACCCAGCTATTGTCCATCCATCGAAGATAAGATTGTCCGTTTTGCAGACAAGTCACGGCATCAGATTTTCTTGGAGCCGGAAGGCCGCAATACGCGTGAAGTGTACGTACAGGGATTGTCAACAAGTCTCCCTGAACATATACAGCACCGCCTGATTGCCAGCGTCCCGGGTCTTGAGAAGGCTGAAATGATGCGTGCCGGCTACGCGATTGAGTATGATTCCATCATCGCAACACAGCTATGGCCGACGCTGGAAACGAAGCAGATTAAAAACTTGTACACTGCCGGCCAGATTAACGGCACTTCCGGATATGAGGAAGCGGCGGCACAAGGTTTGATGGCGGGAATTAACGCAGCATGCAATGTTCTCGGCAAGGAAGAAGTCGTGCTTGACCGCAGCGATGCATATATCGGCGTGCTCGTTGACGATCTGGTTACTAAAGGTACAAGTGAGCCATATCGTTTGCTGACTTCAAGAGCGGAGTATCGTCTGTTGCTGCGTCATGACAATGCTGACATGCGGCTGACGGAAATCGGTTATCAAAATGGCATGATCAGTGAAGAGCGTTATGAAAAGTTCCTTGCAAAGAAAGCACAAATTGCTGCCGAAATTGAACATTTACGCAAGACAACTGTCAAACCGTCAGAATCGATTCAGGAAATCATCGCTGAAGCGGACGGTGCAGCACTTCGTGAACCAATGAAAGCAGCTGATCTGCTGAAACGCCCAGAAATGAAGTACAGCGAATTACGTAAAGTTGTTCCACCTCTTGAAGACATCAATGAAGAAGTAGCGGAACAGGTGGAGATTTTCATTAAGTATGAAGGATATATCGAAAAATCCATGCAGCAGGTAGCAAGAATGAAAAAGATGGAGAACAAGCGGATTCCGGAAAACATCGATTACGATGCAATTTCAGGCATTGCAAAAGAAGCAAAGGCAAATCTTAAAGCAGTCCAGCCTTTGTCTATTGCACAGGCATCGCGTATTTCAGGGGTCAATCCGGCAGACATCTCCATTTTGCTTGTCTATATAGAGCAAGGAAAAATTGCGAAAGTATCCGGTTAAGTACAGGGACTGGCGCTTATGCAGGCGTCAGTCTTTTTGAAAAGGAATGAGAGCATGACAGAAGAACAGTTTTATGACGCACTGCGGCAGAATGGCATTGAATTGTCCAATACACAAAAGCAACAGTTCAAGCGCTATTTTGAAGTGCTGGTAGAGTGGAATGAAAAGATGAACCTGACGGCGATTACGGATGCACCATCTGTATACCTAAAGCACTTTTATGATTCCATAACAAGTGCGTTCTACGTGGACTTCACATCTGTAGAGTCTGTTTGTGACGTAGGGGCAGGTGCAGGTTTTCCGAGCATCCCGCTGAAGATTTGCTACCCGCATCTTCACGTAACGATTGTTGATTCATTGAATAAGCGCATTACATTTTTAAACCACTTAGCCAGTGAATTAAAGCTTGAAAAAGTGGCATTCATCCACGCGAGAGCAGAGGAGTTCGGCCGTAATCCAAAATACCGTGAACAGTTTGACGTAGTTACAGCACGTGCAGTAGCACGCTTGTCTGTGTTGTCTGAACTGTGTATCCCACTTGCCAAGCAAGGCGGATTGTTTGTATCCATGAAAGGCGCAGCTGCTGCGGAAGAATTACAGGATGCATCAAGAGCGGTTAAGTTGCTGGGGGCAGTATTACAGGACGAGCATGAGTTTCTGCTGCCGGAAGAAAATAGTGAACGTCACATCTTTGTATTTGAAAAGAAAAAGCAGACACCGAAGAAATACCCAAGAAAGCCAGGAGTACCGAACAAAACACCGATTACAGCGGATTGAGTATGAGAAATGTTTCACGTGAAACAATTGTATTGATGGGATAAAAGGGACGAGTTTCGAAAAGGTGGTGCAGGGGGTTGAAAAATACTTTTTCGCGCTTTTTTGGTGGGGGAGAGAAGTTGAGTACTATAGAGGAAGTAAATGTTCATCATCCGGAAAACATAGCACAAGTTGCAATTGATTCGATTACACCGAACCAATATCAGCCACGCTCAATTTTTAATGAAGAAAAAATTGAAGAACTAGCCAGAACCATTCATACACACGGTGTTATTCAGCCGATTGTTATTCGTACTAAAAGTGACGGTTCATACGAAATAATTGCAGGTGAACGAAGGTACCGTGCAATGCGTAAGCTTGGCTGGACTGAAGTGCCAGCAATTGTCCGGGATTTGGACGATAAAGAAACAGCCTCCATTGCATTGATCGAGAACTTGCAGCGGGAGGAATTGACGGCAATCGAAGAAGCGCATGCTTATGAGCGCTTATTGGACTTGCACGAATTGACGCAGGAAGCATTAGCTCAACGGCTTGGCAAAGGTCAGTCTACTATCGCAAACAAAATGCGTCTGCTGAAGCTGCCTGAAGAAGTGCAGAAAGCCATCTTGCAAAAAGAGATTTCAGAACGCCATGCACGTGCACTGTTGCCGCTGAAAGAAGCCGCACTCCAAGTTGAAGTACTGGAAGAAATAAAAGAGAATCAATATAACGTCAAAGCACTGGAATCACGGATTAGAGAGATTATGTATCCGGTTGAGGCAACCGAGAAGGTGCAGCCGCTCAGACGGCGCGGACCGCGACAAAAAGCCGTGAGCAAGGACGTCCGGATTGCAGTGAATACGTTACGTGAATCGCTCAAGCTAATGGCAAAGAGCGGAATTGAAGTAGAATCAGAAGAAGTGGATTCAGAAGAATTCTACACAATCACAGTGAAAATATGTAAAAAGTAACGATTGAAAACTCTTGCTGACCGACTGGCAAGAGTTTTCTTATATATCCATAGAGTTCATCGTTCGAAGATGATAAAATGAAAGTAGATTGAATACAGTACATACTGCCAAAAGACGGCTGTCAGCATGTTAAAAGCAGGTTATATGTAACACATTATCCATTTTAATTCAGACATAAGAAGGCAATGAAGAAAACTTTGGTGTACTATTAGAATAAATGAAAAAGAACAGAAAGCAGGTGCAAGAGTGGGTAAGATTATCGCCATAGCAAATCAAAAGGGAGGAGTCGGCAAAACAACGACTTCTGTAAACTTAAGCGCATGCCTTGCCCATATAGGCAAAAAAGTGCTTTTAATTGACTCGGATCCACAAGGGAATGCGACAAGTGGAGTCGGTGTTAACAAAGGTGACGTACAAGACTGCATCTATAATATGCTGATTGACGATGTGCCTGTACGGGATATTATCCTGACAACCAACATTGAAAACCTCGATATTATTCCTGCAACCATTTCATTGGCAGGAGCTGAAATCGAACTGGTTTCCACTATTTCACGTGAGGTCCGGATGAAACACGCGATACAGGATATTAAGGATGACTATGATTATGTCATTATTGATTGTCCGCCTTCACTTGGTCTGTTGACGCTGAATGCCCTGACAGCTTCTGACTCCATTATTATTCCGGTTCAGTGCGAATATTACGCGCTGGAAGGTCTAAGCCAGCTGTTGAGCACCATTCGTCTCGTCCAAAAACACTTGAATGAATCACTTTATATTGACGGTGTATTATTGACAATGTTTGATGCGAGAACGAATTTAGGAATTCAAGTAATTGAAGAAGTGAAGAAGTATTTCCAGGACAAAGTGTATCACACCATTATTCCGCGTAATGTCCGTCTGAGCGAAGCACCCAGTCATGGAAAGCCAATTATCTTATATGATTCCCGATCCAAAGGCGCAGAAGTTTATTTAGAGTTGGCAAAGGAAGTGGTGGAGAATGAGTAAAGGTCTGGGTAAAGGTCTAAATGCATTATTTCCCCGTGAATCATTGGAAAAGGTAGAACTGTTACGTCTGAAAAGCATTAAAGCGAATCCTTATCAGCCCCGAAAAGAATTTGACGATGAATCACTTGCTGAACTGAGTGAGTCCATTAAAGAACACGGCGTTCTGCAGCCAATCATTGTCCGCAGCGTTGGAACTCAATACGAAATCGTCGTAGGGGAAAGAAGATATCGCGCTTCTGAATTAGCAGGCAAAAAAGAAATCCCGGCTGTTGTGCGTGATCTGACAGATGAGCAGTCCATGGAAATGGCTATTCTGGAAAATCTGCAGCGTGAAGACTTATCACCAATTGAAGTGGCGGAAGCATACCAGAACCTAATGGAAAGCCTGGAGCTTACGCAGGAGCAGCTGGCCTTCCGTCTAGGGAAGAGCCGTCCGCATATTGCCAACCATATTCGCCTTCTGGCTTTGCCGGAGAAAGTCCTAAAAGACATTTCCCAAGGAATATTGTCTATGGGGCATGGCCGGACATTGCTGGGTCTTCGTAAGAAGGAGCAAATACTGACAGTTGCTGAAAAGGTCAAGACGGAAGGGTTAAACGTTCGTCAGTTGGAAAAATTAGTGCAGCGATTGAATGAAGACGTTCCACGTGAAACAAAAAAAGAAAAGAAAAAGGATATATTCATTGAAGCGCAGGAAACTACACTTCGTGTACAGTTCGGTACTAATGTAACCATCAAGAAGACAAAGAAAAAAGGCAAAATTGAAATTGAATTTCACTCTGATGAGGACTTTGAACGAATCCTTGAATTATTAAACACTGAGCGATAATATACAAACCTATTTTGCCGTGACCGCAAAATAGGTTTTATTCTTGAAAAGAACATGGACGTGACTGCATGATACTATTTGGTTCACTGTTTAACGTATTGACAATTATAGTCGGTACATTGATTGGAAGGTTTCTGTATGGAATTCCGGAACGAATGAAAGAAACCATTATGTACGGAATTGGAATGGCCGTTGTGGCAATTGGTTTACAAATGACATTTGAAACAACACAAATAGTCATTGTGATCCTGAGTATTGTCATAGGGGCAATCCTGGGAGAATGGATTGACCTGGATAAAAAGGTTAACCAATTAGGACGATGGATTGAGAGAAAGCTGCCTGCAAAAAAAGAAGGGCCAGGAATTGCACAGGGATTCGTTACGGCTACGTTATTCTTTTGCGTAGGATCTATGGCAATTATCGGAGCTATTGATAGCGGGCTCCGTAATGATCACAATGTGTTAATAATGAAAGGGATATTGGATGGTTTTACTTCCATCATCTTTAGTTCCACATTAGGCATTGGCGTAGCGTTTGCAACTGTTCCTCTATTGATTTACCAAGGAGGCATCACCTTTTTGGCCACCATCATCAGCCGGTTTGTTCCAGACGGGCTGATGGAGTTATTCATTTCCGAAATGACTGCAACAGGCGGCCTGATGATTGCCGCCATCGGTCTAAACTTAATCGGCTTGACGAAAATCAGGGTAGCCAACTTCATTCCAGGGATTGGGATAGTTGCGGTGATCGTAACGATTGTGTATATCATCTGACGGTTTTCGGTGATGCGCCAGCTGCAAGGCACGGCCAATCAGGCGGCTCATTTCAAACGGCAGATGCAGACGTGTGCTTTGCAGGACGGCCTGTTCCATGAAACCGCCAATATTTACAATGCCTTTGATGGATACATCACCTACAGGCGGCAGTTCCTTGCCAACAGCTTTACCCGGTGCAATCGGACCGCTGTGAAACAATAGATCACCGACTGCGTCCTTTTTGCTGAGGCAGGCATCTATAGCTACAATGAATGCATCGGGATAAAGCGTGCTGGTCTGCTCAATCCGCTGCCGCAAATTTAACGCATGAAGCGGGTCCTGTAATGTGCCGACGACGGTGTAAGGGAAGAGGCTCATCTCTGACAGGTATGAGCCAGTCAATGGACCCAGAGCATCACCTGTTGATCGGTCCGTGCCAATACAATAGAAAATAATCGGTTGCTGCTTGAACGGAATGTGCTGTATGAAGTAGGAACTTAATTTCCACACCACACCAGATTCTTTACTGGAAATACGGTAATGATAAGAAGAGGCTTCGGCTTTATGCATTTGGAGACACCAGTCCTTTATGTTTTATTACGCTGAAGATTATCGGCGCATGTATTGCTGTGAAGTATAGCCGCGGGCGCAGCCGTTTATACGAGAGGAGGATTTCTTTCCATGGCTGTTAATACAAAAGAAGATGTGAAAGAAAATCTGAAATTCATCGAGGAATTAGTTCAACAGATGAGAGATACTTTACTTGATACAAGGTTTTGGATTGATACTGGTTTCTTTGCCATTCGAATCGTTTTAATTGTTGTGGTGGCAGGCATCGTAGTGAAAGTCGGACAAATGCTGATTCGCCGATTTTTTGCCATTAAATTAAAGAGTCCAATGCGCAAGTCGGAGAGACGCGAGAAGACGATTATTAAACTTCTGGAGAATGCCCTTAAGTACATCGTCTATTTCTCTGCCATACTGGCCATTTTGACGGAATTTCATATAGACGCAAAAGGATTACTAGCCGGTGCTGGTGTACTCGGTCTGGCTGTCGGCTTCGGTGCGCAGAGTCTGGTCAAGGATGTCATCTCGGGATTTTTCATTATTTTTGAGGATCAGTTTGGGGTAGGAGATTATGTGCGCATTAATTCTGGTGAAGGCACAGTGATGGAAATTGGTCTTCGTACAACAAAGATTGCACTGTACGGCGGAGAATTGTACACGGTGCCGAATGGACAAATTGGTGAAGTCATTAACTTTTCTGTCACCAATTCCATGGTCTTACTGGATCTTGCACTGTCCTATGAGACAGACATTGATCATGCGGAAGAATTAATTAAAGACTTCCTGAAAAAACTGCCGAAAGACCGCTATGCTGAAGTTATTGGAATTCCTGAAGTGCTGGGCGTGCAAAGCATGGAACCGTCAAGGATATTACTTCGTATCGCGGCAGAAACGGAACCGGTCGCAAACTTTGGAGTAGGCCGGAAACTGCGGCAGGACTTGAAAAAATTCATGGATCAGAACGGAATAGAAATGCCTTATCCAAGAATGGTCATCCACAAAGAGAATATGGAGGGGAATTCATATGATGGCGGAGAAAGAGTTTAATTTGCATGATGTAGTAGAGATGAAAAAACCGCATCCCTGCGGAACAAATGCCTGGAAGATTATACGTATGGGGGCGGATATCCGAATCAAATGTGAGGGCTGCGGACACAGTGTAATGATTCCGCGGAATGAATTTGCTAAGAAGATGAAAAAGGTTCTGCTGAAGAACGAGTCTTGACAACACATAGACAATCCGGCACATTGTCCTTATAATGAAGTGGTTGACTATGAAATAATGCAAGCTTTGGATAGATAAGAAAGGTGTGGGGAGAATGGCGTTGACAGCCGGAATAGTGGGTCTTCCGAACGTGGGAAAATCAACTTTATTTAATGCAATTACAAAGGCAGGAGCGGAGGCGGCGAATTACCCGTTCTGTACGATTGACCCGAACGTAGGAATCGTTGAAGTGCCGGACGAGCGTTTAGATAAGCTGACGGAACTGGTTACACCGAAAAAAACTGTACCGACGGCATTTGAATTTACGGACATTGCCGGAATCGTAGAGGGCGCGAGTAAAGGTGAGGGGCTCGGTAACAAATTCCTTTCACATATTCGTGAAGTGGATGCTATTTGTCAGGTAGTTCGCTGTTTCGAAGACGAAAACATTACACACGTGTCCGGTAAAGTAAATCCGATCGATGATATTGAAATCATCAATCTGGAACTGATCCTTGCTGATATGGAAAGCGTTGAAAAACGTTTGGCGCGCGTATCGAAAATGGCTAAACAAAAGGACAAAGCTGCGATGGTTGAAGAACCTGTCCTAATCAAACTGCGCGATGCATTTGAAAATGAAATGGCGGCACGTTCTGTTGAACTGACGGATGATGAATATCAGGTAGTCAAAGGCATGCACTTGCTGACGATCAAGCCGATGCTCTACGTGGCGAATGTTTCGGAAGATGAAATTGCAGACGCCGATAATAATCCGTATGTGCAGCAAGTGCGCGACTTTGCGGAGAAGGACAATGCAGAAGTAATCGTAGTCTGTGCAAAGATCGAAGAAGAGATGGCTGAGCTGGAGGATGACGAAAAGGAAATGTTCCTTGAAGAGCTTGGCATCAAGGAATCAGGTCTTGATCAGTTAATCAAAGCAACATATAACTTGCTTGGACTGGCGACGTACTTCACGGCAGGCGTGCAGGAAGTGCGCGCATGGACATTCATCAAAGGCATGAAAGCGCCGCAATGTGCCGGCATCATCCACACAGACTTCGAACGCGGATTCATCCGTGCCGAGACAGTGGCGTACGATGATCTGGTAGAGTATGGTTCTATGACAGCTGCGAAAGAGGCAGGTAAAGTTCGACTGGAAGGTAAGGAATACATCGTTAAAGACGGGGACGTTATGCTGTTCCGTTTCAACGTATAATACAAAAAGGGCTGATTCTCACGATGAGAATCAGCCCTTTTTGAAGTTTGAAGCAGGGTATCTTCAAGGCTTGTGCTAAATGTCAGTGCCAGTAAATGTGCAAGTACGAAGAGACGGAAACTCCAGCTGCCCGTTTTATATCCCGCTGACAGCCTATCCATTTCAATCTGCAGGATAAACATACAGCTTCGGCTGTTCCGGGTCGTCTTTCACCATGGCATGGTCTGGGAATTTCTTCAGTTCCTTATACATCGCAAAGTCTCCGGCGGCTCCGCCAATGAGCATGGCACTGAGCAACAGCAGTACCCCGTCGTTGAGATAGAGCGCAATAACAGCTGGAAGCACACCCGTCATCCAAAACGGCAAGAGCAGCGCTTTGCGGATTCCTTTATTGTCCATCAGCTGGTCTGCCGTCGCATACGCAACGCCCATTTTTAAATTAACGCCATACGCCATGTTCTTCCATGGAACGCTGCAGAACATGCGAAAACCGAGCAAATGAAAAAATTCATGAATCACAATTAGAACGATGTATCCGACGAGAGCATAAACGACATACCAAAATGAAAAAGACAATAGTAATTCGCCCTGCAGTAAGAAACGAATTGCCAAAAGTATGATCAGCGGAATAAAAGTCAGCCAAAGACTTTGCTTAGCGATCTTCTGCAGATCAAGTTCGACAACTGCAGGCTGCTGTTCCTCCATGTGAAATCACTCCTTAATTCATTCAGTATAGTATATTAAGGGTTGTTATTCCAATCCGTGTGTGATAGTATAAACTGATGTGAGTAATATTAAATTTACTTACTCCTTGCCCACTTGTAAAAGTAGGGCCCAAGTCCATAAGGAGGTGACTATTGATGAGAAAGTACGAAATTATGTACATTATGCGCCCAACTCTAGAGGAAGACGCGAAAAAAGCGTTGATTGAACGCTTTGATAACGTCTTAACTTCAAACGGAGCGGAAATCATCGAGTCGAAAGAGTGGGGCAAGCGCCGTCTTGCTTACGAAATCGACGACTTACGTGAAGGTTACTACCAATTAGTAACTGCAAACGCTGGTGCTGAAGCAATCGATGAATTTACACGTCTTGCAAACATCAACGAAGGTATCATTCGTCATATGACAACTCGCGTAGACGCGTAATCTGATATAAACAATTTAAATTTATGATGAGGGAGGTTTGATTCTGAATGATAAACCGTGTCGTTTTAGTTGGCCGATTAACAAAAGATCCTGAGCTGAAATATACACAGACCGGAATTGCTGTGACTCGTTTCACGCTGGCTGTGAACCGCGCGTTCGCTAACCAGCAGGGAGAGCGGGAAGCTGATTTCATCAACTGTGTAGCTTGGCGTAAACAGGCTGAAAATATCGCGAATTATTTACGAAAAGGAAGTCTAGCCGGAGTAGATGGCCGTATTCAGACGGGCAGCTTTGAAGGCCAGGACGGTAAGCGTGTTTACACGACAGAAGTTGTTGCGGACAGTACCCAATTCCTGGAGCCGCGCAGTGCCAATACAGAACGTCAGCAGACGCCATCATACGGTGGCGGAGCTCCTTCTTATAATGCACCGCAAGATCAGGGACAAGGGTACAACAACCAGCAATCCTACCAACCGAATCAGCAAAATATGACGCGTGTCGATAATGATCCATTCCAGCCGGGCGGCGGTCCAATCGAAGTAACTGATGATGACTTGCCATTCTGATTGAAATAGGTTCACGAATACGCAAAAAGGAAGGAGGACAACAATTATGGCACCACGTCGTGGAGGTCGCAGACGCCGTAAAGTTTGCTATTTCACTTCTAACAACATTACACACATCGACTATAAAGATGTAGATTTGCTGAAGAAGTTTATCTCTGAGCGCGGAAAGATGTTGCCTCGTCGAGTTACTGGTACAAGCGCTAAATACCAGCGTAAATTGACGATTGCAATCAAACGTGCACGCATTATGGCACTTCTTCCGTTCGTACAAGAAGAGCGGTAATATATAAACCGCCACTGACTGAATTACTCAGTCAGTGGCGGTTTTTTTATATAATTTGTCAGAAATGACTAGCATAAAACATCCATTTAACTGGAAGACAAACCGGCCTGTGCTTTTGATTTCGCACCAAATCATGATACAATTAGAAGGATGAATGTGACTTTATATGAATGAAGGAACATCACACTTTGTCCGCCGGTCTCGACGGTCGGCAAAAGAAGCAATGAATGAATTGAGGCGTAGATATGCAAGATCAAGCAAGGAGAATTACGTATGGTGCTATGATGGTAGCACTCTTCGCCATATTACTGGCGCTGACTTTATACGTACCATTACTCGGCATGTTAACATTGTTGCTGATTCCGTTGCCTGTTACACTTTATCGTTTGCGTTATGACCGGCTTTCCACCCTGCTGGTGACAGTATGCACGTGGCTCATCACCTTGCTGATTGGCGGATTGCTCTCCATCCCTTCGGCTATTGTATTGAGTCTGGTTGGATTCGTGATCGGTGATACTGTGCGCACAGGCAAGTCAAAACTGTATGTATTCATGGCAACAGGCGTCGCATTGCTCATTTCACTAAGCCTGCTGTACCTAGGTACGGTATGGTTCATGAAGATTAATCCGATTGATCAGCTGCTGCAGCAATTTGAAACGATTCAAGAAGAAGCACTCGTTATTCTGGCGGGAATGGGAAATTCGACAAGGGATATGGAACGGGTTGTAGCGGAGGCGTTTACGTATTATCAGACCATAGTGCCGTCACTGTTTATCTTATCGGTTTTCATAGCGTCTTATTTTTTCGTTATGCCCATTCTGGCAATCGCGTCACGTTTGCGTTTTGAGGTTCCTAAGTTTGCATCCTTCCGGTCTATGCGTCTGCCGTTTGCCACAGTGCTTGCCTACTTGGCATTGCTGCTGATTTCTATTTTATCGCAGCCTGAACAGGGGACGACGTTTTATCTGATGGAGGCAAATGCCATTCTCATCTTTAGATTCTTATTCTTCTTACAAGGTTTGGCGTTAATTTACTATGCATTGCAGAAAATGAAGCTGCCGCTAATTGTCAATGTGCCGGCTGCATTACTCGCCATGTTCCTCAGCCCTTTCACCGTAATGCTGGGTGTGTTGGATATCGCCATTAACATTCGTGCATGGATAGATAAAGACAAGAGAGCGTAGGAGATGAGATATTGAATTTATTTTATAAAAAAAGGGCAGTACGGATTCCGTTGACATTCGTTTCTCTTTTGGGAGCAGTAAGTACCGTACTGCTGATGCTCAACAACTTTTGGATCGGGCTGTTTTTTGCCGTTGCGTATGCGCTGGCACTCGGGATCGCCTGGAAAGTAGAAAATGAAAGCTATCTGGAAACCGAAAAATATATTGAAACTCTGTCCTATCGAATGAAAAAGGTAGGGGAAGAAGCATTACTGGAACTACCGATCGGGATTATCCTGCTGAACGATAATGATAAACAGCTGGTGGAATGGGTCAACCCGTTTGTCAGCTCCATCTACCCCGACAAGTCATGGGTCGGATCATCACTGTATGAGATAAATGAAACATTCCGTCAAGTGACGAAAGAAGATAATGAGCAGGATGTAATCATATTGAATGACCGATCATACCGCGTCTATTATAAACCGGAAGAAAAACTGCTCTATCTGTTTGACGTAACAGAACGTGTAAAGATGCAGTCGCTGTATTATGCGGACCGTACGACGATCGGAATTTTACTGGTTGACAACTATGATGAACTGTCTCAGACAATGGATGACCAGACACGCAGCCATATGAACTCTCTCGTCACATCCCTTGTCAATCAATGGGCAGATGAATACGGCATTTTCGTTAAACGCATTTCTTCTGAACGCTTCCTGGCTGTCTTCAATGAAGGCACGCTGGAGAAACTCGAGAAGACCAAGTTTGCGCTGCTCGATACAGTCCGTGAGAACACCTCTAAACACAGCGTACCGCTGACATTGAGTATTGGGGTAGGGACAGGCACTACGTCGCTTACAGAGCTTGGTGAGCTGGCACAGTCGAGTCTTGACTTAGTTCTCGGGCGCGGCGGTGACCAAGTCGCGATCAAGCATCATGACGGCAAGCTGAAGTTTTACGGCGGGAAGACGAATCCTGTCGAAAAACGCACCCGTGTGCGTGCCCGTGTCATTTCACACGCATTGCGTGATTTGATACAGGACAGTGACCGTGTATTTGTTATGGGCCATAAAATGCCGGACATGGATGCGATCGGCGCATCGATCGGTGTGCGGAAGATGGCACGGATGAACGGTGTGGAAGGCTATGTGGTCGTCAACTTTGATCAGCTCGATGCAAGTGTCAGCCGTCTGATGGATGAAGTGCAGAAAGATGAAGAGTTGTATGATCATATGCTCATGCCGGAAGAAGCATTGGAACTGATGACCGAGCGTTCACTGGTTGTTATTGTCGATACGCATAAACCGAGCATGGTGATCGAAGAAAAAGTCCTTGAGAATGCGCAGAAGGTCGTTTTGATTGACCACCATCGCCGCGGAGAAGAGTTCATCAGCAATACAGTGCTCGTCTATATGGAACCGTACGCGTCATCCACGGCGGAGCTTGTTACCGAATTACTGGAGTATCAGCCGAAGAACGAAAAACTGACGATGCTTGAATCCACTGCGATGCTTGCGGGGATTGTGGTGGATACAAAAAGCTTTACACTAAGGACAGGCGCGAGGACGTTCGAAGCCGCTTCTTATTTACGGACGAATGGTGCGGACACGGTACTCGTGCAGCGTTTGTTAAAAGAAGATATTGCGACATATATTGAACGATCCAAACTGATTGAGACTGTGGAATTTGCAGGCAACGGTGAAATTGCAATAGCGAAAGGGCAGGATGAAGTCGTGCACAGTTCCGTGCTGATTGCACAGACGGCAGATATCCTGCTGACCATGCAAGGTATTTCCGCATCCTTTGTTGTTGCAAAACGGGATGACGGAAAAATCGGCATCAGTGCCCGTTCATTAGGCGAACTTAACGTGCAAGTCATCATGGAAGACTTGGGCGGCGGGGGTCATTTAACAAATTCAGCCTGTCAATTAGCGGCAGACACTATAGAAGAAGCAGTAGATATGTTGAAGAGTACCATAGACCAATATGTGGAGAGGGGAAATGAAGGATGAAAGTTATTTTCTTGAAGGATGTTAAGGGAAAAGGGAAAAAAGGTGAAGTGAAAGAGGTTTCAACAGGCTATGCACAGAACTTTCTGCTGAAAAACAATATAGCAATTGAAGCAACTCCAGGTAACTTGAGCAAGCTGGAAGGTCAAAAGAACCGCCAGAAGAAAGACGCGGCTGCAGAGCTGGCAGAAGCAAAAGAAGTAAAAGAGCAAGTGGAGAAGCTGACAGTTGAACTGCATGCGAAATCCGGAGAAGATGGCCGTCTGTTCGGTTCTATTACATCAAAACAAATCGGACAAGCTTTAGAGAAACAGCATAAAATCAAAGTTGACCGCCGCAAAATGGAATTACCGGAACCAATCCGCGCACTCGGTTTTACGAATGTGCCGATTAAACTACACCCTGATGTAACAGCTACGCTTAAAGTGCATGTTACAGAAGAATGATAAGGAGATAATTTAGCTTGAACCAGATGATCGAGCGCACACCTCCCCATAACAACGAAGCAGAGCAGTCGGTCATCGGGGCAATATTTTTAGAACCGCAGGCATTGATTACTGCATCTGAAATTTTATTGCCCGAAGACTTTTACCGGATTGCGCATAAAAAGATTTTTGAAACTATGCTCATCTTGAGCGATAAAGGACAGCCTGTCGATCTCGTCACAATTGCTGAAGAGCTTAAAGTGAAAAATGAGCTGGAAGACGTCGGCGGTATTTCGTATATTACGGAGCTTGCGAATGCGGTGCCTACTGCTGCAAACATCGTCTATTACGCGAATATCGTAGAGGAAAAGTCATTACTTCGCAGACTGATCCGTGTCGCAACGGATATTGTGGAAGACGGCTATACAAGGGAAGATGAAGTAGAAGCTTTGCTTGGCGAGGCCGAGAAAAAAATGATGGAAGTATCCAACCGGAAAAACGCCGGCGACTTCCGTCATATCAAAGACGTATTGGTGGAGACGTATGACAATATCGAGCTGCTGCATACCCGTAAGGGTGAAGTAACTGGTATTCCGACGGGCTTCCGCGATTTGGATAAAATCACGGCGGGTTTTCAGCGCAACGATTTAATCATCGTGGCGGCCCGTCCGTCTGTCGGTAAGACAGCATTTGCACTGAACGTCGCGCAAAACGTGGCGACGAAGACAGAAGAAAATGTTGCGATTTTCAGTCTTGAGATGGGCGCGGAGCAGCTGGTCATGCGTATGCTGTGTGCAGAGGGCAATATTGACGCGCAAGTGCTTCGTACGGGGAACCTTGAAGCCGATGATTGGCGTAAGCTGACAATGGCTATGGGCTCTTTATCAAATGCCGGCATCTTTATCGATGACAGCCCGGGTATCCGGATCAATGAAATCCGTTCCAAATGCAGACGCCTTCAGCAGGAGCACGGCTTAGGCATGATCATGATTGACTATCTTCAGCTGATTATGGGAAGCGGCCGCGGCAGCGATAACCGCCAGCAGGAAGTATCCGAAATCTCCCGTTCATTGAAGGCGCTGGCACGTGAACTGAAAGTGCCGGTCATCGCACTATCCCAGCTATCCCGCGGAGTCGAGCAGCGGCAGGATAAACGTCCGATGATGTCTGACTTACGGGAATCAGGAAGTATTGAGCAGGATGCCGACATCGTATCTTTCCTTTACCGGGAAGACTACTATGATAAAGAAACTGAAATGCAGAACATGATTGAAATCATTATTGCGAAACAGCGTAACGGCCCGACAGGAACGGTAACTCTGGCTTTCGCCAAGGAATACAATAAATTCCTCAATATCGACTGGAGTCAGCACGAATCGCCGCCGTCGTACTAATCTATACAGCACGTCCTTTCTCTATTGCCATAGAAAAGGATGTGCTGTTTTTCATAGTGTCTGCGAAGCCAAAGCCGCTTGAAAAAAGTGCGATTTTGCCTTAATCGTGATAGAGTTAAAGGATACGGAAAGATAATTTTCAGCTTGACACTAAGATTATAACCATAGAAAATCATGTAATTATTCCATGCAGAATACCCTATGTTTATATTTTTTAAGCAAGATTCTCATTTTAATAAACCGTCTAAAAACCGGTCGCCGTTTATGGCGAGAAAGGATTTGACCATGCAAAATAAAACAATATTTGTAGTAGACGATGAAAAACCCATCGCAGACATCATAGAATTCAACTTAAAGAAAGAGGGATTTAACGTTTTCTGCGCATATGACGGAGAAGAGGCCATTAACCGTGTAGAAGAAATACAGCCGGACCTCATGCTGCTCGACATCATGCTGCCGAAGCATGACGGAATGGAAGTATGCCGGGAGGTGCGGAAAAAATATGATTTTCCTATTATTATGCTGACCGCAAAAGACTCGGAAATTGATAAAGTGCTAGGGCTTGAGCTTGGAGCTGACGATTATGTCACGAAGCCATTCGGAACGAGAGAATTGATTGCACGCGTAAAGGCAAACTTGCGGCGCCATGCAAAAACTGTGGCAGAAGACCAGGAAGAAGAGACAAACGATATTACCGTGGGTCAATTGGTAATTCAGCCGGATGCGTATTTTGTCCAAAAGCGCGGAGAAACGATTGAATTAACGCATCGCGAATTCGAGCTGCTGTATTATCTCGCAAAACATATCGGCCAGGTCATGACACGGGAGCATTTATTGCAGACTGTGTGGGGCTATGATTATTTCGGTGATGTCCGGACAGTCGATGTCACGATTCGCCGCCTGCGCGAAAAAATTGAAGATACACCAAGCCATCCGAGCTGGATTGTTACCAGACGCGGTGTAGGCTATTACTTGCGCGACCCGGAACAGGAGTAAGCCGCTATGCAGAAAGTAGGGTTTTTCCGGTCAATTCAAGTCAAGTTTGTTTTGATTTATGTACTTCTCATACTTGTAGCCATGCAGATTATCGGGCTGTATTTTGCCCGTGAACTGGAACAAACACTGAAAGAAAACTTTACGAACTCGATTGTAGACCGGATGAACCTGGTCGAGTTCAGCGTTCGGGAAGAAATTACAA
This sequence comes from Sporosarcina sp. P33, assembly GCF_002077155.1. GTDB lineage: Bacteria > Bacillota > Bacilli > Bacillales_A > Planococcaceae > Sporosarcina. Next base: position 1,833,160 of record NZ_CP015027.1, on the reverse strand, counting down.
AAAAGCGTAAAGACGATGATCCGACACTGGAACAAAGCCTGAAAAACGTTCTGGCGGAGTTCACTTCAGATGATATTATTGAAATACGTGTAATTAACTCGAAATACCGTATTTTGGCATCGTCTTCATTTGAAAATCAAACGAGGGTCGGGCAGCATTCGACCAATGACAATGTGCGTAAGTCCATCACATCAGAGACGATAAAAGACGTCGTGGAAATTGATCCGCAGTCGCATAACCGGGTGCTCTCCCTCGCTAAACCGATCTTTAATGGCAATGAAATTGTAGGGTCCTTATACGTGGAAGCCAATATCGAGTCCGTCTTTCAGCAAATCGAAGAGATCAACCGAATATTGGCGGGAGCCGCGGCCGTCTCACTGACCATTACAATCATTGTGGGAATCTTCATTGCCCGGGCATTTACCCGTCCTATTTCGGATATGCGGCGGCAGGCACAGGCAATGGCAAAAGGGAATTTCACACGGAAAGTTAAAGTGTACGGAATGGACGAGATGGGTCAGCTGGCCATCGCCTTTAACCACTTGACCAATCAGCTGCAGGAATCACAATCTACAACAGAGAGTGAAAGGCGGAAACTGACATCCGTTCTTGAAAATATGACAGACGGTGTAATATCGACTGACCGTAAAGGTCGGATTAGCCTGATTAACGATTCTGCCCTGCAAATGCTGAATGTAACAAATGATCTGGTCATCAACCGTCCAATCGCCAGTATCCTTGGAATTGAAGATGAGTATACGTTTGAAGAGCTGATTCAACTAAATGAGTCAATACCGCTGGACTTCAGTACAGAAGAGCAATCATATATATTGCGGGCGACCATTTCTGTCACGCAGCGTGAAACTGGCTTTGTCAACGGTCTGATTGTCGTATTGCATGATAATACGGAGCAGGAGAAGATTGACATGGAACGCCGGGAATTTGTATCGAATGTATCCCATGAATTACGGACACCGCTGACAACAATGCGAAGTTACTTGGAAGCATTGGCTGAAGGGGCATATAAAAATGAAGAAATCGCCCCGAACTTTCTGCGTGTTACACAAAATGAAACAGAGCGGATGATTCGCCTGGTCAATGACCTGCTGAAACTATCCCGAATGGACAGCAAAGAATATGAACTGAACAAAGAATGGGTGGAATTCAACCGGTTCTTTAATGCAGTCATTGAGCGCTTTGAATTTTCCAAGTCGCAAAATGTCCGTTTTACACGAAACTTGTATTCGAGCAGTCTGTTTGTTGAAATTGATACCGACAAATTAACGCAAGTACTCGACAATATCATCTCCAATGCGCTGAAATATTCGCCAGACGGCGGAGAAGTCCGTTTTGGCGTGACTGTCTCGGGTGATTATATTAAAGTGATGATTTCAGATGACGGAATGGGAATCCCGAAATCCAATGTCAATCGTATTTTTGACCGTTTTTACCGTGCAGACCGTGCGCGTTCACGAGCACTCGGCGGAACAGGCCTCGGCCTGGCAATCGCGAAGGAAATGATTGCAGCGCACAAGGGAGATATTTGGGCACAAAGTGAAGAAGGGAAAGGCACAACCATTTTCTTTAAACTGCCCTTTGAACAACAAGAGGACGGTGAGTGGGATTGAAACGCATCGAAACAATTAAATCTATTGTGCTGTTGTTGCTCGTCTCGCTGAGCGTCCTGTTCACGGTTACGATCTGGAACTATTCGCCGAATTACGAACCGCTTGAGCAGTCACAAACTGTAGATATATCTATATCGAAGAAAAAGACAATTGATGAAATTATTAAGCCATATAAACTGCTTACCCATTTAAAAGATCAGGTGCTGGGTTCTGTAAATACGGAAAAGATTGATACCATTCTCGCTGAAATGAATACATGGCATCTGTCGAATTTGCAGCTGGTAAGCCAGGATATGAACAAAGCAGATATTGCGAGGGTCCTGAGGCAGCCCAGCCAGATGACACTTTATTTTCCCGGCGAAGTGCCTATGCTGGTCTATGATAATGTACTGCTTGTCGATGATACGAGTATACCGGAGGCCACATTTAACCGGCTCGTCATTGACTGGAGCCGATCGACGCAGGCACCAGTTATTCATATGCTAAGTGAGATCAGCGGCCTGCATTACCAGGCGCAAGTGACATTGCCGAATAAAACGAGCTTCTTGCGCAACGTAGTGGATGTGGGCCAGTCATTTGAGGAATATGCGGAAATCGACCGGGGCAATGCAACATTTCTGGCCGTGCCAAAAAATCCTGTAAAGGTTACACGCAATACGTATTATCAGGAAGAAATTAATCCGCTTCGATTCCGCGATGCACTGTTCAGTGATCCAAACGCAGTACGGCGGAGTCAGGTGGATCCGACCCACGAGGAATACGGGGACGACCATGCTTTTATGAATGTCAATACAGAGATCAAAAGGCTGAGTTATGTCATGCCCGCGGTGGAAAGCCAGGAAATTGCGATTCCATCCGAACTGCTGCTGAATACAATTGATTTTGTCAATGAACACGGCGGCTGGACTGATGAATTCCGCTATGCCTATATGAATCCAATATCCCGTTACGTAAAGTTTCAGCTGTACGCCGAGGGTTTGCCGGTCTTCAGCGAACATTCAGGCACGAATGAAATTACGGAGACGTGGGGGGATAACCGGGTCTTTAAGTATATACGTCCGTACTACTCATTGGACGTTAATATTGAGGCTGTAAAAGAGGAGCTGCCTTCAGGAGTGGAAGTGGCGGAAGCTTTGCGTGAATCAGAAGAGCTGGACTTTGAGCTGATCGAGGAAATCACACCGGGTTATTTCATGATTCATGACGTGGAGAAAAAACTGATTATTTTACAGCCATGCTGGTATTATCTGATCAAAGATAACTGGCTGCGCTTTATGCCGGGTGACTTGCAAGGAGGTGGATCGAGTGGATTGGAATAGAACCAAAACAATTTTCATCATCGTCTTCTCGATCTTGAACGTCTTCTTGTATTGGCTGTATCTGGATAGGCAAATGGGTGTTGGAGATATGCAAGTGCTCGGGAAAACATCCGTAGAAGAAACGCTTCGGCTTGAAAATATTACGTATGATCCAATCCCTTTTAGTAAAAAAGAGGTTTCTTATTTATCTGCTCATATCGCGACATTTTCAGAAGAAAAACTTGATAAGTTAAGCAACCAGTCATTCAGCTGGGATGAAAAGTCCAGATTACTGTCCCGCATGAAAAAGAAAGTAAGTATCAAGAATGATGAAGGTGAACTGGAGTTTGACGAGTTTTTGAGCAAATATGTGCTCAAAGGCGAAGAGTATGTACTATGGGAGCTGGATGAAGAAGATCAACGTGCTGTATTCTTTCAGCGTGTAAAAAATGAAACAATATTTTACAGTCCCAACGCCATGCTAATTGTCCATTGGGATGACGACGGGAAAGTCACGCATTATGAACAGCGCATGCTTGAGGAGTTTTTAAGCTTCAATCATAAAAAGGACTTGCTGTCGCAAGACGATGCAGTGACTTCGCTTGTTACTCGCGGCTATCTCCAACCTGATTCCACGGTAATGCAGGTGAAATCAGGTTATTCAACACTCGTTCAATTGACGGAGACCCAAGTATTTGCACCAACGTGGAACGTTCAGGTAAAATTGAAGGACGGAACGATTGAACATTACTTCATCAACGCGATTGAAGGAAAAGTCATCGAGTTCCAGCCGGAGATGTTAGAAGAACAAATAGAATAGGAGTTTTCCACATGCGATTTAGCATTTTAGCGAGCGGCAGTACAGGCAACTCGCTATATATAGAGACAGATGAGCATGCTTTTCTCGTAGACGCCGGAATGAGCGGTAAAAAAATTGAAGGTTTGCTCGGATCGATCAATCGCTCCATGCAACATATTGACGGCATTTTCGTCACACATGAACACAGTGATCATATTAAAGGAATCGGTGTACTCGCCCGGAAATATAAAACACCAATCTACGCCAACGCAAAAACGTGGCAGGCGATGGACGGTCTTGTAGGTGAGATTCCTGTTGATCAGCGCTTCCATTTTGATATGGAAACGGTGAAAACATTCGGATCACTGGATATTCAATCATTTGCTGTATCCCATGACGCGGCGGACCCAATGTTTTATACGTTCAACGAAGGCGGCCGCAAACTGGCGATTATTACAGACACGGGCTATGTAAGTGACCGTATGAAAGGCCATATACAGGGGGCTGACAGCTTTGTATTTGAAAGCAATCATGACGTCAGTATGCTGCAGATGGGACGCTATCCATGGTCCATCAAACGCCGAATTCTGAGTGATGTAGGCCACGTATCCAACGAGGATGCGGCAGTTGCGATGAGCGAGGTAGTGGCCGAAAAAAATACACAGATTTATTTAGCCCATCTCAGTCTGGATAACAATATGAAAGACTTGGCGCGCATGAGCGTAGCACAGACATTGGAAGACTGCGGTATTCGTGCAGGGGAATTTGTGCATTTGCATGATACCGATGCCGCAGAACCGACCGAGCTGGTGCTAGTCTGAAGAAATTGCGAAAAGCCTTGCTTAATTAGTGAGGCTTTTCGGGTTTTCAGGCATTCATTTGGGTACAGTATAGGTAGGAATACGTTCTCATAAGGAGGAAAAGCGAATGGATGATGAAAGAAGAACAGAGTGGCAGCCCAGCCAGCCGTCAGAACCGAAACGTGAACAAAAGCGCAAAGGAGAATTTTGGCCGGCACTGTTTGGCGCATTACTGGGCGGCGCGATTGTATTTGCACTTATGACGTATGCTGCTGGCTTATCAGCTGATGACAGTGCGGTGCAGTCGGCGAAAACAGAGAATACACCTGACTCACAGCACGTACAAATACCGATGGATATCTCGTCGGAAGTAACGGATGTAGTGGATGAGGTGGCAACGGCTGTTGTCGGCATTACGAACATCCAGACTGTCCAGGACTTCTGGTCGGCCAGAAAAACGACACAAGAAGCGGGATCTGGGTCTGGCGTTATTTATAAAAAGTCAGGCGATAAGGCGTATATCGTTACTAATCATCATGTCGTTGAAAACTCCGAGCAACTGGAAGTGACATTTGATGATGGAACGAAAACAGAAGGTAAATTAATCGGCAGTGATCTATGGACAGACCTTGCAGTGGTTGAAATTGATGCAAAAGACGTGGATGCAGTAGTAGAATTTGGCGACTCAGATACGCTGAAACGCGGTGAATCCGTGATTGCAATCGGTAACCCGCTGGGACTGGGATTTGCAGGTTCAGTGACTGTCGGCGTCATTTCAGGCAAAGACCGTTCCATTCCGATGGATTTAAACAAAGACGGCATCATCGATTGGCAGGCTGACGTTCTTCAGACTGACGCAGCCATCAACCCGGGGAATTCCGGCGGCGCTCTGATCAATATGGCGGGTCAATTAATCGGCATCAACTCCATGAAAATTTCGCAGGAGACAGTGGAAGGAATCGGACTTGCCATTCCGATTAACATTGCACTGCCGATCATTGAACACTTAGAGGAAACAGGACAAGTAAACCGCCCGACGATGGGTGTATCATTGCTGGATCTTCAACAAATACCGATTCAGCAACAGCAGCAGACATTGAAGCTGCCTAAAGACATAACAGAAGGCGTTGTGGTCACCGATATTATGTCGAACTCGCCGGCTGTGGCAGCAGGAATGGAAAAGTATGATACCATCGTGCAGCTTGATGAAGAGAAAGTGACGGATATGGTCAGTCTGCGTAAGTATTTGTATAATAAAAAAGAAATTGGCGATCAGCTGAAAGTTACCGTCTACAGAGACGGTAAGAAAATGGAATTAGAAATGGTATTGAAGGACGGAAATACATTCTAAGCTGAATCAGCATTGTCCACATAGTGAACAACTTTTAGTCCACATCAGGCATCCGGCGAAAACGCGCTGTGATGCCTGATTTTTTTTGGACTTATCCAATTGTGGATAAAATCAAAATTATGTGTATAATATTGTGTAAAAGAAAATGTGTAATAAATAGTAAAAATAACGAAAGTGACAAGTGCTAAACCCTTACAGGACAATAGATTGGGGTCTTTTCATATTTCACATAAAAATGGGATTTCTATTCAAAAAAAATAGTGAGTGGAAAGTTATCCACAAATAGCTGATGGAATAGTCAGAGAGATTCACATGTAGTAGGGAACAAAATATCGGACACAATATGTAGATGCCCCTGTGGATATGTGCATAAGTATTGTGTATAACTTTTGGAGAGCGAGTGGATAAACTGTGAATATAACAATTGTAACCGTGGGTAAGTTAAAAGAGAAGTATTTAAAACAAGGGATTGAAGAGTATATAAAGCGTCTGAACAGCTATGCAAAAATGCAATTAATTGAAGTGGCAGATGAAAAAGCACCCGAAACGTTGAGTGAAGCCGATATGGAAATCGTTAAAAAGAAAGAAGCGGATCGAATCCTGGCGAAAATTGCTCCTGATGCACATGTCATTGCACTGGCAATCGACGGAAAGATGAAAACTTCGGAAGAATTCGCAGTCAGTATGGAATCACTCATGACGTACGGCAAAAGTAAGATAGTCTTTGTAATTGGCGGATCACTCGGATTACACAGCTCCGTCTTGCAGCGCGCAAATGAGAAGTTGTCGTTTTCCAAGATGACATTCCCGCATCAGCTGATGAAATTAGTATTGGTGGAGCAGATTTATCGGGGGTTTCGGATTATTAAAGGAGAACCGTACCACAAATAGTGGTAAAACAAAGAGTGGAAATTGTTATTAAAAAACAATATCTAAATCTCTTATAAATATGTAGATAACCCTCCAACTAACATGGAGGGTTTTTGAAAAAGTAGAGGAAATTTGTTATTTATGATATTTCTATTGTTAAATATTTGAATTATCATATCACAATATTATAATATGATAATATAAAAGGAATAAATGAGGTAGAGGTAATAAAATGGATGAAGCATATATTAAGGAAATACAAAGTGAAACAGCCTCGAAGTTTTTTTATGGATTATCAAACCCGGCAAGACTAGAGATTGTATTAGCATTACTTGATGAAGAAAAAAATGTAAGTCAATTGGTGGAAGATCTCAATATGAAGCAATCACAAATTTCGAATCAACTGATATGTTTAAAAACTTGTGGGTTTGTAACTTCTCGTAAAGAAGGGAAATTTGTTTATTATAAAGTGACCGACCCTCGAATTCGTGACATTATTCAATTAGGGCAGTCTGTGGTAGTGGAAAATGCTGGGCGAATCAATTCATGTACGAGATTATAAGAGGACACACTAATGGAAATACATAAAAGTTTTTGCTAGGAGTAATCTTAAAGTAAAAGGAGATTGTTCAATGATTAATAAAACAGTTCAAGTCAAGATTCCTGTGCAAGGAATGACCTGTGTAGGGTGTGAAAACCATGTAATTGATGCTTTGGCAAGGGCCGGTGCTTCAAATATAAAGGCTGATTATCATCGAGGAAATGCAACATTTGAAATTGAAAAAGGGAGTATCATTAATGCAAAACGTGCTATAAACGATATTGGTTATCAAGTTGGTGAGGAAGCAATTGATTCTGAGGGCAAATTTTTTGCTCTCAATTCCGAAGATGGTAAGTATGATTTGTTGATTATTGGTTCGGGCAGTGCAGCCTTCTCTGCTGCTATTAAAGCAGTTGAAAAAGGGGCAAAAGTAGCAATGGTAGAACGAGGTACTATTGGTGGAACGTGCGTTAATATTGGATGTGTTCCATCCAAAACGATGCTTAGAGCAGGTGAAATCAATTATTCATCAGCAAATAATCCATTTACTGGTTTAAACACTAAGGCAGAACCGGTTAATATGGCTAATCTAATGGAACAAAAAAATGAACTTGTTCAAGGCATGAGGGAACAAAAGTATGTAGATCTTATCGGTGAGTATGGATTTGATATGATACATGGAGAAGCCTCTTTTATGAACGAAAAAACAGTTATTGTAAATGGAAAGCAATATACAGCAAACAACTTTTTGATTTCAACAGGGGCGACTCCATCAATTCCAGATATTACAGGGCTGAGTGAGGTAGATTATTTAACAAGTACAACGGCCTTAGAATTAAAGGAAGTTCCAAAGCGATTAGGGATAATAGGCTCCGGGTATATTGCAATGGAATTAGGACAACTGTTTAATGACTTGGGGGCAGAAGTATCATTGATGCAAAGAAGCGAAAGACTTTTGAAAGAATACGACCAAGAAATTTCCGAAGCCATTGATATAGCCTTAACCAAACGAGGTTTAAAATTTATTAAAAGTGTTACCTACAAAAAGGTTGAACAAGATGGTGACATTAAAAAAGTTCACATTGAAGTGAATGGCAAAGAACAAATAATCGAAGTCGATCAGTTATTGGTTGCTACAGGAAGAACTCCAAACACAAAGTCACTTAACCTAAAGGCAGCAGGTGTTGAGGTTGGTACGAGAGGTGAAGTCATCGTGAATAACTATCTACAAACAAGTAACCCGCATATTTACGCAGCAGGGGATGTAACGTTAGGACCACAATTTGTGTATGTAGCAGCATATGAAGGTGGAATTGTTGCAGAGAACACATTGAGTTCTACCAAGAAAAAAATTGATCTTCGATTTGTACCGGGGGTAACATTTACCAATCCTTCTATCGCTACAGTTGGATTAACGGAGAAAAAAGCAAAGGATCAGGGATATGATGTAAAAAGATCTGTTCTCTCGTTAGACAGTGTACCGAGGGCACTTGTGAATCGAGAAACCGATGGAGTTTTTAAACTGGTGGTCGATAACAAAACGCAAAAGATTCTAGGTGCTCACGTTGTTGCAGAAAATGCTGGTGATGTTATTTACAGTGCCACACTAGCCGTGCAGTTCGGCTTAACCGTAGATGATATAAGAAATACAATGGCACCTTATCTTACTATGAATGAAGGTTTAAAATTGGCTGCCTTAACATTAGATAAAGACGTAAGTAAGTTATCTTGTTGTGCGGGTTAGATAGAAGTATAAGAGCAATCTCTCATTTTTAATAAATTGAACCGTATCACAAATAGTGGTAAAACAAAAAATTGAAGTTGTTATAGATAAAGAATTTTTAAATAGACTTCTATGAAATACGGGATACCGTAAATGATAATTTTCGGTATCCCCATTAGAAAATTCAATTGATAGAAGATTTTTTAATAAGTTGTGATAAAGTAATCAGTCCATTTTCTAGTTGTTCAATTGAAGCATAAGAATAGGAAATACGAAGGTGCTGAGAATCATGTTTTTCATATACGCTCCCCGGATTTAATAAAATTCCTTCTCGAAGGGCTAAATCAAATAGTTTTCCAGATGATACACCTGATTGAATTCTAAGCCAAATATAAAATCCGCCTTTTGGCTCGATCCAAGTTGCGATATCAGAAAAGTATTTTTCAAGAATTTGAATGGTAAAATCCCTTCTGAAACGTAACTCTACTCTTATTTCCTTTAAGAAATCCTCATACATACCACTAGAAAGCCATTTGTCTACAGCATATTGTGATAAAGAACTTGACCCATAATCTGTTTGCATTTTTATATCTGCCAAACGTTCAATGACAGGCTCAGGCCCTACAACCCATCCAATGCGCAAACCGGGACTTAATGTTTTGGAAACACTTCCTATGTACAAGACGTTACCTTGTGTGTCATTGGATTTTAAGGGACTTGGTGGCGGGGTATCGAGCCATAGATCACCGTATACATCGTCCTCGATAATAGGAATGGATTCCTGCTGACAGACCTTGAGTAATTCCATTCTTCTTCTCTTAGACATTAAAAAGCCTGTTGGATTGTGAAAATTAGGTATCGTATAGAGTAAAGCCGCATGATGCTGCCGCTTCATTCGTCCTATTGAATCGCATTTAATCCCATCGTCGTCTAATGGAATCCCTAATAAATTCATTCCAGCCGATTGGAATACGTGTACAGAATTCAAATAAGAAGGTGTTTCATGAAGAATAGTTGATCCTCTTTTTAATAGTCCAATCGATATTAATTGCAATGCTTGAAGCCCTCCAGAAACAATTAAAATTGATTCGGGAGATGCTTCAATTCCTTTTGATCTTAAATAGGTACTAATGGTTTTTCTTAAAGGCAAACTTCCTCTTGGCTCCATATATCCAAGTGTTAAAGGCTGCTTATGATCTATCTGCAGTATTTCCCGCATTTTACTCGTAGGTAACAAATTAGGTGAAAGTTCACCAGTTCCAAGACGAAAAATATTAGGGTCTGCTTCTGCCTTATTTATTTCTTGGATTACCGATATGTTTGGTTTATGAATACCTGCTTTTACATAATTAATCCAATCTGGCGGAGGGGTTGAAGTTAGTAGGCTCCATGTATTATTAATTACTTTTGTCCCACTCCCAACCTTAGATTCAATTAGACCATCTGCTACCAGTTCTTCCAGTGCAAATACAATGGTACTGCGATTTACTTGAAATAGTCTTGCCAAACTTCTTTGTGAAGGAATTTTAGTACCGATTGTCCATTCACCACTCATTATTTTCTTTTTCATATAGTCAGATATTTGCTGGTGTAAAGGAAAAGATGAGTTTTTTTGTGGCTTCCACTCTATTTCAGGCATAGTCTATCTCCATTCATTTTTCTTTATTATAACAAAATGGTTGGGTTAAATCCCATCCAATTGGTTGGAGACATAAGGCTCACCCATTGCTATTCTAAATAAGAATAGGGGGAATTACAGTGGAACCATTATTACATGGAATGATATTGGCATTTGGTTTAATCTTACCTTTAGGAGTTCAAAATGTATTTGTATTTAATCAAGGTGCGACGCATAAAAAATTTACCAATGCTTTACCTGCAATAATAACAGCAGGAGTTTGTGATACAATACTGATTTATTTGGCCGTAGCCGGAGTATCAATTATTGTCTTTAGTTTTGAATGGTTAAAGATTTTGTTATTTTTAGTTGGCTTCCTTTTTTTAGCATATATGGGATGGGTTATGTGGAAAAACTCACCTGAAGTAAGCGCTAATCAGGAGAAAATCCAATTCTCAGCGCGGCGTCAGGTCACATTCGCTGCTTCTGTGTCATTACTTAATCCTCATGCTATTATGGATACTATTGGAGTTATTGGTACTAGTTCATTGGCTTATACAGGATGGGAAAAATGGATATTTACTGTGGCATGTATAGTGGTATCTTGGCTCTGGTTCTTTTCCTTAGCAATTTCGGGCAGAAAGATTGGTCAAATTGATAAAAATGGTAAGTTTCTAAAACGTATGAACCAAGTTTCAGCAGTTATTATTTGGGTTATGGCTATTTATATGGGGTATCACCTGTACTCGTTTTTGAACTAATAGGGTATTTAGTTTTATTAACTTAAAAATAAGGTGAACCGTATGACAAATAGTGGTAAAACAGAAGATAGAAGTTGTTTTTGACAAAGATACGTTACCTTTACTATCAGAAATATGATTTATCCAGTCCATCTATGATTTAAAACGGAGATCTAACAAAAAAATTGTTACAAATCATTTAAATCTATTGACTTCCGAAGTGTAATTTATGATAATAAGAGTACAAAGAAACTTGCTCGCACGTTGTGTACGACTAAGTTTCATAAATTATAAGTGGTGGATTTGCTCGCACGTTGTGTACGACTAAATCCCATACATATTTAAGAGCATTGGTAACTAACTCGCACGTTGTGTATGACTTAGGGGCTTATGCTCTTTAATAATATTTGTAATAATTTTATGTTTTTGGGATATATTTATAATAGGTCGCACGTTGTGTACGACCTAAAGGAAGGGTTCGCACGTTGTGTGCGTCCCTTCTTTTTATTTATATTCATGAAACTTTAGTTTACTTTGAATAAATTGAGTATAAAAATCCACAATTTTTGCCTGATGTCTCTTTCTTGGTGGATGTCCATAGGCTTGTCTAAAATAAACAGATGATATGAAATTAATTAAGTCAGCCAATTGAATAAGATTACAATTCGCATCATGAGATTTCTTAATCTGTAAATCTGGGTAAACCCGCTTATTAGAAGGGTTTTTAAGCGCATTATAAAAATTACTAATTTCTGCAGGTTTGCCATCATCACAAATAATAAAAGCAAAGTCATCGTTAGTTTTTAACTCTGTATTGATTAGGTTAACTAATTCTGTATAACCATTTATATGCATCTTGTTATAATCGCTAATTCCAGTATTAGTTTGATAAGTGGCTTTATCTGTAAAAGATGCTATTACCTTAATATCTGAATCCTGAATTAAGGAGAGTAAATCTTCAACTACTTTAAACCTATCAGAGTCACCCAGATTATAATAGAAACCCGTAAGGCGCTAATGCGTTCTATTATAAAAAAGATAGAATTAAATCCTGATAGGGAGACTATCAAGTCAATAACACTATGGTTTGAGGAGGGGGATACACCTCCTCCTCCACCTTCAATTTTTTTTGGCGATGTTTTACCAGTGAATGACGAACGGGGAACCGTATCATAAATAGCATAAAAAGAAGACAAAGAAAAGGAAGTAAAACCTCAAAAAAAAATATCCGATAGGAACATTTTATTCTGCGTCATTTAGAGTGTTTGTGGATTGCTAACTTTGTAAAAGAGAGGTTCTTGATTATGGAAAGTGGTCGTTATTTGCTGTAGTATTTTCCTGTATGCTAGTGATCTCGGCATGCGGATCGAAAGAAACTGACAAAGAAGCGGATAATTCGTCTGGCACGAATGAAAAAATGCCGATTCATCTAAAAAAAGACTCCACCAACTATATGGGTTCATTCAAATTGAAAAGGAGCTTGTTAAAAGAACAAATGCTTATAAAGACGGTAAAGTGATTTATCTGAATACAGAAGCGTGGTTCTATGGCGGCGGATTGCAGTCATTGAAAACGATGATTGCAGATACAGAGGCATATTGGAATTAAAAACTTCATTAAAATGTATGTAAAAAGAAGCTGCAACCGACATGCTGTAAGACGTTGCTTGTCGGTTGCAGCTTTATTGTTGGTTAAAATACGTGCAAGTTAGAATTACTTATTTCAACTTAGAAATATATTCTTTTAAAACAAGATAGACATAATCTTGATTGGCCGAAGCCGTTTCTGGATTATACTGACCGTCGTTAGTTTTGTTATTAGAGAGAATACGGATTCCTAGAAAAGGAACATTGTAACTTTCAGAAATTTGCGCTGCAGCAGCACCTTCCATTTCTTCAACAGAAGTACCGTACTTTTCATGGAACCAGTTTATGCGATCCACTTCGTTATTCCACAAGTCAGCGGATCCAATCGTTCCTTCTACAACTTTCCCTAGTTTATATTGGTCTTTCACAGCATTAGCCGCTGCCAATAATTCATCATCGCCTTCAAAGTAGCGGATCTTCTCTGCATTAGGGTCTTCCCCTGCACTGCCTTCTGAAGCCATAAGGTCCATAGGCTTCCATAGTGAAGGATCCATTCCTTCGTTTTCTTCAGCAGATGCAGTCTTCATAGAACCGATATTGACTGTCCGTTTACCTAAGACTATGTCAAATACGTGTAAGTCCGGATCATGTCCGCCTGAAGTTCCCTGATTGATAATAGCGATAGGGTCGTACTTTTCAATTGCCAATGCAGTAGCAGCTGCAGTGTTTTCCATCCCTTTACTGGTCTTTGTAACAATTACAGGATATTCATCAATAGTTCCTTTATAAAAAACAAAGTTTCCCGATTCTTCAACTTCCATGTCATTTAACTTTTCAGCGAATTTCTCTGCTTCAATAGGCATTGGCCCCTGAACAATGATCGGACGCTTTTCAGTGTCTGATGTACTTGTAGCAGCAGAGTTACAGCCTGAAACGATCGTCGCGAGAAAAATCATGCATACAATAAATCCAACTAATCTCAAGTTTCTCAAAGATATTCTCCTCATTCCTGAAATAATTTCAATCGAATAGTATTCCTCAGCTTACTGCTTTCCCCAGTACATTATAGATTTCATTAGTCTGCTCAATTATGAATGACGGTAACGGTATGATGACAGTAGAAATTCATTAGGCATTATCAAGACTTTTGGACCAATGTACTTAATGATAAAAATAGTAAAAAGCACTATTTTGATGAATACGTTATGATTATAGCAGAGGTTTTTTGTGCTTTCAACCGATATACGAACATTTATTTAATTTATATATTTATTGTACGTTACTTAGTGCAAATAACTTTCCTGAAACTGGATAAATATACAGAGTGGCTCTGAATGACGAACAATTTGTATGAAAATAATACTTTGAAGATATAATAAAGTTGATATGGATAAGAGCTATTTTACTTCTCCTATGTTTTAATCCGTTATACATTGCCATCCTATATGTCAGTAAGTAATCGCATCCAAACAAAAAAGTATACGAAAAGTTTACGTAAGTATAGAATAGGACAGTTGGCATATCGTTGCAGGAAGGTGGTAAATATGTTAAAAGCATATGCTTGGCTGACACTTTGTGTAATGGTGTGGGGCAGTAATTTTGTTTTCGGAAAGATGCTGGTTCAGGACTTTTCCCCGGCTCTTCTCACTTCGCTCAGACTGTTGTTTATTGTGCTATTTCTGATTGGACTATCTTCATATAAACTGCAAGTGAAACGGCTACATACATATGATTTACTGGCAGTGTTTTTTCTTGGCGTTTTTGGTGTTTTTATTAACCAGTGGTCTTTTTTCGCTGGATTAGAAACAGCCGATCCAACAACTTCTGCATTGATCTTGGCGACTACTCCCATTTTGACCGGTGTATTAGCAGGCATTTTTTTAAAAGAAAAGTTAACCATTCGTATGCTGCTCGGATCTGTTGTTGCGATCATAGGTATTTACTTTGTTGTAGCAAAAGGGGATATGTCTTCTATACATATCGATAAAGGTTTGTGGTGGATTGTCGTCACGATGATTACGTTTGCAATGCTGATTATCGTCACTAGACTGCTGTCCAATAGAATGGATCCGCTTGCCATTACTTTATATTCAAATGTGGTCGGACTTGTTGTGTCGGTTCCTTTTATATTTTTACTTGATACACCCATACGAATGAGCTCGAAGGTTTCGGATTGGTCCTTTCTAATTGGTACTGCCGTTGTGGTACACGGTATAGCCATGTTGATTTGGAATAACAACATCAGATATGTTGATGCTTCAAAAGCTTCTATATTATCTAATTTAGAACCTTTTGTAGCGATGATTATGGGTTTGATTTTGCTGTATAAGCCAATCATGGGTCCGGAAATTGTCGGCTCACTGTTTATAGTGGGAGGAGTAGTGCTGTAGACGTATCAGCGAAGAAAGCTAAAGCTGGCTGAAGTAACGGAGCCTTCAGCCAGGAATCATTATAAGTAAACTATTCTTTATAAAAAAACGGCCTCTTTCTTTGATGCAGACGAATGTCCTGCAAAAGGAAAGGGGCCGTTTCATTCTATATATTTTTAAGTCAGTTCAGGGAACAAATAGTGGAGCACATCCGTCGTCAAGCGGCGTGATGTGCCTTTGTACGGGTAGATATGCATATACATCGAAGGATTAAAGTTCGCTTCAATTATGCCGTATGCACCCGGATTCGCCGCCGGAACATCCAGATCATCAATAATCAAATCGATGCCGCTGATTTTCGCTCCGAGTGCGGCTACTGCATCTGCTGCGATCTTCTTATACTCCTCTGAAATCTGGTCCGTCACATCAATGGAATCTCCGCCTGTGCTGACGTTGGAGTTTTCGCGCAAGTAGACGATTTCGCCGTCTGCCGGAATAGAATCCAATTGATACCCTTGACCTTTCAGCATGAGAATCTCTAATTCACCTAATTGAATCAGTTCTAACGGTGTCCGGTGGTCAGTCCCGCGCAGCGGATCACGGTTTTTTTCTGTGACCAGTTCTTTGATAGTGTGTATCCCGTCGCCCGTGACATTTGCGGGGACACGCAGCATCACTGCAAGGACTTTGTCTTGCAGCACAAAGAACCGGTATTCTGTGCCGCTCAGGAACTCTTCAATTAATATAGAAGAATCTTCATCAAACGCGATATTGACTGCCTGTTCAAAATCTTCATAGCCAGCGCCATCTTTAAAGATGGATATACCCAGTCCATAGTTTGTTGTTTTCGGCTTCACGACGAAAGGGGTCTTGGCAAACAGCTTATAGGCACGCAAAGCGTCTTCGACTGAATTAAATTCGTCGCCGAGCGGCACGCGGAAACCTTTGTCATGAAGAATTCTTTTCGTGACTGTTTTATTCTCCATAATTAAAGTGGCGATATATGTGTCTTTGCTTGTCATATTGCCGTTTTTTACGTATTCTACATGATCACCCAGTTTTAGCTCCAAAAACTGATCATGGCGGTCGAGTATTTTTATAGAAATGCCCAGCTGTATGGCATCATACATTAAAATCTGCGTCGATAACTCCATATCAGTAAAGCCGGTTAACTCGTACGGTTTCTCCCATAACTTCGTGTGTGTCTCGTTCGCAATTTCCACAGCTACCTGTCTTTGACTGCTTTTCTGGCTCTCCGTATACAGTCTGCCCGCCAAAGTTTTACTTGGATCCGCAATTCTCTCTCTCAGATCGTCAAATAATGATTCGGAAACAGGGAAATCCAGTTCTTTCGACAGCATTTCCATCCCATTGACCAATTCATAAGCTTCGGCTTCAAATTGCGTACGTGCCAGCGGGTGTTCAAGGGCTACGGCATCATTACGTGCATCGCCTGCATGGCCCCATTCGTCATTCTGAGGATCTTCGTCTTTCTGCAGAAGGTACAGCAGGAAAATATGCAGAAATTCTGCCTGTTCGTAGCTGATTCCATTCGTTTCAAAAGGATTCAAGTCTATATTTCGTACTTCTACGTAGCGCACTCCGTCGTTTATGAACTCCGCCACCTGCTCACTGCCGCGCAAACGCATTGCTGTGTAGAATTCCTTTTCTTCCACCAGCTGGCCTCTATTTACGGCGGAAGTCAGGTCTTCAATGTACTTCTGTATAGTACTGAACGATACAGCCACATCGTCGTGATTCCTGTAACCGTACCGGCTGCTGCGGATGCTTCTGACAGGCTCATTCGGCCGATCATCGCATCCGTAAAAGTTCTCTTCACTGGCAGGGGAGGCACCGTAAAAGTACGTAACGAGCCAACGATAGTACAAGTAATTCCGCGTCAGTTTTAAATAAATATCTGTCTTAAACCGGTGGTAATCATCCGTCTCCGACTGCAAATCAAACAGCGTCCGCAACAGGTCATCGCTGAATTCAAAGTTGAAATGAATGCCGCAGATCATTTGTTTCCGGCGTCCGTATGAGTTAGCCAAAGAGCGGCGATAAAGAACATTTTCACTATTGTTCAATTTAGCAATCACGATGTCTTCCTCTTTTTCAGGCAACGCAGGGGGCATGCTTAACGGCCACAGCATTTCTTCCTTACCCATGGAACGATAGGCCACGTCGTGAATGCTTGACAGGCAATTGAATAATTCATCCAGCGTATCCAGAACTGGAGTGATTAATTCCATTTGGGTCTCTGAGAAATCACGCTGAATATACGGATGTTCATCACCCATACCAATCGCTGCGGGATGATCCGTCGTCGCTAAGTTCCCTGACAGATCTACCCGCTGACCTTCTTTTTCTATACCGTAACGGGCTTTTGAAACGTATGGCTTCACTCGTTCATCGGCTAACATCTTTTTTAGATCCATCGCAATTATCCCACCAATATCATATATTTTTACTTCCGTTCTTCTATCTTAATTCATATCTCCTTAAAAACAAAAATATCCACACTGCAGGCAATGTGGATATTTTGGCTTGTAAGAGTATCGGACGGCATCGTTGACCAGCGCTTCTGCAGCTGCATTTGTTTGCCGGTCAACTGGCATGCCTCTTTAAAATCAGCAAGTTGAAAGTGCGCAAGGAACCTGTTTTTGAATGTATAACAATCAAAAGAACTGTACCCGACCCTTTCCAACTCACAGCATAAAAACCACTTACTTCAAGTGCTTCATATGAAAATCAAAATGCTGTTCCAGGAAGGAAGAGATGAAAAAGTAGCTGTGATCATAGCCTTCTGCTTTATTATAGTCCACGGCCTGGCCATGCTGCTCTGCATTCTCGAGGAACGGCTTCTCATTCAACTGTTCGGGATAAAAGCCATCTGAAGTGCCTTGCGTAATAAGAATCGGCGGAATGCCTTCTTTTTTCACAAGCTCAGCCGTATCCCACTCTTTCCAATCTGCTTTGTTTTCACCCAAGTAAGTCGAGAATGCCTTGGTTCCCCAAGGAACATCGCTCGGACTGGAAATAGGGGAGAAAGCAGAAATCGCTTGGAAACGGTCTGCATTTTTCATGCCGATCATTAATGCCCCATAACCGCCCATGGAGTGCCCCATAATACTTTCTTTCCTTGAAAAGTGCGGAACGAGAGTTGAGGCGATGTTGCTTAATTCCTCCGTAATATACGTATACATTTGGTAATTCTCTGCCCACGGCGCTTGCGTCGCGTCTACATAAAAGCCCGCTCCCTGTCCAAGATCGAAAGCTTCGTCGTCGGCTATGTCTTCTCCGCGCGGCGACGTGTCAGGAATGATGACTGCTGCCTGATGTTTTTCTGCCAGACGCTGGAAACCGCTTTTTTGACTGAAGTTATCGTCTGTGCATGTTAATCCAGAAAGCCACCAAATTAAAGGAATTTCTTTTTGTTCTTTATTTGAGGGCAAGTAGATGCTAAATGTCATGTTACACTTTAGGACTTCTGAGTAATGGTTGTATTTACACTGTTCTCCGCCAAAAGAGCGTCTTTGCTCAACGCGTTCCAGACTCATGTTCTCACTCTCCGTATGTTAAAATTGTACGAATGGATTCACCTTTATGCAGTAAATCGAATGCTTCGTTAATGTCTGTAAAGTTCATCTGATGTGTTATAAACGAATCCAAGTCAATATCACCGTTCATATAGTCTTCAATCATGCCCGGCAGTTCTGATCTGCCTTTAACGCCGCCAAATGCAGATCCGCGCCATACTCGGCCTGTGACTAACTGGAATGGACGGGTATGAATTTCTTTGCCTGCAGCAGCAACGCCAATGATAATACTTTCTCCCCAACCTTTATGACAGCATTCAAGTGCAGCTTTCATCACTTCGACATTTCCGATACATTCGAAGCTGTAATCAACGCCGCCGTCTGTCATTTCTACAATGACTTCCTGAATCGGCTTGTCATATTTAGAAGGATTAATGAAATCAGTGGCACCCATCTTCTCTGCCAGTTCGAATTTATCTTCATTTAGGTCAACCGCAATAATACGGCCAGCTTTTGCCTGCTGTAATCCTTGAATAACTGCCAATCCGATAGCTCCCAGGCCAAAGACCGCCGTTACAGCGCCTTCTTCAACTTTTGCGGTGTTGTGAACAGCCCCGATGCCTGTAGTGACTCCACAGCCGAATAGACAAACTTTATCAAGCGGCGCGTTTTCATCGTCGACTTTAACTAAAGAGATCTCTGATACAACAGTATATTCACTGAATGTACTCGTTCCCATATAGTGATAAATAGGTTCTCCATTATAAGAGAAGCGTGTTGTACCGTCTGGCATTAACCCTTTACCTTGTGTTTCGCGGATTGCGCTGCACAAGTTTGTTTTACCTGACAGACAGAATTTACATTTTCCGCACTCAGGTGTGTAGAGCGGAATCACGTGATCTCCAGGCTTAACGGAAGTTACGCCTTCACCTACAGAGACGACCACACCGGCACCTTCATGACCTAATACGGCAGGGAATACTCCTTCCGCGTCATCACCGGATAGTGTATATGCGTCTGTATGGCAGACGGAAGTGTAAAGAATCTTAACTAATACTTCGTTAGCTTTTGGCTCTTCTACATCGATTTCTACTATCTGAAGCGGTTCTCCAGGTTTGAATGCAACAGCTGCTCTACTTTTCAAATGAAGCCCTTCTTTCTTTTGTTTTTTAGTGTTTACATTCCCATCATTACATACTATAATTCATCATGCAATACTGACTGTTTTGTCACTATGGACATGAATAATAGCAGAAAGAAGTGGAATGATATGGTTATTCATTATAAAGATAAAACGTATTTCACTAGCAAGGATTTGGCATTATCCGTAATAGGCGGACGATGGAAAATCGCAATTATCTGGTGCTTGCTGCAAGAATCTACATTACGATTAAGTGAGATTCAGAAAAAGCTTCCTGACGCAAATCAGCGCATGCTGATCAGACAGCTGCGTGAACTGGAAGAGGACAACATTGTAACGCGCTATGTATATCCTGTAGTACCGCCTAAAGTGGAATACCAATTAAGTGAAATCGGCTTGCTTTTGGAGCCTGTTGTTACTTCAATTTGTGATTTTGGCGATCAATTCATGAATTCGATAGAAAAAGCCAACGGTGAAAACACAGCGGAGTAAATTCAGCGCTGCGTGTTGTCTGCGTGAATGACGACAACAGACAGCCCATCCAGTTATACTGAACATACAGCAACAAACCAGAAAGGGTACAGGTGATTAGATGAACAATAATGATGTGCTGAGCAGATTACGCTATGCACTGGATCTGAAAGATTCGGCTATGGCAGAAATCTTCGCGCTCGGCGGAATGGAATTAAAGAAAGCAGAAGTGAAAGAAATGCTGACGAAAACGAATGATGACAGTACGGATGAAATGCAGATGAATGAATACGCAAAAGAAATCGATAATATTACATTGGAATCGTTTCTAAACGGGCTGATCAGTTTGAAAAGAGGAGTGCGCGAAAATACGGAACATGCTCCGCAGCCATTCCTTATGTCAGAAGAAGGTCATCGGAATGTAAATAATATCTTGCTGAAGAAAGTTAAAATTGCACTTTCTCTTACAAGTGAGGATATGCTGCAAATCCTGGGAGATGCAGGAGTGATAATCTCCAAAAACGAATTAAGTGCGGTGCTTCGTAAAGAAGGCCACCGAAACTATAAACCATGCGGCGATCGGTATGCACGGAACTTCTTAAAAGGATTGGCTATGCGATACCGAAATCAGTGATAAGATAAACAGCAGTAGGTAATGGAAGAAAAAATGGCAGGGAGTGTGGAACGAATATGCGCAATAAAGCGTGGTATTTCATAATAAGTGTCATGGCATTGGCGATTCTTTTAGCGGGCTGCGGAAAAACAGCTGAAAATGGGCCGGCGGATACACCGAAAGAACAGCCGAAGGAAGAACCTAAAGAGCAGGCAGTGGATTATTCGGCAGATGTGAAAGAAAACCCAATAGTGACAATTACAATGGAAAACGATGAAAAAATCGTATTGGAGTTAGAACCGGCAGTTGCTCCAAATACAGTAGCGAACTTCATTTCATTAGTGGAAGACGGGTATTACGACGGTTTGATTTTTCATCGTGTCATTCCAGGCTTTATGATCCAAGGCGGAGACTCTTCCGGTGATGGCTCGGGCGGACCAGGACATGCAATCGATGGAGAGTTTACATCAAATGGTTTTGAAAACAATATGAAGCATGAGCGCGGCGTCCTGTCGATGGCCCGTACGATGGATCCAAATTCCGCGGGTTCACAATTCTTCATTATGACTGACGACACAGCTTCTCTTGACGGAGAATATGCAGCCTTCGGTAAAGTAATAGAAGGTATGGAAACAGTAGACGCAATCGTTGCCGCTGAAACAGATTCTGCGGACAAGCCGGTTGAAGAACAGAAGATGAAAAAAGTTGAAGCAGACACTAAGGGCTTTGACTACCCTGCACCGGTCACCCATTGATTATAACAACTATAAAACGCAGCAGGCCACTGAGCTTGCTGCGTTTTTATTGAAGAAATGCATGCTGTATGGATTCTGCCAGGCAGGCGATTTATTTCCCGTGCAATAACTCTTCGGGCACTTTTCTTTACCGCTAAAAAAGTATCATCAATTGAAAAGCCGTTTGGCGAGATCTACTGCCTTCTTCCACTGGGCAGAGTTTTCTTCAAAAGGAACTGCCTGATATTGGCCTAAGCATATTTAGCTCTTCTTGATTTGTTTCAGTACAGCAACGATCAGGAAGCTGACAATGACTAATAAAAGCCAGGAACTCAATTTTCCAATACCGACAACATGCCATGCTGCGCTTTGATTTGGATAAGTCCATGCCCCGAAGAACGTTGCGATATTCTCTGCAATCCAGACGAAAAAGCCAATTAAAGCGAATGCAAGCGTCAGGGGCATCCGATAACGTGTACCGTTTACCTCATAGCTGACGGATGAACGCCAAAATAGCAGAAGTACAAGTGCGGATAACCACCAGCGGACATCAATCCAGTAGTGGTGTGTGAAGAAGTTGGCATAGATTGCAGCAGCCAGCGGACCCACCGCCCAAAGCCTGGGCCATTGAATCAGACTGACGTCTAATCTTCTCCACGCCTGGCATAAATAGCTTGCGACACTCGCGTACATAAAGCCGCTGTATAACGGCACGTCCAGTATTTTAAAATAGCCCTCTTCCGGATAAGACCAAGACCCCATGTGCACTTTAAAGATTTCCAAAGTCAGTCCGAGAATATGAAACAGTGTAATCACTTTCAGTTCGTCGCGTGTTTCAAGTCCTGATTTCAGCATCCGCCATTGCACAGCGATAAAGATGAGTAGCAGCCAATCGTACCTCGGCAAGAAGGGAAGAGGAATGACTTGAGTGAGTGCAAGTGAACCAAAAATTATTACAGGAAAGATGCAGGAAAGCGCCTGTTGCCAGCCGAAATAGAAAAGTTGCTGCATGGAGTGCAGTGCTTTCATTTGTAATGCGTGCAGATTCATACGTCACCGCCTACTTTTTCGTAATGGAAAGTAGTATGACGCTGAGATAAGGGGTTAGGTTCACTGCATGCAGGCGTTTCACGTGGAACATCACAAAATCGAACGAAAGAAGGCTGATAACTGTGAAAAGGTATGTGATAGACTCTCATATTCATCTTGATATGTATGAAGAGAAAGACAGGGTAAAGATTTTGAGCGAACTAGATGAGAACGACGTGACGGCGCTGGTGGCAGTCTCAAATGATTTGGCCTCTTCTTACCGGCAGCTGGAACTTTCCGGCATTGACAGCCGAATTAAAGCGGCAGTCGGCTATCACCCGGAACAGGCTGTTCCTGCAGATGAAGAGCTTCAGGCAATCCTGCACGTCATCGATCAAACAGAACATCGTCTGACTGCTATTGGCGAAGTGGGGCTGCCGTATTATTTGCGTCAGCAGCAGCCTGAGCTGGACATGGCACCTTATTTGAATATGCTGGAATGTTTTGTTCAAAAAGCGGCAGAGTATGAGTTGCCGATTGCGCTTCATGCAGTTTATGAAGATGCGGATATTGTTTGTGATTTGCTGGAGGTGTATAACGTGTCACGGGCACATTTTCATTGGTTTAAAGGTGACGACTCTGTGCTGCAGCGAATCATTGCTAACGGATATATGGTATCTGTCACCCCGGAAGTTACGTATCGGCCGAAGATTCAGCACATAGTCCAACAGATTCCGCTGCTTCAATTAATGGTCGAATCGGATGGTCCCTGGCCATTTGAGGAATCCTTTGCCGGGAAACTGACACATCCGTCGATGTTGCATGAAAGTATAAAAAGCATAGCAGGTATCAAGAGAATGAATGCAGAAGATGTATACAATGAAATCTACGAAGCCACGCGCCGGTTCTATCGGATATAAAGCAGAGACATGCCATGTCCCTGCTTCAAAGTAAGTTCAGGCCCGTCAGCAGAGTACAATAATTCTATGGGGAGTAGTCTGTGCCGGAATACTTCTGGAACTTGTATCATATATAACGACCAGATTTCGCTGTGCTATATTTCCTTTGAATGATTGACCGTTCGTTAATAGGATTTCTGTTTGAGGAGACAGATTGATTTGAAGAGTGCCGTCGCTGCTTTCCAAACGCCGGTTGAAATAATCCACTTTTACATGTTGCCTGCGTGAGTCTTTGCACATGACCAGCGCTCTGAATTGCGGCGGATAGATGAAAGGGGTGGGCGCATCTGCATCGTAAAAACCTGTCACTCGGTCGCCTGCCTTTATTTTTACATGATCAACGAAGTATGTTGTCGGTTCCACCACAAAGTTCACCACATTTCCATATCCATTATCGACTGTCATCATCAAATAACAGCCATTCTCGCTGTCCCGTCCTGTTGGAAACTCATGAATTACCATGACTGCACCGCTAAAAGCTTGGATGTTCATTGTATTACCCCTCTCATTCGTAAATTACATCTATGTATCTTATGCGAATCATCGTTACTGGTGACAGAGTGCATGGATACGTCCGAAAAATGAAATAATTTTCCAATACTTATTGACTTAACTGTCAGGCAGAGATATATTAAATGATAATAGTTCTCAATAGTTGTCTGCGTTTGCCATAACTTTGACACAATATAATTTTTGGGTAAGCAGCTTGTCTATCAAGCCGGCAACTGTTTATGAGATAATTTAGAAGTGGAAATTAAACCAATGATTGGAAAGCAGGTCATTAGGTTTATACAGCGTAAAAATAAAGAAATGAGAGGGGATTATGAATACGTGAGAAAAGCATTTCTGTCCTTCGCAGCAGCAGCCATTTTCGTATTGATGATTGGACTGCCGCAAGCGTCAGCTAAATTCGCAGATGGGACACAGTCATTACATTATCAAGTAAATCAGCCGGACAGCAGTTCAGCTTCTATTGCAGATGGCTATTTTCAGAAACCGGCACTCGTGACGGTGACGAATGGATCAGCCATAGTACAGCTTACACTGAAGGAAAGTTCTTGGATTACCAAGTTTGAACCGGAAGGCGGAGCAGTCGTAGTCAATGAAGATCTAAAGGCAAACACGCGCGTTGTGGAGTTTACCGTAAAAGATATTTCAAAACCGGTGAAAATCCCTATGAAAGTGGATGTTGATGAGATCAATTACCACCATGAATATACGGTTGATCTAGTATTTAAAGAGAACAGTCAAGTGAAGCCGCCGGCAGTTACACCGCCAGCTTCGACAACGACACCGCCCGCAGTAAAAAGTCCTTCTGCAAAACCGGGCACTAGTACAAGCACTGTAACCAGCAGGCATTCTACTGAAAGAAAAGTAGCAAATCCTCAAACAAGTGATTCAACGCCGTACCTATTAATCTTTGCATTAGCAGGTTCTGCATTTTTATTGTATAAAACCAGATTCCAAAGAAAACAGGGGGAACAATAATTATGACGAAAAAACCATCACGTGCGACGAAATTAGTGCTAGCTTCATTGCTTGCAGTATCAATGGCTATCCCAACTGCGGCATCGGCAAACGTAAGTACAAGCAATCAGGTGGCGTCTGTTCTGCAGGCGGCAGTTGCTGCTGAGCAAGTTATTGATTTTCATGTGTATAAATCAGGAACAACCGTGCCG
Source organism: Sporosarcina sp. P33 (assembly GCF_002077155.1). Classification (GTDB taxonomy): domain Bacteria; phylum Bacillota; class Bacilli; order Bacillales_A; family Planococcaceae; genus Sporosarcina. Next base: position 1,807,672 of record NZ_CP015027.1, on the reverse strand, counting down.
GAGCCTGCTATCAGCAGTCATATCCTGCCGCGGGGGACGCTTGTTGAAAAAGACGGCGTAACCTATGCGAAGTTAACGATTCCTGTTAAGTCTGCAGCTATGATCGCGGGTCTTCAAACACAACAAGGGGATGAATTGGCTGACGCAGCAGAAACGAAAAATGCTGACGGAACTACCACGTATACTTTTCCAATCGAAGCAGGCAAAACGTATTCCGGAATAATTCACGTAAAAGCACCGGGATATGAAAAAAGTCATGACTTTGACTTCAAAGCAGAAGTTGCTAAAACAGAAGCCGAGACAGTTACAAAGGTTGGCGTAAAGGTGTATAAAGACGGGACAAAAGAAGAGTCCATCATGATGGATTATATGTCGCCGACTGCATTGGTGAAAAAAGTGGCAGACGGCAATGAAGTAACGGTTTCATTCCCGAAAGGCCATTATATTCAATCATTTAAAATTGCGGGCAAAGAAATTCCTGTCGCGACAGAAGACAAAGCAACGAATGAACGCACGTATACATTTAAAGTGGCGGATCTGACAAAGCTGGTAAACGCAGATCTTCATGTAATTGTGAATGAAGGGCCTGTTAAATACGACGCAAATCATAAAGTGCAGCTTGATTTCAGCAATCCCGTAAAGCCGGCACCGACTCCAATCGTAAACCCGTTCAAGGATATCGATAAAGACGGCAACAAGGAAGCGATTCTAGCTCTTTACGGCAAAGGGATTGTAAAAGGGGCGGAAACATTCAATCCGCGCAACAACATTACACGTTCACAGTTTGCGCTGATGGTTGCACGTGCATTGAAACTTGAAACTGCTAAGTCTGCCGGATTTAAAGACTTAGGTAAAATCACGGATAAGGAACGCGTCAGTGCAATCAATGCCCTTGCAGAAGCAGGCATTGTACAGAAGAATGAGAAGTTCAATCCGAACAATACATTGACTCGTCAGCAAGGTGCGTTAATGCTGTACCGCGCAGTGAATTATGCAGCGGGCAAAGAGTTGAATATTGGCGATACAAGCCTTTCTTATTATGCAGACGGTGCAGTCATTACAGACCCTGAATCGAAAAAAGCATTTTCTTTATTGTATGCCGGTAATATTATGACAGGCTCAAAGCAAGCTGACGGCAAAGTTCTAATCAAATCAGGTGATTCATTACAACGTACGCAAATGGCCAAGATTTTACACGGCTCTTTGGAGTTCATGAATAAATAAGAGGAAATGCAGATACTTCCTTTCGCTTTTTAAAAAAGCGGAAGGAAGTTCCTGTCGTTTTACACAGGATGTAAGGAGAGTACGCCTGATATGAAAAAAATCATCTTTTTGCCTTTGCTGCTGTTATTCATCTGTGCGTCGCATCCTTTTCCTTCTGTACATGCAGAAGAACGGAAGATGATTGCAAATGGCAAGTATCAAGTTGAACTAAGTTTTTTGTCACATGAAATCACGGGTTCGGATGTTTTATTTGGCAAGCAGGCCCTTTTAACTGTGAAAGAAGGCCGCTATACGTTATCGGTTCCAGCGAAGAGTGATCACATTCTGACAAAGGCGACCGCTGTACAGCAGGGGAAAAAAACAAATACTTGGCTGGACAGGGCGGAAAATTTAGTTCAGTTTGATATAAAAGATGTACAGCAACAAGTTGAACTAACCGGCACGTATCGCCTGGCGCAGGAAAATATTCACCAGCCGTTTTCACTGAAATTGGCGATCTCAAAACAATCGCTGCCGAAATTTGAAAATGTGCAGTCAGAGCCAATGATCCGGCAGGGAAATGATACGCTTCACTACGAATTGCTGAAAGACGGAAAGCCATCCGCGATGATCGACTATATGAACCCCGTACTGCGAGTCGTTGAAAAGAATCATCGGCTCTATGTGCAGATGGAAATCCTTCAGCCTGAACGGGTGACGGGCTTTATCGCAGAACAGCATGGAAAGCTTGAAGAGCCTAACGTAGTAACGGACGCGGAAACGCGTATTATAGAATTTGAAGTGAAAGATTTCCCGAATAAAGTCCGTGCACAAATGAGGATAAAGAATCCAGAAAAAGACTATGAGCACGAAGAGGCAGTGTCTATAGTATTCGATCAGAAGCAGGCCTTGAAGTTTATGGAAAATGAACGGCAGGCGGCATCGGACAGCACAGCCATTTCTTCATTGACCAGGCGGACAGAGCAACCAGCGAAGATTGCTGTTGCAGCGAAAAAAGCCCCGGCAGCTGAAAAGCAGGACAAAGTAAAAGAAACAGGGAATACAGAAGACACACCGCCTTACGTGAGTCCGCATGAGGAGCAATTGGCATTCGACCGGATGAAGGATGTAAAAGAAAAAGAATCGGATCAGCCGGTCGCACAAACAGCGGGTGAGCCTTCAGTGGAGCCGGCAGTAAGTACTCCGAACGGACAGGATGTACCGTTTGATCTGATGAAAACGGGCGGCCTGTCGCTGCTCTGTCTGTTGTCGGGAATCTTATTAATCCGCCGGCTGACAAAGAAAAATAATGGAACGACCAGTGAATAACGAGTGGAGGATGACGATGTGCGAAGAAAATGGTTCAATGTATTGCTGCTCCTTGCAGTGATGACTGTAATTGCAGGCTGCAGCAATGCGAAAGAAGAAAAGGCTGTTTCAGATGACCGTGCTGCAGCAAACGAAAGTGCTGAAACAACTGATCAGCGAATTATTGCAGGAACTGTCGTCATAGCAGAAATTCTTGACAAGCTGGATATAGATGCAATTGCTGTTCCTGAGTCAGAAAAACAGATGGCTAAACGGTTCGACGGACTGCCTGCGATCGGCAATGCAATGGCGCCAGATATGGAAATCGTAAAGTCATTGAATCCTACAGAGTTTTTATCCGTTTCTACATTGGAATACGACTTGGAAGACAGTTTTGAACAATTAAAGATTCCTGCGAAGTTCCTTAATTTCCAAAGTGCCGATTCAATGATTAAGGAAATCCGGGATCTGGGAGAACGCTACGACCGTAAAGCCCAGGCAGATAAACTGACAGGGGACTTACAAAAGCGAATTGACGCAGCGGAAGTCGTGGCTGCCAACCGTAAAGGTCCGCGTGTATTAATTTTACTTGGGATCCCAGGCAGTTACTTAGTCGCCACGGAGAACTCATATGCCGGCGACTTGGTCAAACGTGCAGGCGGAACAAACGTCATGGAAGGCCAAGACCCAGAATACTTGTCATCCAATACCGAATATTTGCATGACAGCAACCCGGACATTATTTTGCGTTTATCACACGGTATGCCCGAAGAAGTTGTGGAAATGTTCAATGAAGAATTCCAGACGAATGATATATGGAAACATTTTAACGCAGTGAAAAACGGCAAAGTATATGATCTGGATGAAGAGTTATTTGGCACAACGGCTTCTTTGCAAGTACCGGAAGCGTTAAGTGAGCTAATGAAGATATTCTATCGGTAACTCGATGAATTTCGTTGGAAAAGGAAGTCCGTCATGAAAAAAAGAATTAGCAGTTATGTAATTGTATCCTTGCTGCTCGCCGTAACGATCGTTTATTCTGCGGTGACCGGAAGTATTAAAATAGGATTCTTTGAGTTTTTAGGTGCACTTTTTGAACAGGGGAACAGCCAGATGGAAGCGATCCGAGATCTGCGTTTTCCCAGGATAATTGTGGCGATATTTGCAGGAGCCGCACTTTCTGTATCCGGAGTTCTGCTGCAGTCCGTCATGCGCAATCCGCTGGCTGATGCGGGCATTATCGGGATATCCTCCGGTGCCGCATTTGTGCAATTGTTCATTATTTCATTTTTCCCGGCGCTCTTTTTCATGACGCCTTTATTTGCATTTGCGGGCGGAGCATTTGCTTGTTTTTTAGTATTTGCTTTGTCCTGGAAGTCTGGTCTGAGTCCGCTCAAACTGATTCTTGTCGGTATTGCAATCAATGCCATGTTCACAGGTCTGACCGAAGCGTTCATCAGTTTTGGCGGCTCTTTGAACGTCTCTGCTTCAAGTGTAATAGGCTCCAATTTGACGATGCGCACATGGAGCGATGTCTCCACGATCGCAACGTATGGAACGATAGGCTTAGTGCTGGCATTTGCGCTGTACGGCTGGTGTAATTTACTTGTTTTACAGGACAAGACGGCGAAGAGCATCGGATTTCATGTAGCACGCGCCCGGCTGATTATTGCGGCGGTTGCAGTTTTATTGGCGGCGGTTTCCGTTGTTGTGGCGGGTGTCATTTCATTTGTTGGTTTACTGGTGCCGCATATTGCACGGCGTCTGGTCGGTTATGATCATAAGGTGCTCATACCGTTTACCGCACTGCTCGGAGCATTAATCATCTTATTGGCAGACACGGCGGGACGAACGATTGCAGCTCCTCTTGAGATACCTGCCTCAACGCTCATGGCAATTATCGGCGGACCATTCTTAATATTCTTACTGCGAAAAGAGTGACCGGCTATGAAAATGAAAAGCATTATTGTATCACATGATAATACGACGAATCATTTGGATGGTGTTTCGACGACTATTCCAAAAGGAAAAATTACGACAATCATCGGTCCGAATGGCTGCGGGAAATCTACATTATTGAATGTGCTCTCCCGAAGTCATACGCCAAAGTCAGGCAGTGCTTCACTGGAGAACCGGGACTTGGTGCTGTTTAAGGCAAAGGAATTTGCAAAGAAACTGGCGATAGTCTATCAGCAAAACGAAGTGCCGAAAGATCTGACGATTGAAAAGCTGGTCAGTTTTGGCCGCTTACCGCATAAGACGCTGCTGCAGCGAAATCAGGCAGAAGACCGTAAAGCGGTTGACTGGGCACTGTCCGTCACCAATCTGACCGATAAGCGGCATGATGATTTAGAAGCGCTATCAGGCGGGGAACGCCAGCGCGTATGGATTGCCATGGCACTTGCCCAGCAATCGGAAATACTCTGTCTGGATGAACCGACTACTTATTTGGATATTTACTATCAGATTGAATTACTGGAACTTGTGAAGTCGCTGAATGAAGAACACGGGCTGACGATTGTAATGGTGCTGCATGACATCAACCAGGCGATCCGTTACAGTGATCAGATTATAATGATGAAAAATGGACGGATTGTTGCAGAAGGACCGCCGCGTCAAGTAATTACAAAGGAAGTCATCAAAGAAGTATATGGAGTAAACGCCGTTTTCAAGGAAGACGAAGAACTCGGTCTCTACATGATGTCACTTGGTATTTAGGAGGTCGGCTGATGAAAAAAAGACTGTCGAAACTGATGCCTGTCATTTATCTGGCAACCTTCCTCTGCTCGGGCTACTTGCTCGTCCAGTATTTATACACGTACGTAGAGGCAGCCAGTTCTTTGAAGGAAACGCAGCAGCTCTACGAGACGGCTCTCGAAAGCACAGCGCAAATGAGTGCTGCAGAAGAAGCCGTGTTGCCGGACGAGACGATGCGTCCTCAGTTTGAAGAATTGCACACCGTGAACTCAGATATCGTAGGCTGGATTTCAGTAGAAGGCACTAAGCTGCATAATCCCATATTGCAGGCAGAAGACAATGACTTCTATTTAAACCGGAATTTCACCCGCGAAAACAGCCGCGCAGGCAGTGTCTTTATGGATTACCGCAATGATATTACTGATATGAGCCGCAATACGGTGCTATATGGTCATGCGATGAAAAACGACACGATGTTTGGCAGTTTGAAGAAGTTCGGGAATCAAGATTACGCGGATGAACACCCCGTTATTTATGTGGACACGCTGTATGACGGCTATGATATTGAAGTGTTTGCGGCATACGAAACGACGATTGATTTCTATTACATCGAAACAGATTTTCAGACGGAAGAAGAATTTACAAATTATCTGGATGAAGTGGAATCCCGCTCACTGATTGAAATGCCTGTCGAAGTAGGGTCCGATGACCGTATAGTGACGTTGTCCACTTGTAATAATTCATTGAACAGTAAAGACAAACGGTATGTCGTGCAGGGAAAACTTGTGAAGCGGCAATCATAGGCCTATAAGAAAAGGGAGTTGCTCACGCGGGGTGACTCCCTTTCAAATTCTTTAATGATTAGCTGTGTAATGTTACGATAGATATAAAATGATGGGGTGGGGGACGTCATGGATTTAGAGCAACTGCAGGATAAATTGTATGAACATAAATCGTTATTCATTGGAGAAGAGACCGCGTTTCGTTCTGCTGTAATTATTCCGCTGGTTGAAGCGGAAGGGGAGTGGCATGTGCTGTTTGAGGTGCGTTCGCTGACGATGAGGAAACAGCCGGGAGATGTCAGCTTTCCGGGCGGAAAAATTGATGTGACGGATGCTTCACCAATGGAAGCTGCGCTGCGGGAGACACAGGAGGAGCTCGGGATTGAACCAAAGACAGTGCAAGTAGTCGGGGAGCTGAGCCCGTATATCGCGTCCCCGTCATTTGTGGTCTATCCGTTTGTTGCAGTTATTGATTATCACGAAATTATCCGGAGCTACAATAAAGATGAAGTAGAGGAAGTATTCACGATCCCTTTGAAATGGCTGCTTGAACATGAACCGTACATGCATCTGGTTTCGATCGAAACAACCCCGCAGGAGAACTTTCCATTTGAAAAGATCATGAATGGAGAGCGGTATCAATTCAGAAAACATTACTTGGAAGAATGGTTTTACGAATATAAAACGTATACCGTTTGGGGATTAACGGCCAGATTGCTGAAACATTTTATTGAGATTACAAAGAGGTAAAATGGAATGAGGATGTCCTATGAAAAAAAAGAAGTCATGGAAGTATAAACTGCTCGTTAGTTCGGCCTTTTTATTGGTGATCCTTGCAGTCGGTTTTTTTGTTTTTGTCAGTTCTTATTACAAAGCGCAGACCTATGCACAGGAGAGTCTGCAGTCCGATTCGGGCGTGACTGTGAAAGATCAGAAAGAGCTGGTGTTTGAACCGGTTTCAAATGCAGAGAATATCGGGTTCATTTTCTATCAGGGAGCGAAAGTGGACGCTGCAGCCTATGCACCAATGGCCAAAGAAATTGCCAAGCAGGGATACAAAGTAATTATTCCCCATTTGCCGTTCAGGCTGGCTATTTTCTCACCTGACCGGGCTGACAAGGTAATCCGCAATCACCCTGAAATCGATGCGTGGGTAATAGGTGGACATTCATTGGGAGGTGTAATGGCTTCCGATTATGCGTCAAGACATGAAAAAATCAAAGGTCTCGTTTTATTGGCTTCTTATCCGCAAGACACGGTGGATTTGAGTGTAGCACCGGTGCAGGTGCTGTCGATCTGGGGCAGTAATGACCGCGTGGCGGATATCGAAACTATACAAGCCGCCAAGGCTGTGATGCCGGCTGATGCAAAGTTCATCGAAATAGAGGGCGGCAATCATGCGGGATTTGGTGATTATGGTCCGCAAAAAGGAGACGGTAAAGCGTCTGTCCCGAACAAAGAGCAGACTGAGCAAACGTCCGATGCTATTGTCGAATTACTGGATGGCTTACAATAAAAGAATGCAAAAAACTGCAGACAGCCAAATGGCTGTCTGCAGTATACGGTTGAAGAGTCAGTGATTACTTATAATACAGTTAACGTCACATCGACGTTGCCTCTGGTTGCCTTGGAATACGGGCAGACTTGATGGGCTTTTTCGACAAGTTCCTCTAGTTGCGCCTTTTCGATATCTGTCCCTTTGACTTGTAATTCGACTTCAATTTTAAAGCCGCCGTCAGATTCATCTTTGCACAGGCTGACATTCGCCGTCACTTCTGACGTGAATTTAATGCGTTCTTTGCCGGCAACGAGTTGAAGTGCACCGTCAAAACATGCGGCATAGCCAGCGGCAAATAATTGCTCTGGATTAGTGGAGTTTGCTAATTCTTTTGCTCTTTTTGTTCCGGGCATTGCCGTATCTAAATCGATCACCTGGTCGGAAGATACAACATGACCTTCTCGGCCCCCATTGGCGGTTGCTGTGGATGTAAATAATTTTTCTGACATGATATCACTGCTCCTTGTCTGAACTTTTAAGTCTCACTCCATGGTATACCCGGTTTTCCGCCAATTATGTGTATCGTGCCTATTTATTTTTTTGAATATGTAAAAGTCTCACCTATGCGGTGGACAGATGAATTTAATCAGCTGGGAGTGGGAAGAGAGAATGAATAAAAAGGATATTGCAGATATTCGCAAACGCTTTAAATTGGATACAGATCTTTTAACGATTACTGATATTTATCATGTCTATATCCGGCAGGAAAGCAGTGAGATTTATCATGAAGAAAGTCAGGCTTTTGCTTTGCTTGACCGGGAGCAGCAGGAGCTGTTTATGACGAACTTCAAAAAAGTGCTGGGCGGCAAGCTGGGCATGAAACTGTTTGAAGTGAAGTTTGAACGTCAGGAAGAAGATCAGAACGATCACGCGCAGAAATTACTGTATGAAGGATTGCAAGCGGAAGAAGCGGATGAATGGAAAGATGAAATGCAGCACCTTGCGCTGAAAATGGTCAAGGATGTTCAATACGAAAAAGATCTTGTCGTCACGTTTATTCGGGGCCACTATTTTAAAAAGACCAAACGCAACAGCGAAGAAACAGAAATTGACGCACGTGATGAAGTATTTACGACGCCATTTATTTTATGCAGCATGAATCATACAGATTTGCCGAAGCGCTCCATCATCTTTGATTTTCAGGAGCGGGAATTTAAATCGAATACGATGCTGGACCCCATTATCAATCTTGCCTCGCCAATTGGCGGCTTTTTATTTCCGTGCTTCACAGACAATGCGGCTGACGTGAACCATGTACTCTACGCTGCGGGAAAAGCGAATAAACCCGATTACCAGTTCATTGAAAATGTGCTGAATGGAGAAGAAGTAGTGACTGCGGCAGATGATAAGGCTGTATTTGAAGAAATCGTCAAACAAGTAGTTGGCGGCGAAGTGGATACAGAAACTCTCGGCAATGTGTATGAAGCAGTTTATCGGTTAACTGAAGTGGATGAGGAAGAGAAAGAACCGGAAGAGCCGCCAGTCATCGACGCGCAGCAGGTAGAGCGTGTGCTGAAAATGAGCGGTGTCGATTACGTAAATGCGGAAGCCGTTGAAAATGCTTTTCAGACTATAGTGGACGACACAGGCTATGAAATGAAAGCAAGCCACATCGTACCCAGCTACACATCGAAATCCATAAAAATTGAAACAAAAGTCGCGAATATTTCAATCAGTCCGCAAGACTTGAAGTACGTCAAACAAGTGAATTATGACGGCAAACAATGCATTCTGATTGAAGTCGAGGAAGACACAATTATTGAAGGGTTTAAAGTAATCCCTGAAGACTTGCTGACGTAAGCAATTAGCAAGAACATTTATATGCTGCAAAAGTACGGTGAAAACATAAACAGATCAGCCGAGAAGGAACTAAAAAATCACTTCTTCCTGCAAATTTGGCTACATGTAACAAAATTCCGACATTTAACTGCCAGATCCCTTACAAATAAACAAGTCCCTTTAAACCTGGTTATGTTTGATGTATACTATAAAAGATGTAGTAAATGTATGGTCAACTGAGACAGAATTAAGTGCTCCTAGTGCGCGCCATGTATGCTGTGACGCCTTATTCAGGAACATTTACATTTCTGTAAATTTCATATATAAGGAAGGTCAAAATGAGTAATAGACAAACCAAATCAGACGTTATTTTAATAGGTGCAGGTATTATGAGTGCGACGCTTGGTACAATGCTTAAAGAACTAGCGCCGGACTGGAAAATTTCCTTGTTTGAAAAGTTGGATAAAGCCGGGGAAGAGAGTTCGCATGAGCTGAACAACGCGGGAACAGGCCACGCAGCTTTGTGTGAGCTGAACTATACCTCTGAAAAGCCAGATGGCTCTATTGATATCGCAAAAGCTGTCAGAGTAAATGAGCAGTTCCAGCTGTCTGTCCAGTTCTGGTCCCATTTAGTAGAAAAGGGATTAATCAAAGACCCTGAACAATTCATCATGCCGCTGCCTCACATGAGTCTTGTGCAAGGCGAAGAAAATGTAACGTATTTGAAGAAGCGCTTTGAAGCAATGACAGCAAATCCGTTATTCCAGGGGATGGAATTTTCCGATGACCCGGAAAAACTGAAAGAATGGATTCCTTTAATTATGAAGGACCGTAATGTCAATGAAGCAATCGCTGCGACAAAAATCGACTCAGGCACAGATGTGAACTTCGGTAATTTAACACGCGTACTGATCGAACATATGCAAAAAGCGGACGTTGAAGTAAATTACAGCCACCAAGTAGAAGACATCAAGCGTACAAGCGATGGCGAGTGGGAGTTAAAAATAAAGAACAATAAAGACGGTAAACTGGAATATCATAAGTCTAAATTTGTTTTCATCGGCGGCGGGGGCGGAAGTCTTCCATTGCTGCAGAAAACAGGAATCCCTGAAAGTAAGCATATTGGCGGCTTCCCAATCAGTGGTGTATTTATGATCTGTAAAAACCCGGAAGTGATTGCACAGCATCACGCGAAAGTATACGGAAAAGCTAAAGTCGGTGCGCCGCCAATGTCTGTTCCGCACTTGGATACCCGCTATATCGACAGCGAAAAGTCCTTGTTGTTTGGGCCATTTGCAGGCTTCACACCGAAGTTTTTGAAAGAAGGCTCTATGTTTGACCTAATCGGTTCTGTAAAACCAAATAACCTAACAACGATGCTTGCATGTGGTGCAAAGAATATGTCGTTGACGAAATACTTGGTGGAACAAGTGGTGCAAACAAAAGAGCAGCGCATCAATGAACTGCGTGATTTCATTCCTGACGCGAAGAGCGAAGACTGGGAGTTATGGACAGCAGGTCAGCGTGTACAAGTCATTAAAGATACGCCAAACAGCAAAGGTACACTTCAATTCGGTACTGAACTGGTAACAGATAAAGACGGCAGCATCGCTGCGTTGCTTGGAGCTTCCCCGGGAGCGTCCACTGCGGTAGCAGTTATGATTGACCTGATCAACAAGTGCTTCCCTCAGCAAGTAAGCGACTGGGAGCCGAAGCTGAAAGAAATGATTCCTTCATACGGCAAAAAGCTGGCAGAACATCCTGAGCTTTTGAAGGAAATGCACGAGTCTACTTCAAAAATCTTAAAGTTAACAGAAAATGAGCTGGAGACAGAAGCAGTTCATAGTTAATACGCCGAAATAGTGAAAAGCTCTGCCGTGAAGAATTTGCGGCAGAGCTTTTTTCCTGCGCCATAAATTAGCAATATAAAAAACTCTACTGCGTCATATTTCGCGGTAGAGTTTTTCAGCTGTAGCGCTTATTTCACAGCTACAGCACAGTGCTCATCCCAGTACTTCTTAAGTTTATTTTTGCCTTGTTCAATGTCCGGGTGAAATTGAATATAGGCGTTCTTTCTTGTATGCTCTGTATCTTTCATGGAAGTGATCAGTTCATTTTCAAGTGTGCCGTTCTCCAGACTGTTGGCAATAGACAGGCCGGCTGTTTTGCCTTGGCTCATTGCGACTTTGGCACCTTCGATCCCGGTGATGTTGCCCGCTACATATAGCCCGGCAACTGTGGATTCCATGCGCTCGTTATGCAACGGAACATATCCGCCAAGCTCTTCAATGTGATAGAAAGGACATCCGGCAACTGCTGCAAGTTCCGCCAGAGGATACAGTCCGCCGGCGATGCAGACGAAATCTGCGGCGATGATTTCTTCCGTGCCGGGCACAATTTCACCAGCGGCATTAATCGTAGAGATTTTCACTCCCTCTACTTGTCCGTCGCCAATAATTTCTGTGACTGCTTTTCGCAGCATGATGGGGATATCCCACATTTTCACGCCATTCTTAGGGAAGAAAGTGATCCCGAGTTGCTTGAAGAAATCGTTTTTCATCAGCTTGCTTCCCATCTTGATAAATGCAGAAGGCGCCATATGTGAAACGTGCAAAAGGGAGTTCATTACTTCCAATGGCTGTCCGAATTTTTCATTGACTGTATTAGAAACAGGCAGTGTAATGCAGGCAATGTCGATATCCGCCATTTTCAATTCCATGGCAATCGCTGATGACAAGACATTTACGCCGATGATGACGCCGCGGTTTCCCGGTTTGACCCGGTGAACATTCGTCATAACTTGTGCAGCACCGACAGACATGACGCCAGGAAGCGTCCACCCTTTAATCGGGAGAGGACTTTCTGCAGCACCGGTAGCCAGCAGCAAATGCGCAGTTTCATAAATTTCTTCATCCGTATGGACATGCCAGATGCCGTCCATTACTTCAATATTAGAGACAGGCGTGTGGAGTTTAATATCGACACCGAGTTCCTTTGCCTGCCGATGCAAGCTGTCCGATTCCGCGATGCCATTCCACCAGTTGCCGTTTGGCTCTTCGTATAATTGACCGAGTAACCGCCCGCCCGGTTTCATGTATTCATCGATGACCAATACACTATGGCCGCGTGATGCGATCGTAATGGCTGCAGTTAATCCGGCCGGCCCTGCCCCGATGATAATTGTTTTATTTTCCATGATTGGCCCTCCAATCACGCACGTCAGTCCGGAGTTTCCCGCCGCTGACAACGTTCATTCCTTGCGTGACAGGCGTCAGACAGGCCCTTTCGCCCGGTACGCCGTCTACGGTTACCCGGCACTCAAAGCAATGGCCGATATTGCAGTAAATCCCTCTCGGGGAACCGCTTTCTTCGTGATGGCGAAGCGTTCTGATTCCGTTGGCCAGCAGGGCGGCGGCAATCGATTCGTCTTGAAGCGCATGGTATTCAATATCATTGAACGTGAATGTGACGGTTTGTGTTTCATCCAGCGTTCCGAGTACCGGATGATTTGTGATTCGCTGACTCATTCGATTACCTCCCCTAACTTGCCAAAACTTACAGGCCTGATTGGCGGCTGATATTTTAATGTGATTTGTGATTCGTCCCGTTCCGTGCTTTCAAGCGCAATGCTGTCTACGGCGTTGCGGCATGTTCTGCCCCCGCAATATCCCATGCCTGCACGCGTGCGTAATTTCAGTTCCCTCGGCGTGCATTGAAATTTCTCTGCGGTTTCTTTTAAATCGGAGTAAGTGACTTCCTCGCATCTGCATATAATTAGATCTTGATCGGACATGTATGTTCACTCCTTGCTAGTTTACTGCTTAACTAATATGCAAGAATCATGCCAATGAAACACGTTTTAGAAAGGTATGTCCAATTTGTGCATTTTATTGTAGAGGGTGGCACGGGTAATTTCCAGGTTTTTTGCGCACTGCAGTTTATTGCCGTTTGCCTTTTCCAGCTCCTGAACAATCAGCTTGCGTTCAAAATCCTTTACCTGTTCCGCGAACGGTGCACTTTCTGTCTGCACAGTTTTTGACGTACTGTTTACAGGCAGCGGGTGAGTGTGGTCCATGATTTCGGGAGGCAGGTCCTGGACATTGACGACGCCGTTATCGGAAAATACGACAAGCCGCTCAATCGTATTGCGGAGTTCCCGTATATTGCCGGGCCAGCTGTGCTGCAGAAGTGCCTGCATAACGGCTTGTGAAATACTGTTTATCTGCCGGTTATACTTAACAGAAAACTCATAAAGGAAGTAATGTGTCAGCTCGATGATATCTCCCGCCCGTTCACGCAGAGCAGGAATATTCACGTTGACAACGTTCAGACGGTAATATAAATCTTCTCTGAAAGTTCCTTCTCGCACGAGCTCCCGCAAGTCCCGGTTTGTAGCGGCAACAATGCGGAAATCTGCCTCAATCTCTTTCGTGCCGCCGACTGAATAGTATTTTCGTTCTTGAAGAACCCGCAGGAACTTCACCTGCATATCAAGCGGCATTTCTCCCACCTCGTCCAATAGAAGTGTGCCGCCTCTGGCCAACTCAATCTTTCCTTTTTTCCCCCGCTGGTCAGCACCAGAAAATGCCCCTTTTTCATAGCCAAATATTTCACTTTCAAACAAACTTTCAGGAATTGCTCCGCAGTTAATGGCGACGAATGGCGCGTTCTGCGGCTCTCTCAGATTATGGATCGCCTTGGCGAACAGTTCCTTTCCGACGCCGCTTTCTCCGTGCAGTAAGATGCTGGCATCCGTTGAAGCTGCTTTTTTAGTAATCTCCATTGTCTGTTTCAGCTTATCGCTATTCCCTTTTATATAATCAAACGGATTGTGGCTGGCTGCACTTTTTCGCACTTCTTCCTCGAGCAGGAACAGCTTTTCGGAAGTGGCGTACAGCTCGTCATTCATTCGGATCTGACTCGTTATATCAGTCTCTGATACGACAGCGCCGATGATACGATTCCTGTGATAAATAGGATTGGAGTTGATCAGTACCACAAGGTCTCTGCGGGCATGGTGCTGGGAGTGACGCACAGATGAGCCGTCCTTCAGCGTATGCAGAATCTCCAGATGCTTCGTATCAAAGAAGTCAGTTATAGGCTTGCCGATTACATCTTCTTCTTTAAGGGAGAATAATGATTCCGCACCTTTTGTCCAATATAATACATTGGCATCCTGGTCAATGACGGTGCATGATTCATCGATCGTATGAAGGACTGTCTGTAAATAAGCGAGCGTTTTTTCATGCTCTTCTATTAACTTATCAATAAAACGTTCCGCTTCGATATACCCTGTAATTTCACCGCGGGGGTCACGGCATAACAGTAAATCTGCGCAGGCAAATTTTTTGGACATTTCACTGGCTGGTATATCTATAGAAAGAATCGGTGCGTTTTCGTAAAACAGACCGCCATTGCGCAAGCGTATATGCCGGTAATGCTGTGAGTGCCGAATAAACAGCTGCGCAGACGGTGAACTTGCCATATGCGCTTTAATAATTTCTTCATTTGTATTTTCATCAAGGATAAGAAAGTCTTTTTTCATAATATCCTTGATGAAGTGGTGAACATATTTCAACATTTTAGTCACTCCGATGTCAGTATTTTATACAGTGTATATATTACTTTACACTTCTCATTTGGAAATTCAATAGTTTCAGCGAATTAATTTCTGACAATAAAATAGTTGGGGAACATTCTGTCAACAGTAAGCGCTCCCAAAGACTAAGGGTTTCACAGATTATAAATTGTCACATAACTGTTGAATTAAAAAGTTGGCACGGTTCTTGCATTATATAAAAGTGAATAGGCAATCGAGAGGAGGGTTTCTGTGGAAGGTATACAACACAGCGATATCGTAGTGATCGGCGGGGGAATTATGGGAGCTGCCATTGCGTACTACGGTTCCAAAGCAGGCTTGGAAATTACAGTGCTTGAAAAGAATGAACTGGCAAGTGGAACTTCCTCAAAATGTGACGGAAATATACTGGCAATCGATAAAGATCCGGGTTTTGACAGTCAAATGTCTTTAAAAAGCCAAGAACTGGTTCATCAATTAGATAAAGATCTTGAGCTTTCATTTGAATACCGTAATCCGGGAAGTATTTTAGTTTGTGAGAATGATGCCGAGATGGAAGCCGCAAATCAATGGGTATCCAAGCAGGTGGAAGCAGGCCTGAGCTTTAAGATGCTGGACCGTCAGGATCTGCGAAACGAATCGAAATACTTTGCAGATGATTTATACGGCGGATTGGAATGTAAGACGGATTCTACCGTTAACCCATATATGATGACATTTTCCATGTTTCACAGTGCTGAAAAACAAGGAGCGGTCATTCATAAAAATACAGAAGTAACAAGTATGTCACGGAATGCTTCAGGTGAGTTTTTATTGGAGACGACTAAAGGGCAATTTACTGCTAAACGTGTAGTGAACGCAGCTGGCGTCTGGGCGCCGCTGATTGGACAGATGCTGGATTTGGATATACCGATTGTGCCTCGAAAAGGGCAATTAATTGTTGCATCGAGACAACAGCCTGTCGGATTACGAAAAGTCATGGAGTTCGGTTACTTGATCTCGAAGTTTGGCGGCGAACGTTCTGTAGATCCGATGACCGAAAAGTATGGTGTGGCACTCGTCTTTGAACCGACGGAAGCGCAGAATTTCTTAATCGGCAGCAGCCGCGAATTTGTCGGTTTCAATACAAAAGTAGATTATAAAGTGATTCGTCAAATCGCTAAGCGTGCATTGCGCTTCTATCCGCAGATGGCTGACATGACCGTCATTCGTACATATGCTGGCTTACGTCCTTGGACAGAAGATCATTTGCCGATTATTTCCCGAGTAGAGCATATTCCTGGTTATTACATTGCGGCGGGACATGAAGGTGACGGAATCAGCTTAGCCGCAGTCACGGGGAAATTAATAGAAGAAATGCTGAATGATAAAGAAACCTGTATCCCGATTGAGCCGCTTCGTCTTGAGCGCTTCAGGCAGGGGGTGTTCCAGTGATGAGATATCAACGAGTGTTTACTACGCTGGATACACATACCGGCGGAAATCCGACACGTACGCTGCTGAGCGGCATGCCGCCATTACACGGCAATACGATGTCTGAAAAAATGCTTTATATGCAGAAAGAGTATGACTGGATACGGAAGTTTCTTATGAATGAACCGCGGGGACACGGTGTTATGTCAGGAGCTATCATGACGGATCCTTGTCACCCAGACGCGGATGTCGGTGTGATTTATATTGAAACAGGAGGCTACTTGCCGATGTGCGGGCATGATACGATCGGTTTTTGCACCGCGCTGATTGAAACGGGAATGGTGGAAGTCAAAGAGCCTTATACAATGATCAAAGTAGATACGCCGGCCGGTTTAGTGGATGTTACCGTAAAAGTGGAAGACGGCGTGGCGAAAGAAGTGACATTCGTCAATGTCCCTTCCTTCTTATTGAAGACTGTGGAGCTGGATGTGGAAGATGTGGGTCATGTCGTTTGTGAAATCGCTTACGGCGGTAACTTCTACGGCATTATTGATGCCCGGACACTGGACCTTCAGCTTACGGAAGATAATGGTGCAGCGCTCATCAGTAAAGGAATTAAGATACGGAACGCAATTAATGCAACACAGGAAATTGTTCATCCGGAATTTCCTTTTATTAATGGATTGACCCATATCGAATTCTACACCGATCCCACTCATCCTGACGCAGATCTGAAAAACACAGTGATTGTACCGCCCGGCGGCATTGACCGTTCACCGTGCGGCACAGGGACTTCTGCGAAGCTCGCAGCACTGCACAGTAAAAATGAGCTGAAAGTTGATGAACGGTTTGTTTACGAAAGCATTGTCGGGACGCTGTTTACAGCACGCATTGTAGAAGAAACAACGGTAGGCGGCGTTGCCGGAGTCATTCCTGAAGTAACCGGTTCTGCATGGATTATGGGAATGCACCGCTTTTACTACAACGAAAAAGATCCTTTGCGGGAAGGGTATCTTCTCATTCCGCCAATGGATCATTGAAGGTGGGAAAACTGAATGATTCTGCAAAAGATGTTTCGCACAATGGACACGCAAGTGTTTGGAGAAGCTTATCGCATAATTGTGCATTCGCCTTTTTATTTTGAAGGCCTGGATGTACAGAGTAATCAACAGAAGGTAGAAAGTCATTTTGAAGCAGAAAAGAATTTATTGTTGAATGAACCCCGCGGACATCGTGGAATGAACGGGTGTATCGTAGGTGCTTCAGCAGCAGCGGATTATCAATTATTGTTTCTTCATCATCAGGCAGCAATTGACTTTAAATACGAGGCCTTGCTTGCCGCTACAGCAGCATTGCTCGAAATAGGGCATTTGCAGCCGAGGGATAACGGACAATATACTGTTGAAACCATTCATGGCGTATGGCAAGTAAAAGCAGCGGCAAGGAAACAGGAAGTAACCGCTGTGACGATAGAAGTGGCTGAAGGGCAGACGGCGGAGAGTGAATCGGACGCTTCTTGTGTGGAGCTGCCGAGCGGTCACAGATTCTACGTGCATTCGTTGCCTGAATCGATTACGTCACTGCAATTGTCACAGCTGTCAGAGATTATGGAGTGGGGAGCAGCACAAGCAAACGCGCTGAAATCACAACAGATAGCTTTCGATGGCATCATCCTAAAAGAGCGGATAGCAGACGCATCCTATCGGTCAGTCACATTTGAGAAGGATGGTTATATCTTACGTTCACCGGGCATTGAAAGTTCAATTGCACTGGCAGTAGGTGAGGAACAGTCCGCAGAGTCATTATCTAATGAAAGCATTTTCGGCAGCAAGATCACGATTCATTCTGTGCCAGGCAAGAAAGGAATATTCTCGGTGGAGGGCGTGCCTTACGTAACAGGTTCTCATGAATTTATACTTGATCCTGAAGATCCATTACCAAAAGGATTTGTCCTAGCCTAAAACTGAATCTAGTAAAACCACAGGGGGTTTTAAAATGGAGAAGAGATTACCCAGCTTGGCCGAAGTATTGTTTGTGTTAATCGGATTTGGAGCAATTATGGTGACGTTTATCGTCGTCTTCGACATTTCCATTCATCTGGCGCTATTGACGACTTGGTTTCTGATCATAGGATTAGGATTGAAGATTGGCTACAGCTATAAGCAAATGCAAGACGGTTTATTAAATGGTGTAAATGATGGTCTGGAAGCTGTCATCGTTCTGACATCAGTCGGCGCATTGATAGGCACGTGGATTGCGGGCGGTATCGTTCCTTCCATTATCTATTACGGATTATCTGTCATTAACCCGAGTATTTTCTTAATGGCTGCTTTTATTATTTGTACGGTAACTTCGATTGCAACTGGTACATCATTTGGATCTGCAGGTACTGCCGGTATTGCCATGATGGCGATTGGCGCAAGTTTCGGATTCCCGCTGCCGCTCGTTGCAGGCGCCGTTATCTCAGGCTGTTATGTAGGGGATAAAATGTCGCCGCTTTCAGATACAACAGTTATGACCGCGTCGCTGTCAAAGGTTGATCTCATCGACCATATTAAGTCGATGTTTACGGTCGCACTGCCGGCGTGGCTGCTATCGGCTGTCTTGTTCTTAATTGTAGGATTCTTCTACAAAGGAAGCGGGGATTTATCGGCTGCATTGAACACCATGGATTCACTGGAAAAGTATTTCAATATTAGCTGGTATATGCTGATTCCGGCAGCGATAGTAATTTTGTTGCTGGTATTAAAAATGCCTTCCATTCCCGTTATTTTGTTTGGTGCATTTTTAGGAACAATCTGGGCGTTTCTATTCCAGGGCGCGACGTTCCTCGAAGCATTCAATATTATGTATGCGGGTAATACGATTGAATCGGGCGTTCCGTTTATTGATAATTTATTAAATCGCGGCGGAATTGTGTTTATGCTGGATGTCATCGCACTGATTATTTTTGCTCTAGGTGTAGGCGGTCTGATGGAGCGAATCGGTGTATTGCGTGCAGTAGGGAATTACCTTGGCAAATGGGCAAATAACCCTGGCAAGGCAACGGTAACAACGATGTTAGCCGGACTTCTCGGCAACGCATTCGGCGGCGCGTATGTTTCATTGATTACAGCTACTAAAATTACCGGCGACAACTACGATAAATTGAATATCGACCGCCGGGTGCTGTCGAGAAACTCCGAAGCAGGCGGAACCATCACTACGGCTATGGTTCCCTGGTCTGACGGCGGCGTATTTATGGCGGCTGCACTTGGAGTATCCACAATGAGTTATTTGCCATTCTTATGGTTTAACTTTTTAGTCATCATCATCTCGCTTATTTACGGGTTTACAGGCAAATTTATCTGGCGGACCCAGCCTGGCGAGCACACGCAAAAGCTTGAAAACGAAGCAAACAGCGTAAGTAACGTAAGTAAGGTAAGTGACGTAAGTAATGTAACTAACTAAAACAGTAATTGGAGGAATTTAAAATGACAGAAGTAAAAGGTATCTTTCCAGTATTGGTAACACCGATGTTAAATCAGACAGAGATTGATTGGGATGGTTTCCGTAATAATATTGAGCACTTTATCGGAGAGAACGTCAATGGGATTGCAATCAACGGAAGTACTGGCGAATTCGTCAGCTTAACAAAAGAAGAGCGTTTCAAGGCTGTAGAAGTAGCAGTAGAACAAATTAACGGCCGCGTTCCATTGATCGTCGGTACAGCAGCTGAAACAACTGCGGATGCTATTGAATACACACAGCAGGCAGAAAAAGCAGGTGCACATACTGCATTATTGATTAACTCTTATTATGCTCATCCAAAAGAAGATGAAATCTACGAGCATTTCAAAGCAGTCGCTGAATCTGTAAAAATCCCGGTTATGATCTACAACAACCCATTCACGTCAGGTGTAGACATTAGCACAGAAACGATTCTGCGCGTAGGACGTGATGTGGAAAACATTACGCATATTAAAGAATCCAGCGGCGGAATCGGTAAAGCACGTGACATCGCACGTCAGGGGGAAGGGTTCCTGAAAGTATTCTGCGGTTCAGAGGACTTGGCGATTGAATCATTCCTGGTCGGCGCAACAGGGTGGATTTCCGTTTCAGGAAACATCGTGCCAGGCCATGTTATGAAATTGTATAATGCGTTGCAAGAAGGAAATATGGAAGAAGCGTGGAAGCTGTACGATGAACTATTGCCTCTGTGCGAGTTCTTGGAAGGTTCAGGAAAATATGTACAGATCGCAAAACGCGCAATGGAGCTTAAGGGCTGTGCAGGAGGACCTTGCCGTCTGCCGCGTCTGCCTTTGACCGAAGAAGAGGATCAGAAACTAAAAGAATTGATGGATGGACTCGGTGTACTGAAAACAAAATTGGAGGTAGCATCTGATGCTGAAGTTAAATTATAATCTAAAACCTAAAGTGCAGGAATTTCTGCAAGATACAAAAGGTCTCTATATCAATGGCGAGTATGTAGAAGCGAAAAGCGGGAAAACGTTTAACGTAGTTGATCCGGCAACAGAAGAGGTCATCGCAACCGTCAGCGAAGCGCAGCCTGAAGATGTCGACGCTGCAGTGGAAGCTGCCCGTAAAGCATTCGATGAAGGTGAATGGACGAAGATGGATGCGGCGACACGTTCTCACTTGATCTATAAATTTGCGGACCTGCTTGACGAGAACCGCGAAGAACTGGCGCAGCTTGAAGCATTGGACAACGGTAAGCCTTACGAAGTGGCTCTGGCTGATGATGTGGACGGCACAGTACAGCACTTCCGTTACTATGCAGGATGGGCAACGAAGATTACTGGACAAACGGTTCAAGTGTCACCTGATTACCTCAACTATATCGTGCATGAGCCGGTAGGAGTGGTAGGCCAGGTAATCCCTTGGAACTTCCCGCTTGCGATGGCTGCATGGAAACTTGGGTCTGCACTTGCGGTTGGCTGTACAGTAGTCATTAAACCGGCAAGTGAAACGCCGCTGTCATTGCTGTATGCAGCGCGCCTGTTCAAAGAAGCCGGCTTCCCTGACGGCGTTGTTAACGTATTGCCGGGTGCCGGAAGCGTCGCGGGCAATGCTTTGATCACACACGAAAAAGTAGACAAGGTGGCATTCACAGGATCTACTGCAGTAGGCAAGCAAGTCATGAAATCTGCAGCGGATCAGATGAAAGGAATAACACTGGAGCTTGGCGGGAAATCACCGTCCATCGTATTGGAAGATGCCGACGTAGAAGAAGCAATTGAAGGCGTATTTGCAGGAACTATGTATAACCATGGACAAAACTGCAGTGCGTGTACACGTGCGTATATCCACCGAAGCCTGTACGATCAGTTTGTCGAAGCATTAGCTGATAAGGCGAAAGCGCTAAAAATCGGACCGGGAATGGATCCATCAACGGAGATGGGCCCGCTTGTATCTGCGAAGCAGCAGAAAACGGTATTGGATTATATTGCAAAAGGTAAAGAAGAAGGTGCGCGTCTTGTAGCTGGCGGTGAAAAAGGGCATGACAAAGGATTCTTTGTACAGCCGACAGTATTTGCGGATGTGGAAGATGATATGACAATTGCGCGAGAAGAAATTTTCGGCCCTGTCTTGTCTCTATTCGTCTTCGATACAGTAGAAGAAGCAATTCAGCGCGCTAACGACAGCGAGTATGGATTGGCTGCGAGCGTATGGACAGAAAATGTCAAAAAAGCGCATTATATCGCAAGCAAGTTACAGTCCGGTACTGTCTGGATCAACGACTTTGGCCTTGAGTGGGAAACTATGCCGTTCGGCGGTTATAAGCAATCCGGTATTGGCCGCGAAATGGGCGGAGAATACGGCTTGGCGAACTACACAGAAGTAAAAAGTGTATTTGTAAATATGAAGCAATAACATGCAGAACCTGTCCGGAAGATCAGCACGATCTTCCGGACGGGTTCTTTTTTGTGTTGCATAATTTGTTTTCATAAGTATGCCGTTTGTTGGTATATACTATAAGAAACAGCGCAGAAGGGGATTTGAGGAAGTTGGAGTTACTTGTAACGTTCGGGATTCTTGGAATCACAGTCCTATTATTTATGATCAATAAATTACGTGCGGATTTGGTCGCCATTTTGGCATTGCTGGCATTATTGCGTCACCGGCTAACTTAATTGTCTCTCAGCTGCTCGTGGATCATGATTTTGAGAAGCTCAGCTTATTTCAGATATCACGGATAGGAATCATTGGCGTAATGGTGGGGTCATCTACCTTTGTTTCATACGAAATCAAATCGTGCCGAAAGGGATGCGGGCCGCGAAAGGCAAGGCATCTCATCCGCTTTTGCCAGTTCATCAGTAATACATGCAACCGCGGTGTTATTTGTGCCCATTGCGATGACGGCTGCGCTCAGTATTGACGTAAATAAGCATGCGTTTTTGATCGCAGTTGCAGTAGAGGGGCGGGTATGTCATTTGCAACGCCTGTGGCTTCCCTTGCAAACGCGCTGCTCATGACGGCAACCGTGCGTGAATAAAAATAAAACAATCCCTCTGCCAAATTTGCGCAGAGGGGGTAGCAGTTTATTTAAACATAGAAACTTTCTTCAGCATTGCGCAAACCGGAATGGCAATTGCGATTCCCACTGCACATTGGACCAAGTCTCCCGGAATGGAAGCGAGGGGAATAATTAAGCTGTGGTAAAGAATACTTTCTCCAATATAGTAGCCTGCAATGGTCAATGGAATAGAAACTAGCATTGCCAGCAGGTTGAACGTAAAGCTTGTTCCTTTGTGGCCATTCGACCAGGCAATTTTTCCGACGATGTAGCCTTGCAATCCGCGGGTTATGATGGTAATCGGTGCCCATAACGCCCAGCCGCTGACTAAATCGAACAAGCCCATGCCAACAGCCCCTGCAATCATACCTTTCTTAGGACCGAATAAAATAGATACGATAAATAACATGGAAGTGCCGAGGTGGATCAGTCCGCCATTTCCCAGCGGAAGCTTAATATTAAGTAAGATCGTCGCAACGAACACGAGTGATGCAAGCATGGAAGTCAGTATTAAGTCGAACGTCTTTGTCCGTTGAGCCGTATATTGATGTGTATTTTGCATTGTCTAAACCTTCCTAACATTGTGGGATTTATATGTTTAGAATATAGCGAATCTGATACTTTAAAAAGAGTCAATATACGATAAAGTTTAGGGGTCAGATTATCTCCCATTCATCGCAGTGATTAGAAACTAACCCAATATGCCCTTTATATTCAGATAAGAAGAAAATTGGACCCTCAATAATATGAAAAACCCTCTGACTTCCTGCAAAATCAGAGGGTTTTCTGCATGGTTTTCGATACGCCATCGTCAGTATCATGCGATATGTACAATTAGATACGACAGCACGTCGCTGGAATGTTTACTTTCTTCGTTTGAGGGGAATGTACTTCATTAGTATATCGATCAAGAAATTGTCAATGAAAATATAACAGCAATAATAGATGTACAGCACGACGGCAAATTCATCATAGCTGAAGACGTTATGTGCGGTGCAGACCGCTTTTAGCCAAGAACTCACTTGCGGCTGCAGAGGATCGCGGCGGATTATGAAAGTGTGTATTTCGTCGGGAGCGAAGCATGTTTTTACAGAAGTACTGATCATTCTCCTTTCCACACGCATCGCGAAAGAAGAATTATTGCATAATGACAAAGTATTTAATTTTTGGCAACGTGAAAGGAGAATCTGTATGCAAAAAAATCAACAATCGACGATCGCTTCCGATTATACCTATTGCGAAGACATCATTAAAAATCATTCGAAAAATATATATTACGCACTGTCCAATCTGCCGAAAGACAAAGCGCAGGCGGTCTATGCCATTTACGCGTTTTGCCGCATTGCAGAAGATTGTGTGCTTAAAAATAGAACAAGCAGTTTACAATTTGCGGCCCTGGATCAGCTGGCAAATGAATTGGACCGTTTTGCAGCAGGCCAAGAGGCTGATCGTCCGCTATGGCGGGCTTTGCGTGAAGTATTCAATCGCTTTACTATGGATATACAGCCATTTTATGAACAGCTGACAGGACAGCGTATGAGTATCTATTTTAAAACACCGTCCAATCTCCGGTCTTTGGAAGTTTACAGTAAATACGCAGCGGGTTCTGTCGGGAAGATGATGCTGCCGATTATTGCGGGCAGCGCAACGTCCGATTTGAACGATGCGGCAGAAGATCTTGGAATCGCGATGCAATTGACGCATATTCTTCGTAATGTTGGAAAAGACTACCGCGAAAAGGGCCGCATTTATTTACCGAAAGAAGAGATGGAAAGGTACGGATACAGCGAGCTTTCCCTATCGGAAGGGCAGATTACGAAAAGCTTTGTGGAGATGTGGGAGCATTTGGCGCAGCATGCGGAGTTTCTGTACGACAACGTTGCTCAGCGTATAGGAGAAATTGATGAAGACAGCCGTTTTGCTGTTCTTTTATCAGTGCATGTTTGTCAGGGAATCTTGAACAGCGTGAGAAAAAGAGGGTATGATTGTATTAACCACAAGAATTATGTGTCAACAGTTGAAATTGCGAAGTTAGTTTCCGAAAGGGGCTATCAGTTATGACTTCGCTTTTGATATGACGCTCCCATTTCAAAGAAGATGCATATCGTCCGATGGTGATCCATGAACTTCAGGATGCGCATATCAAATTATGTACATATTCCTCGTTTAAAAAGGCTATTCAATTCATCACGATAAGTTTTTGTAGTAAGATGTATGTATTGGGTACTGTATGATAACACAGCCTGATAGATCGACCATTTGACGCAAAGGAACCGGCGGCTGCCGGATTCTTTGCGCTTTTTATCGTTGACGCAGTTTTTTCACGGCTATAAATCCAATAGAGACTGCAATGAGAAGCAAGCAAATGATGACGGATGTGATAATAGCAGGATATTCCCCATTAAATCCATTTGCCGAAGTGTGTTTCGAATAAATTCCGTAATATGCCCAAACAAGCACTAGAGCGTAGGCGATATCCTGTCTGCGGACAGCAGTGATGATTCCGATAGCGGCTCCTAAGAATACAATAATGATAGTCCACGTGACGTCAGATATACCAAAGCCCGACCAGTCAATCGAGACGAGAAATGCCGTGATATTTGCGATAGTTGCAATCGTAATCCATCCAAAGTAGATACTGAAAGGAAGTTTAATGAAAAACACTTCTCTGCTAGTGAGGGAAGCATAACTCGTAATGGCAGTGATTTTGATCAATGTCAGCAGCAGTAGTAACATAACGATAACGGAGAATAAAAGGTATTCATAATGCCACAGGAAAATCCAGGAAGCATTTAATGCTGAAGAAATAATGAAGAAAATCCCCACTTGGCGCAGAAGTTCGGGATTCTTTCTCTTTTGGAACAGCCCCAGCTGATAGATCACGTGGCCTAGCAATAAGAGATAAATCAGGCTCCAAATAGAAAACGTAAATCCCGCAGGCGCAAATAAATTTCCGTACTTATCCGACAGTTCACCCGTTGTTTGGCCGTTAAGCGGCAGAATATTGGCTAATGCATTGGCGGTGATCATAATTGCGTAGGTGATGAAGATGGCTGCACGTAAAAATACAGAAGTTTTGTCTGACTTCATGTTTTCACCTCATTTATTAGTAGAGTGTATTGCGTTCATTAGGTAACTATTCCTGATTTACAGGCTGCTGAAACATTTACCGTCGGCGGCACAAAATAGCAAGAAGCGTCATTCGTACCATTGTAATTGGTGGTATAATGGATCCAAAATGGACAGGTAACAGAGTGGAGATGAAGTAAGTGAAGAAAATTGTACATGTTGTAGGAGCGGTAATTGAAAATAAGCAAGGTGAAGTTCTGGCTGCACTTCGCAGTCCTGTAATGACTTTGCCGAACTACTGGGAGTTCCCGGGCGGAAAAATAGAAGAAGGTGAAACGCGTCAGGAAGCACTTCAGCGGGAGATACAGGAAGAGCTTGGCTGCAGAATTCAAGTGGGGGAAGCTGTGGAAGATACGACATATGAGTATGAGAAGGTAATAGTCCGTTTAGAGACATTTATGGCGGCCATTGTCGAAGGTACGCCAGCAGCGGCAGAACATGCAGAATTGCGCTGGGTTGCAAGAGATCAGTTGGCTGCACTGGACTGGGCACCTGCTGATATCCCGGCAATTGAAAAGCTGACAAACTGATGGCATTAGAAAAAGGGGTGGCTGTTTATTGGGAAACTTTATTCGTCAACTGGAAGCTTCTTTGCAAAAAGGTTTTGTGAATAAGGAAACTAAACAGAGTGGAAGTTATAAACCGGAACTGCTGGTGAACAGTTCCCGAGAAAATAAAACGGTGCTGTCTTCCATACAGGACGAGCTTCGTCATTGCGAGGAATTTCTATTCTCTGTGGCATTTATCACGGAAAGTGGACTGGCTGCGCTAAAGTCTTTATTTTACGATCTGCATAAACGCGGCGTAACAGGCAGAATCATTACATCTACTTATTTGTATTTTAATCAGCCGAAAGTATTCCGCGAGCTTTTGAATATTCCCAATGTGCAGGTCCGGCTTACGGAAAAAGAGGGTTTTCATTCAAAAGGTTATATTTTCCGGCAGGGGGACCAGTACTCATTAATTGTGGGGAGTTCCAATTTGACAGCCCATGCGCTGCAAGTGAACTATGAATGGAATGTAAAGCTGACATCCCATCGCGATGGTGAAATCATCCATCACTTCAAAGATCAATTTGAAGAAGTATGGACAGATGCGAATATGCTGACCCATGAATGGATTTCCCATTATGAAGTTCTTTATCGGCAGAATGCGGAGCGCGAAAGAGCTGTACAAGTCCGGGAGCATCCGTCTGCTTATCAAACGAATGCGATTGAAGAGGCTCTTGAAATTACGCCAAATAAGATGCAGCGAGCCGCGCTTGCTAACATTCAAGCGGTTCGAGACAACGGCGAGAACAAAGGATTGGTCATATCAGCAACAGGTACAGGGAAGACATATCTTTCTGCTTTCGATGTGCGGAAATTCGCACCCAAACGCATGCTGTTCATTGTCCACCGCGAACAAATTCTGAAGAAAGCCATGCAGGATTTCAAGCGTGTCCTAGGCGGGATTGACGAAGACTTCGGTCTGTATGTAGGCGCCAATCGCCAGACGGATAAAAAATATGTCTTTGCCAGTATTCAAACGTTATCTAAACCCGAAAATCTAAAGGACTTTGAACCGTCAGATTTTGACTATATTTTAATAGATGAAGTACATAAAGCAGGTGCTGCCAGCTATTTGCGTGTTATTGATTTTTTCACGCCGAAATTCCTTATGGGAATGACTGCCACGCCTGAGCGGACAGATGACTTTAATATATATGAGCTTTTCGACTACAATATCGCGTATGAAATCAGGCTTCAGGAAGCGCTTGAAGAAGACATGTTATGTCCATTCCATTACTTTGGAGTGTCTGACTTTGAATGGGATGGCGAGCTGGTTGGAGACCATACGCTTCTCTCAAAATTAGTAACCAATGAACGTGTTGACCATATTATCGACAAGCTTACCTACTATAGTCACGCTGGCGAAAAAGTGAGAGGCTTGATGTTTTGCAGCCGCAAAGAAGAAGCGCATGAATTATCAAAAGAGATGAATATACGCGGTTACAGAACAGCTGCTTTGACGGGCGATGATTCCTACGTTGAACGGATGCGAAGGGTCAGCCAGCTGGAAGACGGCGAACTCGATTACATTCTAACCGTAGATATTTTTAATGAAGGAATTGATATACCAAGCATTAACCAGGTCGTAATGCTGAGACAAACACAATCCAGCATCATTTTCATCCAACAGTTAGGGCGGGGGCTGCGTAAGGATCAAGATAAACCTTTCGTGACTGTCATAGACTTCATCGGCAACTATACAAATAACTACTTGATTCCCATCGCATTGTCCGGCGACCGGTCAATGAATAAAGATAATGTGCGCCGCAGCATGAAAGATACCAGTTATATTAAAGGAGTCTCAACGATCAATTTTGAGGAAGTCGCACAAAAACGTATTTTTTCAGCTATTAACAGCAGTAATCTGACATCCTTAAAAATTTTGAGAGATGCTTATCAGAATTTGAAGAACAAGGTGGGAAGAGTTCCGTACCTCTACGATTTCATCGAGCAGAACTCGATTGATCCGGTTGTCATTATAGATAAGCACAACAGTTATTTTAACTTCCTTCAGCGGATGAAGGAAGAAGACATTCCACTGATCTCCCCCTACGAGAATCAAGTGCTGACGATGTTTTCAATGGAACTGGTTAATGGCAAGCGGATACATGAAGTCGTATTGGCAGAGCTTCTGATTGCTAAAGGAAGCGTTCATCTGGATGAGTTTGTCAGCGAGCTGGAAACGGCAGGGTGCCAAGTGGATCCGGATACCATTGAGTCTGTTATGCGGGTTTACGATTTATCGTTTTTCACTCAAAATGCGCAGAAGAAATATGGAGGCCAAGCGATTATCACGATGGATCAACAACAAGTCTTCACATTCAATGAAAA
This sequence comes from Sporosarcina sp. P33, assembly GCF_002077155.1. GTDB lineage: Bacteria > Bacillota > Bacilli > Bacillales_A > Planococcaceae > Sporosarcina. The sequence goes on along the minus strand of NZ_CP015027.1, from coordinate 1,778,826 downwards.
GATTCAGAAGAGTGTGAACAGCAATTCGTATGCACTTTTTCTGTTGACTGACGTGCTGCGCAGTGCGAAGGAGAAATCTAAAGCTTACGACTGGTCCAGTAAATTGACGCTGCATGCCAAGTATTCACGTAAAGATGTATGTAAGCTGTTGAATTGGAAAGCGGATGAAAGTTCGACTATGTACGGTTATAAAACGAAGCATGGGACTTGCCCGGTATTCGTTACGTATCATAAGCACGGCGAAGTAGAAGCGAGTGTGGATTACGGAGATGAATTCATAAGTCCAGAGGTATTTAAATGGTATACACGCAGTAACCGCACACTGCGATCAAATGAAGTTCAAACGATTATCCAGTCAAAAGAAAAAAACATTGACATTCACTTGTTTGTGAAGAAGGATGATGACGAAGGTACAGACTTTTATTATTTAGGCAAAGGAATACCAGATCAACAAAGCGTGGCAGAAGACTGCATGTCGGATGATAAAGGCAAACGTCTGCCTGTCGTCCATATGAATATGATAATGGAACATCCGGTAGAAACTAAACTCTATGACTATTTGATAGAAGCATAAAACCCCCGCGAGTAAGATCTCGCGGGGTTCGTTCATTCACATTCGCATCGGTACGTCTCTGAACAAGGAGAACATGAAGGGCATCTTTTATCATTATTTTCCTCATGGGATGGAGGAGATGGCTTTCTTTTACGGCATGTGCAAGATTTTTTACATGTACACTTGCCGCGGCAAGTACAGCCTTTCCTGCATTCACATTTCCGTTTTGCTTTGCGGCTTGTGCAAGTGCAAATGGTTTTGCATTCACACTTCCGGCCAACTACTTCAAATGAACGCATCATATCATGATCTTCATGCTCTAAAATATGACAATGGAGCATATAACGGCCAGTGAACGGGGCAAAGCGCATAATAACGCGAGTTACATACCCCGGCGGAGACTGGACTACATCTTTCCAGCCGCGTTCATTTTCAGCGGGCGGTTCAGCCGGTCCGGTGAATTCAAGTAAACCATTCGCCGTAAAGCCTTGGGCGTCAAACGGAATGCGGTCGAGAATTTGGAACTGTATGAGATGAATATGCAGCGGATGTGTGGCGCCTGCCGTATTGATGAATCGCCAAATCTCTGTATCATTCAGTTTAGGTTTGAAATCGATTCGTTCCATGAATCCTCTATTGCCGAGAAGGAACTTAAGACGGCCATACTCATCGATGTCCGCGTCCAACGTAATATCCCTTGTCACGGTAGCATCACATTCACGCAGTTTTGGTATTTTACTGAGTGTGGCCGGTACTTTGCTCGTATCAGGCCCTATCGATTCAATCACGCGGAACTGCATGATCTGTCCGTCCGTTTCTGGGTCAGGTACATTGCCTATCGGCGGCGGAAAATCAAATGGCGTGGCTGCCGTGTTTTCCATTACAATCGTATCGCCCGGATTCATTTTGGAGAAATCGACGACGACATCCATCCGCTCAGCAGGTCCAATCGTTAATTCATTCATAAATACCGGCTTTTCCATTAATCCGCCGTCTGAACCAATTTGAATAAATTTCGTGCCGTTAGATAAATGGATTCGATAAAAACGTTCATTAGAGGCATTTAATATGCGGAATCGATATTTACGCGGCTCTACTTCGAAATACGGCCAGACTTTACCGTTTACTGTGATGTTTTCAAACGCCTCGCCAGGCGTGACAGATGGATGCGGGAAAGTCAGTCCGGGCTGCACAGGACCAGGCCTGACGTTTGTTGTATCAGAATAGAAAAGAGAGCCGTCATCATTAAATCCGCGGTCTGCGATAATCAGCGGAACTTCATACGCGCCGGACGGAAGGTTTAATCTGCGCTCTTCCTCGTCTCGAATAATATACATTCCAACGAGTCCTGCGTAGACATTCAAACGTGTAATACCGACCGCATGATCATGATACCAAAGTGTGGCGGCCCGCTGATTATTATTATATTTATAGACCGGCGAATCGAATAAAGCTCCGACTGTATGATAATTATTTGTAAACCATGCTTCCGGGTGACCATCACTTTCAGGCTCTACTTCTGCACCGTGTAAATGCACGACAGTCCGAACGTCAGGCATATGCTCGCTTGAACCATGCAGCGTACGGTCGATTGGCAAGAAGTGTTTGTCGGGCAGCTCATTCTTCCATTTGATGTGCGCACATTCCCCGCTGTTGACACTGACCAAAGGTCCCGGAAACTGTCCTTCGTAGCCCCATATCTTCGTAGGGGGTAATTCGGAGTGGAAACTATGTTCAAATTCCTTCATTCCGATTTCATAATAGGTGTAACACTTATGCCTCTCCATGGCTTTCAGGTATTGAGGAATAGGTAACGCATCCATAAATGGTGTTAACTTCAATTCATCGCGTCCTTCCGTTAATTTTTACCACCTGAACCAGTAGATGCATGAATCGGGGTAATTATAACCACAAATAAATTCTGAACCGCCATGCTTCTTAGAAATATCACAGATGACCATTTTTGCGTTATGATATAACATGACAAAAGTGCTTTTAGAACATCGGGAGAGGAAGGTTTTACATGTGAAGACCTATACAGCAAAGAGAAAGCTATTAATCGAATACATATGGGTTATCGCCGGCTCGGTTCTGGTTGGACTGGCTTTTAATATATTTTTCCTTCCTGCAAGACTTGCTGCAGGCGGTGTATCAGGAATCAGTACGATTCTTTATGGACTGTATGGATTTGAACCAGCCTTTGTTCAGTGGCTCATCAATATTCCGATTTTTTTCATTGGATTGGTGCTTCTCGGTAAGGATTTTAGTCTGAAAACTTTGGTTGGTACATTTTTCGTGCCGCTTACGATCTGGCTGTCTGCAGACATTCCATCAACCATCGACAATCCGTTATTGGCCGCTATCTATGGAGGGATTATGCTGGGAGTCGGACTGGGTATAGTCTATCGGGGGAATGGGTCGACAGGCGGTCTTGCCACAGTCGCGCAGATCGTTAAGAAGTATACGGGTCTGTCGAGCGGCTATGCGCAAATGCTTGTGGACGGACTGGTCGTCATTGCTTCTGCTTTGGTCTTCAGCTTAGAATTAGCGCTGTTTGCGATGATGGCGATTTTTGTCACAAGTAAAGTGATCGACTTCGTTCAGCTCCAGACATCCCCTTCTAAGTTAGTATTGATTATTACAGATAATGAAGAACGTATTCAGACGATTATTAAAGAAGAAATTGACAGGGGATTGACCAAAGTGCGATCAGTCGGCGGGTTCTCCAATCAGGAGAAGACCATGATTTTATGTGTAGTAGAGCAGCCAGAAGCCATTTACTTAAAAAGAGTGCTGCAAGAGGAAGAGCCGCATTCATTTGTCGTGTTCCTGAATGCATCGGAAATTTTGGGAAGAGGATTTTCTCTGTCGAAAGTTTAATGAAAAAGCTATCCTGAACGTCATATTCAGGATAGCTTTTATAATTTTATACGGGCTGCAAGTTCGCGCTCTCTTGCTCCAGCACGTCAATCAATTCATCCAGGAGTCTGACTACTTCAATTGAAGCAACTTCTAGTTGACGCAAATCTTCTTCAGCTGCCGGACGATTTCCTTGTTCAAAGTGAGCAGCTGCTTCACGCGCGTATTTATGCACTAGCGCATGATGATGATCGATATTTTGATAAGAGGATAAGTGGCCAAGTCTGTTCTTTGTTTGGGTTTCATTGTACCATTTGCCCAAACGGCAGTCCTTATGAGAAGAAACATCGGACGGCTTCACGGTTTCCAGACCCAACAGCATGTTATAAATGCGCCACTTCCAAAGAATATGATCAGCTTTCGATAAATGGAGTAAGGCTTTAGAAGATAAATGAACGCTATTTTCACTGATTACACGTAAACGAAAATTATTAATTTCTTGGCTTAATTCGTATATGGAAGCGGATGTGCTTTCACCATATTGACGAATATCTTCCTGTGTTTGTGAGATCGCCATCATTCGATGCGATACTTCGTCAATAGAAGCGGCTTGTTGCTCTGATATGGCTGCGGTGTTGCTGACATCCATATTGATTTCTTCGATGGCTGTTACGATTGCTGAGAGCAGCGGTAAAGCATTTTTTGCTTCTGCTGTTGCATGCGTAATGATTGTAGTGGTGTTTTCAATAGAACGGGAGACATTGTTGGCATAAGACTTTAAATGATCTACGTTATCCGTAACTTCTGCCAATGCAGAAACGGTATTTTCGGCAAGCTTACGGACTTCTTGAGCTACAACAGCGAATCCCTTACCGTGTTCACCGGCACGTGCGGCTTCAATGGATGCGTTTAGCGCTAATAGATTGGTCTGTCCCGCAATGCCGTTAATTAATTGCACAACATTTTCGATTTCACCGACCCGATGCTGGAGAGAAGAAAAGGTATCTACAATCGAACGGAATTGCTCTTCTGTTTGGAAAATGTCTTCTAATGTGGTTTCAATAGTCTTCTTACTATTGACAGCATACTCAACGGAATCCGCAGTTTTTTCTGAAATTCGCGAAGAGGTGTTGGCTACTTCTGTAATGGATGCCGTAATTTGCTCGGTTGCAGCCGTCGATGATTGAATTTCATCAGATTGATGGTCCAGACTGAATATCAAATCTTTCATGAACATAATCTTTGCATTTGCATCCACCAGTCCTGAAATTTCCGTCACCACGTGCTCTACCGTTTGTTCTGTCATCAGTTCGATATATAGTTGCTGGTCAATATTTACTGCTGCCTGAAGGGATTTCAGCAATTCGAATGCTTTGGCGGGCCGATAACCGAAATGATACAATACATGCGTCTGGATATAAAAAGCAAATTGGTTAAACATGACGATTGTTTTACCTGCCTCGAACTGATGCTTTCGCAAGGTGAAAAAGAATCGCAATGTTTTTTCCATATATTCTGTGCCGCGTGTCATCGTGAAAAAGTCATGTAAATACTCATCAATTAATGCCCGGGGGACAGAGTTTTTATGAGTCGGGGATAATTCTGTTAAGTATTGTTCAAAAATATCTGTAATGCCTGGTGTGATGTTTTCACATTTTTTGTAAAGCTCCTGCAGATTACGAACATCGTTTTTTTGAAAGTTATTATATTGTAATGTTTCCTGAAAACGCGGTGAAGAATTCAAATCGGTGCCTCTTTGCAGTAACTGCTCCATATCCATTTTAGGACGAAATGATGACATTAAATGGCCTCCTATAAAGGTATTTCTTACTATTATAGACATTATTGCATATAATTCAATATATCTTAGTGTTAAATCATGTCTAAATTAAGCAAAAAGTTCTAAATGCCATTAAACGCGGTGCTTCAAGTTTCTTATTCAGGATGTATCATTTGCAGCCTGGTGAACATTTAGTGTTTTGAGGGAATACTACAAAAAGCAATTCATAGTACAGCATCACGCAGAGGAGAATGAAAATATATGAAGCGTAATCACCTGTTAGGATGGAATATAGAATGCAGTTTTCGCCAGTTGCCGGATGCATTTTACTCGATTGTAGAACCTAATACCGTCAGTGCGCCACAGCTTGTCATTGCCAATGACAGGCTGGCTGTTTCATTGGGACTTGACGCGTCGCTATTGCAGGCAGAAGATGCCGTGGAGATCTTTTCGGGAAATTCAAAAATAGAAGATATTGAACCGATTGCCCAAGCTTATGCAGGTCATCAATTTGGTAATTTTACGATGCTGGGTGACGGGCGTGCGATGCTTCTCGGTGAGCAAGTGACACCACAGGGGCAACGGGTGGACATTCAGCTGAAAGGATCAGGGAGAACACCTTATTCGCGCGGCGGAGACGGACGTGCGGCGCTGGGGCCGATGCTGCGTGAGTATCTGATCAGTGAGGCAATGCATGGACTTGGTATTCCGACAACACGCAGTTTAGCTGTGACAGTGACGGGAGAGCCTGTCTACCGCGAAACCGTTTTGACCGGGGCCGTGCTGACCAGAGTCGCCTCGAGTCATTTGCGTGTCGGTACTTTTCAATTCGCTGCTGCAAGACAAGTAACAGAAGATTTGCAGACGCTTGCGGACTACGCAATTACGCGCCATGTACCGGAAGCTGCTGATGCCCGGCAGCCCTATTTGTCATTGCTTGAGCACGTTATTAAACGCCAGGCTTCCTTGGTGGCCAAGTGGCAGCTTGCAGGTTTCATTCACGGTGTGATGAATACTGATAATATGACAATCAGCGGTGAGACGATTGACTACGGTCCGTGCGCATTCATGGATACGTATAACCCGCAAACCGTTTTCAGTTCCATTGACGTGCAGGGACGTTATTCATATCGCAATCAGCCGGGTATCGCGGAATGGAATCTGACCCGCTTTGCCGAAACACTCCTGCCTCTCCTTCACGAAGAGAAAGAGGAAGCGGTGAAGCTGGCTGAGAGCAGGCTGGCTGAATTCGCGAAGCTGTATGTCATGGAATGGATGGGCGGAATGCGGTCGAAACTGGGCTTGTTCAATGAAGAAGAGGGCGACGAAACACTTGTAACAGATTTGCTCACGATCATGGAAAGTCAACAGATGGATTATACGAATACTTTTCGTTCATTAACGCTTGGACAGCAAGAAGCAATGTCTGATGACCCGGAGTTTATGAAGTGGAAAGAGCGATGGACAGCCAGACTGCAGCGTCAGCCTGAAGATTCGCAGGCGGCAGAAGCATTGATGAAACAGTATAATCCTTCAGTAATTCCTAGAAATCACCGGGTGGAAGAAGCGCTGCAGGCAGCGGAAGACGGAGATATGCGGTCTTTTGTAAAGCTGCTGAACGTCCTCGAAAATCCTTACGCATATACAGCAGAGCAAGAAGAATATACAGCCCCGCCTTCTGACGGCAGTTCATATCAGACGTATTGTGGAACATAAAAAAAAGGTCTTCTGCTGCAGTAAAGGCCAATACTTGAGGAGAAACGTTAAAAAGCATGATACATGGGGACGCAATTCGCAGATGAATTGCTGTCCCCATTTTCGTTGTATCAGTATGCTAGGCGACTATCAATAGTACACCGCCTAAAAAATCACGAGTCAGCCAGTTTCTTTCATTAGGACTCTAAAAATAATTGGAAACGCGGAAAGGCACAAGAAATTCTCAAGCTAAAATACATTATAAGTGAGCAGTTTACTTAATAGATAGGCGATGTAACGCAGCGAACTGCGGATTGTAATTTACTTAAATTAGAGAAGCCGGGGGATAGTACTATGAAAGTAAAAGTGAGCCTTAGTGTATTGGCGATATTATGCAGTATTATGGCGTTTGTATTTTATAATAAAATGATTGTTTATGAAGCAGGGATGGATCATGGTATTCAAGATACGCTAAGAGATAGTGCGCTCTTTTTTGAAAATGAAGAGTACGACTCAGATTATGCAGAGGCGTTATATACACTGTATGGACATGCGGAAATGCAGTATAACTATATGCGTATGACAACAGAATCTAAAATTTACACAGTAGCTCGTATTATGAAGAAGTTTGCTGATCCTGAATTATACGCGCAATTATCGGCTGAACAAAAGTCCAAGGCAGCACACTATTTACGACAGCTGGCCAATGATGAATCGGCCGATTTTGAAAAAGTTTTGCTGCCGTTTTTAAACGAGTTATCAGCCTTGTAGTCTGCCAATTGCGTTTTGAGAACTGAAATTTATCAACTGCCAAGAATGTCTTACGAATTCAACTGTTATTGTTCTGCAATGGAGTGCGATTAGAGAGTAAGTGAAAAGTTGTCACTTAGTTGACTGGAGTGTAAGGCGGCAACACCTGCATGAATGCATAGACACAAGCTATGCCCGCGGAAAGCGTCCGCCTTCAAACATCATACATGATCAAAATCGGTCTTGCGGATAATTCGTACCGATAACAGAATCGACAGCCATGTCACCAAGGCGCTGACGAGAAGGACGGAGAATGCAATAGTCCACTGATTGGCAGTAACAAGTTCTGCGGTCTGACGAAAGAATTGTTGTTCCGTTACCATTCGTGGATTTTCCATGATGTTCAGTATGATTCTGAACGACATCAGGCTCAGTAATGGCAAGATAATTGTCAAAGAAATCGCCAGTACGTAGCCCGCTTTGAATTGCAGGGGATAAAATAGAGAGATAATGATGAAAAAGCATCCCAGTGCGATAAGTAATTCAGGTACCGTCATCATCCGGGCAGGAAATGGCGCAAACGTAGCAAATAAGAAGATATAAACGAGCACCGCGGCTGCGGAAAGGCCGAACCATATGAAACCGGCCGCATACTTAGCCACGACGAATTGTTTTCTGGTGACCGGAAGGCTATTTAATAGTACTGACTCTTTCTCAAAAGCTTTGTTGCTCGTTGAAGTTGCTATGATGTAAGCGGTGAATACCAGCAGTAAGACATGGCGCACCGGCTGACCATCTGTAAAAAAGTTTGTAAAGATGACGAACCACAAGGCCGCTTGGAAATACGTACTCGCTTTTTGCGTATATAAATCTTTTCTGATTAAAGCATTCATTCGGATCCGCTCCTTCCTGTGTAGTACATAATATCTTCAAGTGTCGGTTCTTCAATAAGCAATTCTTGCAGGCGTTCTGCAGAAATCTCCTCGGTATCCGCCAAACAATCAAAGCCGACGTCTGTTGCACGTAATCCGATTACAGGTAAACCAGTCAGCAGACAGCGCTGATCTGCGGTGCCTTTTACTAAGACGTAGCGCTTTGTGAATTCCTCTTTCTCTCCCTGAAAAACAATTCGGCCGTCATGAATGAAAACAATGAAGTCTGCTATTTTCTCCAGATCGGTTGTGATGTGAGTCGAGAAGAAGATGGCTTTTTCCTCATTTTGTATGAGATCTTGCATCATATCGAGCAGTTCCCGCCGTACGATCGGGTCCAGCCCGGCTGTGGGTTCATCCATAATAATAAAGTCAGGATGGTGAGAAAGAGCCATCGCCAGTGAAAACTTCATGCGCATTCCTTTCGACAGATGCTTTACGCGTTTTGCGGTATTCAGCTGAAACTTCCGCAAATAGTAATAAAATAATTCATCATCCCAATCTGTATAAAAAGGAGCAATTATTCGTTTGTTTTTTTCAATAGTAAGATCCTCATAATAGAAATTTGCGTCATAGACGAAGCCGATGCGCTGCTTGATTTCCGCTGTATCATGTTCGTGGGACTCGCCAAAAACCCGTATATCTCCTTTTTCAAATCGAATCAAGTCCATCAGACAGCGAATCGTCGTCGTTTTTCCTGCGCCATTTGCCCCGATGAATCCGGTAATGAACCCTTTTTTAATGTCGAAGCTGAGATCATTCAATGCAAAACCCTCGAAATGCTTCGTCAGATTCCGTACTTCAGCTATATTTTCCATTCTCTTCACTCCTCGTAAAGTAAAGTCAGCATATGAATGAGTTCTTCAAGGCCTACGTCAAATGCCCGTCCGTCTTCAATCACATTCACCAGCTGTTCTTCGATTTTCTTTAAACGTTCTTCTTTCAAAAGCTCACGGTTCTGTGCGGCGACGAATGATCCTTTACCCGGAAATGTTTCAATCAGCCCATCCCGTTCTAGTTCTTCATATGCTTTTTTTGTTGTAATTACGCTGATTTGCAAGTCTTTCGCCAGTTTGCGTATAGATGGCAGCGCTTCTTTCTCTTTCAGTGCGCCTAGTAGAATCTGCTCTTTCAGCTGATTCTTAATTTGTAAATAAATCGGCTGGTTCGCTGAATTGGAGATGACAATATTCAATACATCACCTTCTTTCGTTATATACTGTATATGAACAGTGTATACAGTTATAACAGTTAAGTCAACGATAAAAAAGCCTCCAGAATGATCTCTGGAAGCTTGCCGCTATCTATTAACCTGTCTGAACCTGGTCGTATGGATAACGATAGGATTCTTTTTTGTTATGAATGAGCAGGAAGAAGAGCGTCAGTGGACCGATACGGCCTAAAAACATTACGAAGCTGAGAATTACTTCACCGGCAGAACTTAGATTACCTGTAATACCTAAAGAAAGCCCCACTGTTCCAAACGCTGATACTGTTTCAAACAGCAAAGGAAAAATAGGCATTCTCTCGGTAATCGTCAGTAAAAATAAAGCGACAAAAACAACACCGGAACTGACTGCACCTATTGCCATGGAACGAAACACAATCTCAGTTTTAATCGTTCGACGAAAAATATGCGGTTCTTTAATTCCCCTAAAATAGGCTAGAGTCGCTAATACTATAACCATGAAAGTAGTTAATTTAATACCGGAGGCGGTGGACGCGCTGCCTCCTCCGATGAACATCAGGATAAGAGTAAGCAGAAGTGAAGGTTCCTCCATATCTCCGATAGCCACCATATTAAATCCGGCCGTACGCGGTGTTACGGCCTGAAAATAGGAAGTCCACAATTTTTCAATGAAATGTAAGCTGCCGATTGTTTTCTCATTATGGAACTCCAGGATCAGCAAGAAAAGCGCAGCAACGGTATTCACTGTCAATGTGCCGAAAACCATCATCTTCGCATGCAGCGACCAGTGCTGAACCGATCTCTTTTGGATGATATCCTTCACAACGATAAATCCAATTCCGCCAATAATAAATAATGAGGAAAGAATGAGCGTCACTGCCGGATTTCCTGCGAACGAAGTCAAGTTATCAGGAAATAGAGAAAAACCCGCATTATTGAAGGCGGAGACTGTATGGAAGATGCTGTAGTATAAACCATGTTTCCAGCCGAATTCAGGCACCCACACGATAGATAAAGTGATGAATGCGATGGCTTCAATTACAATGACAAACGTAAGAATCTCACCGACAAATCGTACAGTATCGCCGATAGACTGGTAACTGAATGTTTCCTGGATAAATATCCGATTTTTCATCCCGACTTTCCGCCCCAAAATGATGAGCACTGCAACGGCAAACGCCATTAATCCTACTCCTCCGATTTGAATCAGCAGCAATAATACAACTTCACCGAAAACTGTGAGTGTAGAAGCAATGTCAAACACGCTTAAACCTGTCACTGTCGTAGCCGAAGTGGCGGTAAATAGCGCATCTGTCCAGCTGATCGGCCGTTGTGTGGCGATAGGCAATTTCAAAAGCAATGTGCCGTTTATAATAGTGAACAAAAAGGACAATGCAATGAGAGCAGGGGGAGAAATGCTTTTTCTGCGTTTTGCACTAGTCGTCATGGTCTGCTCAACTCCCCGTCTGTCGAATGAAATACAGCTGCAGGTGCATATCTGGCATAAATTACTTTTACAGAAAAGCAATAAAAGAAAACGTAGAGCAAAAAAGACTCGCAGCTCCTATTAATTAAGCAACAAGTCTTCATTTTAAAATTATTGAATATTGTGATATGGTGGTAGACAAAGGAGTGAATGTACATGAGCAAATGCCCAATTGATCACACGGTTCAGGATGTGGTGCAAAAGCTAACAGAGCAGCAGGCATTCATGCCCGAAGAACTGGTGAAAAGCTGTACGTCGTTTTTGGATAAGCCATTGGATCAAGAGACATTAAATGAGATGTTTCATCTGTTAAAAAAATATGACTTGGCAACGGGAGAGGAACGTGCAGAACGGGACTATAAAATGCTGCAATTATTTCGTTGAGGCCAAAATCTATATATAGTAAGTCACTGTACGTCACTTTGTAACAGGGAGATCGCAGATTCAAGTAACTGAATATCTTGTAAGATAATCGTTTTGATATCGGCGGGTGCAGTTTGATACTCATCACTAAGCAGCTCAAGTTCTCTGATGAAGATAGAACTTTCATTTACATTATTCATAATTGCAGCCCTCCTTATAAGTCAATTTACCCGCCGTAACGGTGTTTTAAACTGCTTCAGATTCAAATATTTCATTTATATGACATATGCTTACTGGCTAACTTGAGGTTTACAGGCTGCCATGTTAACAGAAACTCTTTGGTGCGGCTGCGTCCAATGGACAGTAACTCTTCCATTTGCTCTTCGTTTAGATCAAATTGTGTGGCACTGTAATCTTCCACCGGAATGAAGACAACGTTGTTTTCATGCTGACGTGAGATGTATTTCTCATCATGTGCATTTTTCATTGTGGAAAATAATGCTTCAAATAATTGCAGCGCATTGTGAATGGAACGCCCCGGCACGTCTTTTTGATTTCGGCTTAACTTCAATCCGATGGTCGGCCGCTTTTTGGCCGATGCATCATCAAAAATCCACATAGGGAAATTACTGAGCACACCTCCGTCTACAACGATTGTTTCGTTTGGTCCGTCGAGACGCACAGGCTCAAAGAAGTATGGAATACCGCAGCTCATTCTCAGCGCTTTCGCGATCGAAAACTTTTCAGGATGATAACCGTATTGCTCCAGATCATCAGGGAGCACCAGCATCTTGCCGTTCGTTAAATCAGATGCCACTAATTTCAGCGAACCTTCCGGAAGATCGCCAAATGAATAGCAGCCTTTACGGGCAAGCTTATCAAAAAACCAATTCTCCAATTCTTTTCCCTGATACAAACCCATTCTCCAATAAAGCGAGATCCATTTCATAAATGGAAACGGCAACAGCGTTTTTCTAGGATCCAGCAAGGACTGGAAATCTTCTTCAGCCAGCATGATTTCGATTTCATCGGCAGTATAGCCTGCAGCCAAGAAGCTCGCCAAAATTGCCCCCGCACTCGTTCCTGCTACGTTTTCAAATCGATAAACTTGATCATTCAGCTCCTGTACAGCACCGACCAGTGCAAAACCTTTTAATCCGCCGCCTGAAAAAACACCATTTATTCTCACTTCATCCCTGCTTTCGTAGATAATGTTCTTCTACTGTAGAGTCTGAAAGATAAAAATAGAACTGTCTTGTATGAAAATGTATGAAAAGTCTCTTTCAGTGAACTATAATAAAGAATCTATACAAAATCGTACTGGATTCAATCGTATATATTGAGGAGGTGTACAACATGAGCGTTTTAATGCGTATTGCGCTGACATTGGTCATTATTGGCGCGCTTAACTGGGGATTGATTGGATTTTTTAACTTTGATTTAGTTGCCAGTGTGTTTGGAGGCCAAACGACTATTCTTGCAAAGCTTGTCTATGCCATTGTGGGTCTGAGCGGCCTGGTAACGATTGGACTTCTATTTAAATCAAATGAGGAAATCGTAACGGATGTCGAAAGGGAAGTGGAGCCTAACGACCGTTTTGACCGGATTAGAAATGTGAACTACAACACAGAGTTCGGTGAAGAGCTTGATTTAAAAACAAAGCGCAGGAAAGTGGATCGGACACTGGAAGATCCTAAGGATTAATTGAGCAAAGGCTCAAGTAAATGCGCAGTCCGAGTCCGCAGTAGGACAGACAGTTCCTTTTCCAAAAATAAATTTGAAATGAGAAAACACAGTGAAGGATCATTCCTTCACTGTGTTTTTTTCGCGGATCTGCGGATAAAGCTGACATGACGGCCTGCTTGTCTGTCTTCACGATAAGAAAAGCCGTTAGGACTCTGGAAAGTGCAAGTACGGTCGATCGTAATGTGGGCTTCAGGAATTCCTGCCAGTTCACATTGTCTTTTTACTGCCAGCTGATTATCGATATGATACTTTTTGGTTGCTGAATTATAGAAAATGAATTCGTCTGCGTAGCCAAGCTTATGGAACTTCATACAGACATCTTCATCCACCTCGAACTTATCTTGACTGAGCGCAGCGCCAATCTGAACATGGACATGGCTCAGATCACAATGCTCCTCGTGCTGCAGGTGACGAAACAGATTCAACGTAATTTCCTTTACGGTCCCTTGCCATCCGGAATGAATTGCCCCAGTCAGCGTGCTGTGATCGCTGTAAAATAATACAGGCACACAGTCCGCCGTCAAACTGCACAAGACGAGGTTCGGCTCAAATGTATACAGTGCATCTGTATTGGGGATGGCGGTTTCCTGTTTCCATGCACCTTTACCGCGATCACTCTCTGTTACTTTGTGGAAGTTCGCGCTGTGTGTTTGATTGGCAAATACGAAATCCTGTACATCGCACTGTAAGAAATGTGCCAGCTGCCTTCGGTTGCTCATCACATCATCCGCAGATTGGCATGCGTGCAATGCGATGTTATGACATTCCGGTTCTCTGCGGTCTTTCATAGTCATACCCATCAGCAAATTGTCTTGATCTTTATAGATGATTGTTTTCATAGTTTTTGATCCGCATTCAGTAAAAGTTGTGTCAGGATTTTAGTCCCGTAAATTAGCGCGTCTGTGTTGAACGACATTTGCGGGTGATGCAGTCCCGGTTTCAAATCACAGCCCAGACCAATCATTGTTGCTGGAATATGCGGTGTCTTCCATGTATAAAAATGAAAGTCTTCCGCGCCTTGCGAGATGCAGGGGTTCTCTGCGTTTTCTTCTCCCAGCACGGAGGCTATGGCCTGCCGTGCCAGCCCGATGGCATCTGTATTTTCCGTCGCGGCAGGGGAGTAGCCTTCTTCCTTATAGGTGATCTTTGTCTCTGTCAGCGAAGCGGTATTTTGAATGATGTGGCGTGCTTTTTCAAGCAGAGCATCCATCGTGTCATTCGTCTCGGCCCGGACATCCAATGTAAAGCGGGCGCTTGCCGGAACCGAGTTGCTCGTTTCGCCTCCATGCAGTTCCGTCATTTTGATGGAGAATTTTTTATTGCCCGTCAAACGGATCTGCATCAGAGCCTGAATGAGGAAACTTGCCGCTTCAATTGGATTATTTCCTTCTTCCGGTCTTGCTGCATGCGCAGGTGTTCCCGTGATCGTGCCTGTAATCGTTGCAGACGAGCCATGCAGAATTGCAGGAGCAGATTTCCCGAACGCAACTTCTGAATGAGGCCGGACATGAATACCGCCTAAGAACAATACATCCTCAAGAACACCTTCCTCCATCATTTGCAGTGCACCTTCCGCCAGTTCCTCTGCAGGCTGGAAAATAAAACGAATCGTATGGCGCAAGTTTGCCTCACTGTTTTTCAATGCCAGCGCAGTATATAACGCCATCGTGCTGTGTGCGTCATGTCCGCATGAATGATTGGCTTTCACTTCTCCGTCGATTTCCTGCACCAGTGCATCCATATCCGCGCGCAATGCAATAACACCCTCTTTTTTTCCGGCCATTTCTGCAATGAATCCATAGTGGCCCTGATAGGCAGTGATGGTCAATCCGGCAGCTGAGAGTTTATCCTGCAAGTAGCGAGAAGTGTTCCGCTCCTGCCAACTGGGTTCAGCGATGGCGTGCAGCTCCTGATAGGTTTGCAGAATTTGGTCTTTATTCCGTTCAATATAGTGTATCGCATCATTCATGAAAGACTTCCCCCGTTTCCCAAAGTTGATTATTCTCAAAGTAAACCATATTAATTGGAAAACAGCAAAAGTGAAGAAGATTCCTTCAAAATTTATTGACTTTTCAAAACGTTTAATCGAGAATAGTTAAGTAGCAACTTAGACCATCAACGTAAGGAGGAAATGCAGTGAAGAAATTTGTAATTGTGATGAGCATGTTAGCAGGTTTACTCCTCTTAGGCGCATGTTCAAATGACAATGAAAAAGAGACGGGTGCGCCTAAGGAGGAAGGGAACAAAAAAGGCGGCTCGATGATCTATGCAAGAGGAGCGGATTCGGTTGGTCTGGACCCGATCAATATTACAGATGGGGAGTCTATCCGAGTCACTCATGCAATTTTTGAAACATTATTTGAATATGATAAAGATTTGCAGTTACAGCCGAAATTGGCGGAGTCCTATGAAACGAGTGAAGATGGTCTGACATGGACACTTTCACTGAAGACAGGTGTGAAATTTCATGACGGGACGGACTTTAATGCAGACGCAGTAGTATTCAACTTTGAGCGCTGGATGGATCCGGACAATGAATACCATATCGGTGATTTCCCGTACTATCCGTTTTTATACGGCGGATTTAAAGGGGAAGAGAATCATAAGATTGAACATGTGAAAGCAGTCGATGAACAAACAGTCGAGATTAAATTGAAAGAGAAGATTGCGCCGTTCGTCAGCTACTTGGCGATTCCCATGTTCGGCATAGCCAGTCCAGCGGCGATTGAACAATATAATGAAAGATTCTTTGAGAATCCTGTCGGTACAGGTCCATTTGTATTCGATAGTTGGACACGCAATGACAAAATTGTCGTCAAAGCAAATGAAAACTATTATATAGATAATCAGCCGATGCTCGATCAGATAATCTTCACCGTCGTTCCGGATAACTCTACCCGATTGAATGTGCTGTTGAGCGGGGAAGCGGATTTCATTGATGGAATGAATCCGGAAGATGCAAAAACAATTGAAGACAATGAAAATCTGGAACTGGTCAAACGCCCGAGTTTCAATGAAGGATTCATGGTCATGAATACACAGAAAAAACCGTTTGATGATGTGAAAGTCCGACAGGCAATCAATATGGCAATTGATAAACAATCGCTAGTGGACGGGTTTTACAGCGGTTTTGCAGATGTAGCCAAAAATCCGATCCCGCCTTCGCTGTGGGGCTATAATGACGAGATCGAGGATTATGCATTCGACGCGGAGGCTGCGAAAGAATTGCTGGCAGAGGCCGGGTATCCTGATGGCTTTGAGACCGAAATTTGGACGATGAATAATCCGCGTCCTTACTTGCCGCAGCCAATGAAAACAGCGGAAGCGATACAAGCAAACTTGCAGGAAATTGGAGTTAAAGCAAAAATCGTAACGTATGAATGGGCAACGTATTTGGAAAAGACCGGGGAAGGGCAGCATCCGATGGCATTGTTTGGATGGACGGGTGTTATGGCAGATCCGGACAATTTCCTGTACCCGAACCTAAGTAACACCAATATGAAGCCGCCTGCAAATAATCTGGCGTTTTACGACAACAAAGAATTTCAGAACCTCATCGAACAGGCGCGTGTGACATTTGAGGAAAATGAACGAATCGACCTCTACAAAAAAGCGCAGGAAGTATTCCATGAAGATGCTCCATGGGTACCGCTGGCTCACACAACGCCGCCTATCGGCTTTGCTGACTATGTAAAAGGTTTTGAACCGCATCCGATGGAAAATGATAATTATGCGGTTATGTATTTGGATAAGTAGAAACTAGCCGGCAGGGGGTAAAGCCGGCTATTCTTCTATCAGCATAAATAGCCAGTGTGCCAAAAGAGAGTACTTGAGAAGAATGCGTATAGATATTTTTTTATTAAAAAGTTATAGGAATGCAGGGAGGACTGTCGCAATGGGCTTTCCATTGTACCACGTTCTAATTTAATCAAATAACGATTTAAATTGGTTTGATTTCTGAGCACTTTTACAGTATAGTGTAAACTTGCTTGTGCAATTCAGGTCAAGAGGGGGAACTATGAAGAGAATATCAAAAGTCTTTTATATAACCATTGTTTTAATTGTTATAGCGGTAGGTTATGGAGTAATAAATCCAGTTCATTTTGAGAGTATCACGAATGCCGGAAAAGCGCTTGTGGCATCAACTTTCGGATGGTACTACATGTTACTTATGACTGCGCTGTTACTGATCAGTATTTTTATGATATTCAGCCCATACGGTAAAATCCGTTTAGGGAAAGATACAGACCGGCCGCAATTCGCTACAGTTACGTGGATTGCTATGCTATTCTCTGCAGGTATGGGGATTGGTTTGGTGTTCTATGGCGCTGCAGAACCATTATCTCACTATGCCGTACCGGCAACAGAAGACCCGCAAACGCCTGCTGCTTATAAAGAGGCCATGCGGAAAACATTTTTACACTACGGTCTTCACATCTGGTCGCTGTATGGAATGGTCGCATTGGCTCTGGCATACTTCCAGTTTAGAAAAGGCCAGCCCGGCTTGATTTCTGCAACGCTGCAGCCGATTTTTGGAGATAAAACGAAAGGTCCTTTGGGCACTATAATTGACGTACTAGCAGTTTTTGCAACCGCTTTCGGTGTGGCAACATCACTCGGCTTAGGTGCTGTTCAAATTAACGCAGGCTTGAACTACTTATTTGGTTTCTCGATAGGCATGCAATCACAAATTGTCATTGTAACAGTCGTGACGATACTGTTTATTGGATCAGCTTGGTCAGGGTTAAGTAGAGGAATTCGCTATTTGTCCAATACCAACTTGATTTTGGCGGTAGCTCTATTAGGTTTAGTACTTATCCTTGGACCTACATTGCTGATTATGAATATGTTCACTGATTCAGTGGGCGGCTATTTTACAAAACTTATCGATATGAGTATGGGTACAGCTCCGCTCAATGGTGAGAATCGCGGATGGTTAGATGGATGGACGATATTCTATTGGGCTTGGTGGATCTCTTGGTCACCATTCGTCAGTATGTTTATCGCCCGAGTTTCAAAAGGGCGCACAATTCGTGAATTTATGGCAGGTGTACTCCTTGTTCCTTCATTCTTCGCGTTCCTATGGTTCTCTACATTCGGTACAACAGCCATTGAAATGCAAAGTAATGGGACAGCAGATTTAGCTTCATTGAATATTGAAGTAGTTGCATTTGAGATGTTTAACTCAATGCCGTTTTCATTAGTTCTGTCGTTGTTTGCGATTCTGCTTGTGACATCGTTCTTCATCACATCGGCTGACTCAGCAACATACGTGTTAGGTATGCAGTCAACGTATGGTTCTTTGACGCCGCCGAACTCGGTGAAGGTGATATGGGGTATTATTGTGTCGACGATCGCATTGGTCCTGCTTTCTGCAGGCGGGCTTCTTGCATTGCAGAACACGATTATTATAGCGGCGCTGCCGTTCTCGTTTATCATCGTACTGATGCTGTTTGCATTGTTTAAGTCAATGAATGAAGAGTTAAGTAAAATGAAATAATAAAAAAGGACATGCGATTTTTACACGCATGTCCTTTTTTCATTGGCCATCCGTCATCTGCTGCAGGATTTATACCCACAACGCCTTGTCAGTTTGCTGAATAGAAATTACCGGCTGTTTTTTCATTTCCGAAGTAATTATATGTAGAGGATGGTAAAATAACATATACAGTTTTATTGAGATAACGGAAAAGGAATAGGTGTATACATGAGTTTATTAACAGTAAAAAATATTAGTCACGGTTTTGGTGACCGTGCAATTTTTGATGACGTTTCATTTCGTCTATTAGCAGGTGAACATATAGGATTAGTTGGTGCGAACGGGGAAGGTAAATCTACGTTTATGAATATCATAACGCATCAGCTGGAGCCGGATGCCGGAACTGTTACGTGGTCAAAACGTGTACGTGTCGGTTATTTGGATCAGCATGCGGTACTTAAGCAAGGGATGTCCATTCGTGATGTATTGCGTACGGCCTTTCAATATTTATACGATATGGAAACCGAAATGAATGAGCTCTTTGCGAAGATGGGTGAAGTGGAGCCGGATGAATTGGAAGGCCTGCTGGAAGAGACAGGACAAATACAAGATTCGCTGGAGCAAAGCGGGTTTTATATGATTGATGCAAAAGTGGAAGAAGTGGCAAATGGTCTCGGACTGAATGAGTTTGGACTGGACACAGACGTTAATGATCTGAGCGGCGGCCAGCGTACGAAAGTATTACTTGCAAAACTGCTGCTTGAAAAACCCGATATTTTATTGCTAGATGAGCCGACTAACTATTTGGACGTTGAACATATTGAATGGCTGCGCACGTATTTGCAGGAATATCCCGGTGCGTTTATATTAATCTCCCACGATATTCCGTTTTTGAACAGTGTCATTAACTTGATTTATCATATGGAAAACCAGCAAGTCAATCGTTATCCTGGCGACTACGATGAGTTTTTGCGTGTGCATGAAATGAAGAAGCAGCAAGTGGAAGCAGCGTACAAAAAGCAGCAGAAGGAAATATCCAACCTGAAGGACTTTGTAGCCCGTAATAAAGCAAATGCTGCGACGAGCCGAATGGCCATGTCCCGCCAGAAGAAGCTGGATAAGATGGATGTCATCGAATTGGATTCGGAAAAACCCAAACCGCATTTTGATTTTAAGACCGCAAGAACTCCCGGGAAATATTTATTCGAGACGACGGACTTGGTGATTGGTTATGAAGAGCCGTTGTCCAAGCCGTTAAATCTTTCAATGGAACGGGGCCAGAAAATTGCGCTTGCCGGTGCGAATGGCATCGGGAAAACAACACTTCTGAAAAGTATTCTCGGGGAAATACCTGCACTTTCAGGTAAAGTTGAACAAGGCGAGCATTTGTCAATCGGCTACTTTGAGCAAGAAATCAAAACAGATACAGATCGCACATGTCTGGAAGAGATATGGAGTGAATTCCCGCACTTCGCACAATACGAAGTGCGTGCCGCATTGGCTCGTGTCGGATTAACAACGAAGCATATCGAGAGTAAGGTAAAAGTGTTAAGTGGGGGAGAGCGTGCGAAAGTACGTCTATGTAAACTAGTCAATCAAGAAACGAATTTGCTAGTACTGGATGAACCGACTAATCATTTGGATTATGATGCAAAAGAAGAACTGAAACGTGCATTGAAGGAATACAAGGGAAGCATATTGCTTATTTCACACGAACCGGATTTTTACGAAGGCGTTGTATCGACTGTATGGAACGGAGAGTCATGGACGACAAAAATGTTTTAAAAAGTTAATTTGTTCCACGTGAAACAACCGAATCCAGCCAGGCATCAGCCCGGCTGGGTTCGTTTTCTATTTGGCTTGCTATTTCTAAGCAGGAAAGAGTGTATGTTATATTCACTTTTCACTGATTCGTATAGTTTATGTGGCTCACTTTAAAAAATACAGTGTTAGTAAGACGGGCAGTAACATATACTCACAGGGGATGTTTCTGCCGCCGCTTTAGTTATTGTCTAATGATAGACTTTTTTCCAGCTTGCAATGTACGCCCGTTTCATTAGAAAGCGATAGAAAGTATAGAATAGCCGCAAGCCTGACTGTAAACGGAAGATTAAGTCTATTCATTTACTTATACAGCAGAAATACGTAAACTGGTAGTAACAAGTCGGAGGAGGGGAATGGTATGAGTAAACTGGTTCAATCATTTATGGAAGCGGTTTCAGACGTGAAAGACGGTGATACGATTATTGCAGGGGGATTCGGTTTATGCGGGATTCCGGAGAAATCTATTGAAGCGTTACGCGACAGCGGGGTGAAGGATTTGACTGTCGTCAGTAATAACTGCGGAACAGATCATGATGGACTCGGTATGCTGCTTGCCAATAAACAAATTAAAAAGATGATTTCCTCTTATGTGGGAGAGAACAAAATATTTGAAACACAATTTCTAAACGGGGAGCTGGAAGTGGAATTATGCCCTCAAGGAACGCTGGCTGAACGAATCAGGGCAGGCGGCGCAGGAATTCCCGGGTTCTATACGGCAACCGGCGTCGGAACACCTATTGCAGAAGGTAAAGAGACAAGAGACTTCAACGGAAAAACGTATTTATTAGAAGAAGGCATTATAGGGGACTTTGCACTTGTAAAGGCATGGAAAGCGGATACGCTCGGCAATTTGGTTTATCGCAAAACTGCCCGTAATTTTAACCCGCTAGCTGCAATGGCCGGTAAAATTACGATCGCGGAAGCAGAGGAAATCGTGGAAGCGGGAGAGCTGAGTCCGGAAGAAATTCATACACCCGGCATTTACGTGCAGCGATTGCTGCTTGGTAAAGATTATGAAAAACGTATTGAACGCTTAACGGTCAGAAAAGCGTAAAAAGGAGAGGTGACTATGAGTAATACTAGAGAGCTTATCGTCAATCGCGCTGTGCAGGAAATTAAAGACGGCATGAACGTCAATCTTGGCATCGGAATGCCGACACTTGTTGCGAACGTAATCCCTGAAGATATTCATGTGCTGCTGCAGTCTGAAAACGGTCTCCTTGGAATCGGTCCATATCCCGTGGAAGGTCAGGAAGACGCGGACCTGATTAACGCAGGGAAAGAAACTGTTACGACAGTACCAGGTTCATCGTTCTTTGACAGTGCTGAATCATTTGCGATGATTCGCGGAGGCCATATTGATCTGGCAATTTTGGGCGGAATGGAAGTATCCGAAAACGGGGACTTGGCGAACTGGATGATTCCAGGCAAGGTAGTCAAAGGCATGGGCGGTGCGATGGATCTGGTCGCAGGTGCCAAGCGTGTCGTCATCATCATGGATCATGTAAATAAGCATGGTAAATCAAAAGTGAAAAGGAGATGTTCTTTACCATTGACTGGTCAGCGTGTAGTGGACAGACTGATCACGGATTTGGCAGTATTCGATTTTACAGAAGAAGGCATGGTGCTGATTGAAACGTCGCCAGGTGTCACGCTGGAAGAAGTGAGAGACCGAACGGAAGCATCGTATACGGTATCTCCAGACTTTACGATAAAAAGGACCGGAACTCCCTAATCGGGGGGTTCCAGTCCTATTTATTTTTTCAGTAATAAGTAACAAAAATACGGTGCACCAATCAATGACACGATGATTCCAGCCGGGATTCCGTTTGGCTCCAAAATATTACGCCCAATTGTATCCGCCAGCAATAAAAGAAAGCTGCCAAGCAGGACGGCGATAGGCAGATTCATGCGATGGCGCGGACCGATTAGAGATTTGGCGATGTGAGGCGCCATCAAACCGATGAATGCGATGCCGCCTGTAACAGATACAGCGGAAGCGGCCAAGGCGACTGCCGTCAGCAATAATATGGCTCTTTCGCGTTCAATCGACACACCGATTCCTGTCGCAACAGCTTCATTCAAACCGAGCATGTCAAGCCGGTGTGCTTTAAATAATGTGAAAGGAATCAAAATCAGCAGCCAAGGCAGCAATGCCCAAATATATAGCCAATCGTCCCCCCATATATTACCGGCCAGCCAACGGGCAATGAAATCGACTTTTTCATTATCTGCTGAAGAAACGAGGACAATCATGACACCGGAGAGTGCCATGGAAAACCCGATCCCGACTAGAACGAGCCACATTGGCTGAAGTCCAGTTTTGCGATTGTATGCAAAGAGATAAATCAGGATGGATGTCGCGACGGCGCCGGCAAATCCGACCAGCGGTAACAATACAGAGAAAATTCCTGCGTCTATCGGGAAAAACAGAAAGAAAACGGCGATGGCAGCTCCGGCCCCTGAATTAATTCCGATGATTCCAGGGTCAGCCAGGTCGTTTCGTGTGATTCCCTGCAGAATAGCACCGGATAAAGCGAGTGCAGCACCTGCAAGTATGGTCAAAATAATGCGGGGGAGCCGGATGGAATACAGCACGAATTCTTCTTTGAACGTCCCTTGTCCAAGTAGCGCGGGAACTATCCTCTTCCATTCAAGTGATGCGTATCCAAGACCCATTGCGATCGTGCTTAACAGCAGGATTAATAAAACAAATACACCAATCAAGAAGCGTTGTTTTTTTCGTATATGCGGAAGAATCATGAGAATGCTCGGCCTCCTCTGCGTACGATTAAAAGAAAGAACGGCAGTCCAATAATTGCAACTAGCGCGGCAACAGGCGTTTCAAAAGGTGCCTGCAATGTCCGGCCCAGTATGTCTGCCAGCAGCATGAACGTTCCGCCGGCCGCAGCAGAGAACGGAATAATGAACCGATAGTCCGTCCCGACGATAGCACGAACAATATGAGGAATCATTAAACCGACGAATGCCAGATTCCCCGCAAGAGCCACAGCTGCCCCGGCCAGTAAAATAATAATGATAAATAGCATGATTTTTACTTTGAATGTGTTTTGTCCAAGCCCGATCGCCACTTCTTCATTCAAACTTAACAGAGTTAGCTGACGGGAGAGAAGAATTGCCATGAAAATACCTGCCAGAATCACAGGAGCGATGGTCTGAAGCTGAGTCCATGTTGTTCCGATCAAGCCACCTGCAGTCCACATCGAAGTATTTTTGGAAATCTTGAAATACAACCCAACGCCTTCTGCTATAGCAAATAAGAAGGTTGATACTGCGGCGCCGGCCAAAATCAGACGAATTGGAGAAAAACCGCCGCGCTTGGCGGAAGCAATCCCGAATACGAAAAGGGCGCCTGCGGCAGATCCGATAAAGCAGGCTGTCATGATACCAAAGTAATTAATAGACGGGATGAATGCCAGTGCAATTGCCAACGCCGCATTAGCCCCTGCAGTCAGTCCAAGTAAACCGGGATCGGCCAGTGGATTACGCGTCATGCCCTGCATGATTGCACCGGAAATGGCCAATGCAGCTCCGACGAGCACAGCACCGACTTCCCGGGGCATTCGAATTTCTTTCAGCAGCAGAGCATTTTTATCACTGCTGTCTGTAAACGACAGCCAAATATCATGCCAAGAAGTTTGGGCGGCACCCAGCTTCATCGAACAGACGAACACTATCAACAGAAGCAGTATACATGCCAGCAATTTACTGCCAAAAGAAAAAAGTTTTTTGTTTGGCTGTTCGGTCATATCGATCTGCTCCTTTCCTTTCATAAGAAAAGAGGCACTTCAGAAGTCGAAGGCCCCTTCACTTTATAGAGAACGCCATGCTGTAATGCATTCTCCTGACATCAGCGTTTACTTAGTTTCTAAAAAGTGCTCCTTGAAGAACTCTAATTGATAATCAAGTGTAAGCGGATCGTTAAAATAGAATTCCTCGCCATTTACTTCAAATACTTGATGGTTTTTCACAGCGGGGATGTTTTTGTATGTTTCTGTTTCCATAAAGGAATTATCTGCAGCATTAAATTTGCTCAAAATCATATAATCACCGGCAAACTCGGGCAGCACTTCGGTAGATAAAGCATAATAACCAGCTTCTAGCGCCATCTCTTTTACTTTCTCCGGCATGGCCAGTTTCATTTCCTGATATAGGATCTCCGTTCCTCTGCCCCAGTTATCGCCGTATACATATAACTGTTTGTCGAAATTTTCGACAACTGAAACGGTAGTGTCTTCACCAATTTTAGCTTTGATCTCTTCTCCGGCAGCCTGTGCACGTTGTTTAAAATCCTCTACCCATTTCGTTGCTTCTTCTTCTTTATTCAACAGCTTTCCAATCTCGATATGCTGCGTCAGATAATCGACTTTTCCGTAAGTAAACGTAACGGTTGGGGCAATTTCTTTTAATTTATCAATATTTTTAGCGGTATTGTATCCAATAATTAAATCCGGATCCAGTTCAATAATCTTTTCGATATTTTCATCCGACACTTCTTCTATTTCACCAAGAACAGAGTCAAAGCGCGGATTCATCTTTGACCATGAATCTACTCCGACTATATCCACATCGAGCGCCATAATATTTCCGGCAAAGCTTAATGCGATAACGCGCTTCGGGTCAGCCGGAACTTCTACCGGCCCGTCTTCAGATTCATAAGTAATCGTGCCGCTTGCTTCTTCTTTCGCGGGTGCTTCTTCTTTTGCAGGCTCATCCTGCTTATTGCCGCATGCTCCTAAAGCTACTATGAGCAGGAAAAGGACGGGCAGTAAAAATCTCTTCATCTGTTATTCGTCTCCTTTGAGTAAATCATATGTGATGCACAACGGTTTTCCCGTTCTTGGATCCATCCCAATTTCTGCGTCGATTCTAAATACTTTCCGCAAGATATCTGGCCGTATGACTTCTTCGCACATGCCGGCCTGTACAATTTCTCCGTCTTTCATCGCGATGATGAAATCGGCAAAACGTGCTGCCTGATTTAAGTCGTGAAGCACCATGATGATTGTGCGCTGCTGTTCGGCATTGAGTTTTTGCAGCAGCTCCAGTACTTCCAGCTGATGGGCCATATCCAGATAGGTGGTCGGCTCATCCAGGAAGATGATATCTGTTTCCTGAGCAAGTGCCATCGCAATCCAGACACGCTGACGCTGGCCGCCCGATAGTGCGTCGACTTGCCGATGTTTGAAATCAGCTGTATTGGTGACATCCAGCGCCCAATTAATCACATCCATATCGCGGGCAGTCAGACGGCCCATCGCATTTTGATAGGGGAACCTGCCGTAGGACACCAATTCTCCAACCGTTAATCCGCTGGCGGCCTCTTGCGTTTGGGGAAGGATTGCGAGTTTTTGTGCAAGCTGTTTTGTTTTTTGTTTTACGATAGTTCCGCCATCCAAAATAATCTCTCCAGATTGGTGAGGAATCAGGCGGGTAACAGCTTTTAGGAAAGTCGACTTGCCGCATCCATTCGCCCCGATGATCGCGGTTACTTTCTTGTCGGGTATTTTAACCGACAGTCCTTTCACAATCAGCCGGTCATCATATGAAACTTGAAGATTATCTGTATACAAGCGAACCATTTCCTGAACTCCAACCTTTCCTACTAAATAATCATTGATAATGATTATCAGTATCAGTACAATGAAAACTATAGATTGAAAGACTGCCGATGTCAATAACTTTTTAAAG
This sequence comes from Sporosarcina sp. P33, assembly GCF_002077155.1. Lineage (GTDB taxonomy): Bacteria > Bacillota > Bacilli > Bacillales_A > Planococcaceae > Sporosarcina. The sequence continues at coordinate 1,752,458 of NZ_CP015027.1, read as the reverse complement.
GGAGAAGATGAAATGAAGCAAAATGAGCTACTGGATGTAACGATTATTGGCGGCGGACCTGCGGGGTTATATGCTGCATTTTATAGTGGATTGCGTGAAATGAAGGCAAAAATTATTGAATATCAGCCGCAGCTTGGCGGAAAGATTCATGTCTACCCAGAAAAAATGATATGGGACATAGGCGGCATTACACCGGCACCTGGAGCACAGATCATTGAACAGCTTGTGACGCAAGGACTCACATTTAATCCGGAGGTTGTGCTCAATGAAAAAATCGTAAAGATCGAAAAGACTTCGGACAATTATTTTGCCTTGCACGGCACTGCTGGAACGGTTCACTACAGCAAGACAGTCATTTTGGCTACAGGGACCGGCATATTAAATCCTCAGAAGATTGAAGTGGAAGGTGCAGAACGCTTTGAAGTGACAAATTTGAACTATACGGTAAAGTCATTGGGGAGATTTAAAGACAAGACTGTTCTAATTTCTGGCGGCGGCAACGCAGCAATCGACTGGGCGAATGAACTGCAGCCTATTGCAAAGAAAGTGTATCTTACCTATCGTAAAGACCAATTGAACGGTCACGAAGCGCAAGTTCGGCAATTGCTTGAGAGCGGTGTCGTCTGTCATTTCAATACGAATATTGTCCGGTTTATCGCATCTGACGATCACACGGCAATAGAAAAAGTGGAATTGCAGCACAACAAGGGTGGCACAGCAGCAATGATTGCTGTGGATGAAGTAATCATTAATCACGGATATGAGCGAGATACTTCGCTGATTGGCAATCAGCAGCTCGGCATGGAACTGACAGAGCATCAGCAAATTGCGGGATCCTGCACAAGTGCTACATCCGTAGAAGGTTTATATGCGGCGGGAGATGTACTGAGTCATGATGGCAAGCTGCATTTAATCGCGGGAGCTTTCCAAGATGCTGCAAATGCTGTGAACTGCGCCAAGACTTATATTGATCCGGAAGCGAATCAAAACGGTATGGTTTCATCCCATAATGAGCTGTTCAAAGAACGAAACCGTGAATTAGTGAAACAGCTGATATAATTAAAAAAATAACTGACCGACGAAATGTAAAATTGTCGGTCAGTTATTTTTTTTATGCAATATAAAAACTTTCAATCGGACCTGATGAGCGAAGAATACGAATGGAAAGCAATTTTGCAGTCAATTAAAGAATTTTTTGAGTTACAAAAATATTGTAAGTGTTAAAAAAGTGTTGCAATCTAAAAAATGTCTGGTGATATGAACTTAAGTTATTTGAATTGATTAATAATTTAAATAGCTACGGGAGAGGAGAGTTTACTATGAACAATGAAAGCGCTTTAGTTTTTGACCATGCGATTAGGACAGCAGATATTTTAGTAGAAATGTTTGGAGCGAAGTGTGAAGTCGCTGTACATGATTTTAGTAACCTGGAAAGTTCTTTAATTCATCTGGCGGGGACATTGACCGGGCGAAATATTGGTTCCCCAATAACAGATCTGGTTCTTGAACAGCTGCAGAAAAAAGTAGTAACAGATTATGCGAACTATAAAACAGTGTCTCAAAAAGGGTCGGTTATGAAATCTTCTACTGTCTTCTTAAAGAATCAAAAGAATGAAGTCATTGGGGCATTATGCATCAACTTTGATATAAGCGATATGATTCAGATGGAAGGCGCAATGAGAGACTTTATCACATTTCCGGAAGATGAAGAAAAGAAAGAAACCTTCTATACAGATGTGCATGAAGTCATTCAGTCGATGACACAGCAGGCGTTGGAGAAATATTATAAACCCCCTGCGTTACTGGAAACAGAAGAGAAAGTGGAAGTGGTGCGCGAGCTGGAATCCAAAGGGGCGTTTCTAATCAAAGGTGCCACTGAATATGCAGCGAGTGTTTTAGGTGTTTCTAAATTCACTATCTACAATTATCTGCAGAAGGTACGCACCGAACATAGTTTTAATTCTAAATAGGAGTTGATTTATTTGTTCAATAAAATTCACAGTGACCATGCACCTGCAGCAGTGGGGGCTTACTCACAGGCAGCAGAAAAAGAAAATATTGTCTATGTCTCAGGGCAGCTGCCAATTAATGCAGAAACAAATGAAATGAGTTCTTCGGTTGTAGAACAGGCGGAACAGTCTTTAAAAAATATTGAAGCCATTCTGAAAGCCGCGGATTTAACGTTAGAGAATGTAGTGAAAAACACAATTTTCATGACATCCCTTGAAAAAGCAGCAGAAGTTAATGAAGTATACGCGAAATTCTTTGGAGACAGCAAGCCTGCAAGAGCGATGGTAGGTGTAAAAGAACTGCCCAAAGGTGCTCAGATTGAAATAGAATCTATTGCAATTAGATAATATACATTATTAGGAGGAAATGAAATGACTTATAGTTATGTATCCCACTTACACTGCCCAAAATGTGAAAAGACGTATGACGTAGATGCAATTGTTCAACTGTGTGAATGCGGAGCACCTTTACTGGTGTCCTACAAGATGGATGAGCTGAAGAAGAATTTTACGAAAGAGAAGCTCGCAGACCGTAAACCGGATCTTTGGCGCTACCATGAATTGCTGCCGGTCAAAAATGAAGAGAATATTGTGACGCTGGGCGAAGGTATGACGCCAATGCTCCACTTGAAAAAAGCAGGAAAAGATATGGGCATTGCAAATCTTTACATGAAAGATGAAGGAATGATTCCATCCGGCTCATTTAAATCAAGAGGGGCGGCAGTAGGTGTTTCTAAAGCAAAGGAAGTAGGCGTTACAGAATTAGCGATGCCTACCAACGGAAACGCGGGTGCGGCTTGGTCATTATACAGCGCGCAGGCGGATATTACGGCAACTATTGTAATGCCGATCGATGCACCGGAAATTACACGTAAAGAATGTGTGGCGGCAGGCGCTGAGCTTTACCTTGTCAACGGTCTGATTGGTGATGCAGGGAAGATTGTAGGCCAGGCAGTACAAGATTATGACTTATTTGATGCATCTACATTGAAAGAGCCTTACCGTATTGAAGGCAAGAAAACAATGGGCCTTGAAATTGCAGAGCAGTTTGGCTGGAAGGTTCCTGATGTAATCCTTTATCCGACAGGCGGCGGTGTCGGCCTGATCGGTATTTATAAAGCACTTCGCGAATTGCAGGAGCTCGGCTGGATTCCGGAAGACAAAATGCCCCGACTTGTTGCGGTACAATCATCCGGCTGTGCCCCAATTGTGAAAGCATGGGAAGAAGGGAAAACACATGCTGAACCTTGGGAAAATGCTTCGACTGTCGCATTCGGTATTAACGTGGCAAAAGCGCTGGGTGACTTCCTGATTCTTGACGGCATTAAGCAGACAAATGGCTGTGCAGTAGCAATTGATGATGAAGAACTTCTGGAAGAATTAAAGCTGGTTGCATCCAGTGAAGGAGCATTTGTTTGTCCGGAAGGTGCAGCGGCATTTGCAGCTGCGAGAAAACTTCGCAAGGACGGCTGGATCAAAGAAAATGAAGAAGTGGTTGTATTGAATACAGGTGCGGGTATTAAGTATCCGGATACGATTACAGTTGATGTGCCAGTTCTGGAAAAAGACGAAAAAATTATTCGATAAACGAAGTAAATAGTACGCAATAAGTTCGATAATCAGCTCTATTGCGTACTATTTTACAACTTATGAAAGACCGTATGAAAGCGCTGTCAAGTCTTAAGGGAAAATCTGCAGCACGGGAGTGAGATAGATGGAGAAAAGGACAGAGTTATCTAAAGCTCTAAAACCACACTGGGTTGTCGCCATTGCATTTGGTTCTGCCATAGGCTGGGGAGCATTCGTACTGCCGACCGACTGGATGGCGGCAGCGGGACCAATAGGCGTGATATTAGGGATTTTAATTGGTGCCCTGTTGGTTATGGTCATCGCAGTCAGCTATGGATACATGGTAGAGAAGTTTCCTGTCTCCGGGGGCGAGTTCGTATTTACATATCTGGGATTCGGCAGAATTAATGCCTTTATATGTGGCTGGTTCGTTACATTATCATACGTAACCTCGGTCGCGTTGAACGCTTCAGCGATTATAGTGCTGTTTAAATTTTTGTATCCGCAAATCGTGGAAATCGGCTATATGTATACGATCGCAGGCTGGGACGTTTATGTCAGTCAAATTATCATAGCGGCAATCGCCCTAATTGTCTTTGGTATAGCGAATATTCGTGGTATTAGCCTGACAGGACGTATGCAATTCATTTTCAGTGCCATTCTGTTCAGCGGAGCAATGATTGTAGGGCTAGGTATGACGTTCCACCCTGATACGGCATTTTCCAACTTGCGCCCCGCATTCAATATGGAAATCGGCAGCTTATCTTCCATTTTGATAATTGTGGCAACAGCTCCGTTCTTATATTCAGGCTTCAATAATATTGCACAAGCATCTGAAGAGTTTAGTTTTTCTTCTAAGCGTGCATTTAAGTTAATGATTCTGGCGCTGGGTGCAGGCGGGCTTGTATACTCCATAATGGTTTACGCAACAGCAATGGCCACGCCTTGGCAAGGTTTAGTTGCAGGACAGCCTGTATGGGGTACCGGCGATGTAGTAAAAAGCTTATTCGGTAATGTAGGTATGACATTATTGACGGCAGCATTGTGTATGGGAATTTTCACGGGTATTAACGGGTTCCTCGTTTCTTCGAGCCGAATGCTTCTGGCGATGGGCCGCGCACGTATTTTACCGCAAGCCTTCACGAAGATTCATCCGAAGTACCATACACCTTATATAGGGATCATTACGGCGGTGGTCGTATGCTTTATCACCCCTTGGTTTGGTCGTCCTGCATTGCTGTGGATTGTAGATATGACAGCAACAGGCGTGGCAATCGCCTATCTGTATACTTGTGCTTCTGCTTACCGTTTCTTCGATTGGAAAGACAGTGCAGCGCGCAAGTTGACTTCATTGGCTGGTGCACTTATCAGTCTGGTATTCCTTGGTCTGTTGTTTATCCCAGGATCGCCTGCATTCCTGGCAATGCCTTCTCTGATCGCAATGGTTGTCTGGGTGCTGATCGGTGTAATATTTTACGCAATGTACGGCAAAAGATATAATGCGATTCCGAAAGAAGAGCTGGATGTATTCATTTTAGGAGATGAGCTCTCTAAGACGCTTACAAATGACAGCTTCCACCGGATGAAACAGGAAAATGAGCGTCTGGGTTTACAAAAATCAGTACAAAATAATATATAAAAGAGAATGATAGGAGTGGTTATGATGGCAGAATACCTAAAGAAAAGCTCACATAAATTAGAAGAGGATAACAGTGGCATTTCAGACATTGTAAAAGGCAGCCTGAAAGAAATCCGTGAAAGAGGAGAAGCGGCTGTTCGTGAACTGTCACGAAAGTTCGATAACTGGGATCCGCAAAGCTTCCTAGTTTCGCAGGAAGAGATTGAAAACGCTATCAAAAAGGTTCCTGAAACTGTGAAGATGGATACGCAATATTGTCAAAAGCAAGTACGAGCATTTGCAGAGGCCCAGTTGGCAAGTGTGTCTGAATTTGAAAAAGAAATACAGCCAGGTGTAATTCTTGGGCAGAAGCTAATTCCCATCTCCAATGTCGGCGCATATGTTCCGGGAGGACGTTATCCAATCGTTTCCTCCGTGCAAATGAGTGTGATTCCGCCTAAAGTTGCTGGAGTGGAGCGGGTGATTGCTTGTTCACCGACTACAAAGAACGGCGAGGGCATTCATCCGGGCGTCTTGTATGCGATGCATTTGGCAGGAGCGGATGAAATCTATTCACTGGGCGGCATTCAGGCAATTGGAACAATGGCATATGGAATGGAAGGTGTGAAGCCCGTCGATTTCATCGTGGGACCGGGGAATGCATTCGTAGCAGAAGCGAAGCGTCAAGTGTTTGGGAAAGTAGGAATTGATCAGATTGCAGGTCCAAGTGAGAACTTGATTATTGCAGATGAAACAGCTGATCCCGTTTTGATTGCCGCCGACGTATGGGGACAGTGCGAGCATGATTACCGTGCTGTGACAATTTTAATTACGACTTCCCGTAAACTGGCGGAGGATGTTCAGGAAGAAATGGAAAAGCAAATCGCCGTGTTAGATACAGCAGAAGTAGCTTCAGCATCTTGGGAGCAAAACGGTGAAATTATACTAGTGGCGGATAAAGAGGAAGCAGTTAAAGTTGCGGACGAATATGCTATTGAGCATGTCCAAATCCAGACGGCAGACTTGGATTATTATTTGGAGAATCTGAAGAACTACGGCTCCTTATTCTTGGGTGAAGAGACAACTGTCACTTACGGAGATAAAGGAATCGGCACGAATCATATTTTACCGACGGAACAGGCGGCGCGCTATACGGGCGGTCTCTGGGTCGGGAAATTCCTAAAGACTGTCACATATCAGAAATGTACACCTGAGGCGAGTAAAAAAATTGCACCTATCATTGCGGGTCAATGCCGCTACGAAGGTATGATCGGTCATGCGGTAACGGCAGAACTGCGTGAAAAAAAGTTTTAATGATGTAAGAAGTGAGGAGGGCTTGGGATGAGTAAGTTACCTGAAGGGGTACTGACTTTCGATAAAACATTTACACGCCAGGAACCAATTCCGGCTTCAGGCATAGAACGCGCAACAGAACTTATGCGGACAGGCAAGCTTCATCGCTATAACACTGAAGGGGATGAAGTTGCAGAAACCAGTATTCTGGAGGAAGAATTTGCGAAATATATTGGAACTGCCTATTGCGCTGCATTCAATTCATGCGGCAGTTCCATCTATGTTGCGCTAAAAAGTATAGGTGTTCAGCCCGGCGACAAGGTTTTATGTAATGCATTTACGTTGGCGCCTGTTCCGGGGGCCATCAAAAATGCAGAAGCGCAGCCGGTGTTTGTAGAGATAACAAAGGATTACGTAACAGATTTGGATGATCTTGAACAAAAAGCAAAAGACTCAGGCGCTAAATATTTTCTCTTATCTCATATGCGCGGTCATATAGCAGACATGGACCGCGTAGTAGAAATCTGCGAGCGTCATCATATTACACTGATTGAGGATTGTGCCCACACCATGGGTGCGAAGTGGAACGGTAGACATACCGGAACTTTCGGTGCGGCTGGATGTTTCTCGACTCAGACATACAAGCACCTCAATTCAGGCGAAGGCGGTTTGCTTGTTACCGATGACGAAGACGTCGCTGCGAAGGCTATTCTATATTCAGGTTCTTATATGCTGTATGAAAAACATACAGCCAGGCCCTCAATGGAAGTATTTGAACGTTATAAAAAGGTAATACCGAATTTTAGTTTGCGTATGTCCAATTTAGTGGCAGTTTTGATCCGTTCGCAGCTGCCTCAGCTTGATAAGCAATGCGAGCGCTGGAATGAACGCTATTATGCTATCGAAGAGATATTACGCGGTACGCCAAATATTTATATTCCGCTTCGTGATGAAAAAGAACAATTTGTCGCCTCTTCATTCCAGTTCACTTTGCTTAATGCCACGACAGCAAAAATGGAGCAATTTATTGCTGCGTGCGCCGAGCGGGGTGTTGAGATTAAATGGTTCGGCAACTTTGAACCCAAGGGATTCACTAGCCGCCACGAGAGCTGGCAGTACTTGTCGGGTGGCGGAAATCTGCCGAATACCGCAAAAGTGCTCGATTTCCTTTGCGACTTCCGGCTGCCCCTCACTTTCACAGTGGATGATTGCCGTCTGATTGCAAAAATTATTCGTGAAGTATGTAATGAAATCTAAAAAGAACAAAAGGGGTGTGCGGTATGGGCAGAAGGAATAAGTATATATTGTTTCTATTATTGGCTATGACAGTATCAATACTGGCTGCTTGCGGCAGTGACCAAGAAGGAGCAAAGAACGATCAAGTGGTTATGAAGTTCACCCATGGAACGGGAACAGATGGAATTTGGCAGAAGACTGCCGAAAAGTTCTCTGATTTAGTGAGTGAGTATTCTGATGGAAAAGTGAAGGTCGAAATTTATCCCGGTGGTCAAATAGGCAGCGGAGAGAAATCAATGGAAGACATTCAAAATGGATTAATCGAAGCTACTTCCGAGTCTGTAAACAACTTGACCCCATTTGCACCGTCGCTTGGAATGTTTGATCTTCCTTATCTTTTTGAAAGCGGTGAGGAATATGAGCAAGTTGTGGATCAATTGGGCGATGAAATCAACGAGAGAGTTATTAATGAGTCCGGCTTGCGCGTTATTACATGGCTTGATAAAGGGATCCGTGCAGTAGGTACGATTGATAAAGAAATCAATACGATTGATGATCTTAAAGGGTCAAAAATCCGAGTTCCTAAAAATCCGATTCAGCTGGCCAGCTTTGAATCGTGGGGAGTTAATGCTACACCGATTGCATGGGATGAAACAATTACCTCTTTACAGCAAAGTGTAATCGATGGATTGGAATTGCCATATGACGACTTTGAAAGTACGAAGATTTACGAAAATATTAATTATATCTCAGACGTCGGCTATAAATATGATGTTGCTATGGTTGTCATAGGCGATGAATGGTTCCAAAGTCAGACCCCCGAGATTCAGGATGCGATTGTAAAGGCAGGCAATGAGACTACTGAATGGACGAGAGAAAATGTACAGGGCTTCCTTGATGAGAGCAAGGAAAAGATGAAAGATCATGTAACATTTACTGGACCGCCAAAAGATGAAGCACTTTGGAAAGAAAAAGCGATTGCAACTTGGCCGAAGCATTACGATAGAATCAAAGGCACAGAATTATTAACTGAGGTAATGGATATTGTAGGAAGAGATTTACCGAAGTAAGGGACGTAACATATATCCATTTATGCAGATATATGTCTGACTATTCAGTATACGGCAGTTGATGACAGTTATAATTATTATTCTATTATAACTGTCATTGTTTATTGCACGTTCAATATGTTCCAAGGTGTGTCAGAAAGATGTCTAAGAAGTGTATGACTTATATCCGAATAAAAGAATATTGATGGGCAGGTCCTATCAATTAGAAGGTAGGGATTATTATTAAGTCTAGAGTCTCTTGGTTTATCAAAAACTTTGAAGAAGTGTTTAGCGTCATATCGCTTTTGGTCATGATCATGAGTCTGCTGCTTCAAATATATTTTAGATATGTGGTAGGAAAGTCACTTCCTTGGACTGAAGAGTTATCCAGATTTGCGTTCTTGTATCTAGTATTTATGGTTATTAGTATTTCCGTTAAAAGACACTCGCACATTCGTGTCACAGTTCAGTTTAGAATGTTTCCTCCCGCAGCAGAGAAAGTTCTTTTAATAATAAGTGACTTCATTTGGTTTTTATTTAACTGTATAGTTATCTATACAGGATTTTACCTATTTATGGACATGGGTGCATCAAACAGAATGCAAATTTCGCCTGTACTGGGCTGGAACTTAAAATATGTTTATGTCATCTTGCCAATAGGTTTTCTTCTTATGAATATCAGAATGATACAAAACTACTATATAAGCTACATCGACAATAAAAAACAGAGGGGTAATGTGGATGTCAGTTGAATTAATCATTTGCCTAGTTTTGTTTGGCAGTTTATTGCTTGGTATTCCTATTTTTGCCTCGCTAGGAATAGCCTCTGTTGCCGCAATTATGGTATCGGGTATTTCATTTTCCATCATCCCTCTGGACTTACTGAAGATGGGATCTATGTTCCCGCTTCTTGCAATACCGGCTTTTATATTGGCAGGGGTTTTAATGGAAAAAGCGGATATGGCAGGACAAATCATTGAGACCATTCAAATCATTTTCGGCAGAATTACAGGCGGACTGGGAATAATTACAATTGTGGCAAGTATGTTTTTTGCTTCGCTTATAGGTTCAGGACCTGCGACAGCTGCAGCAATGGGTGCCATCCTGATACCCGCAATGCACAAGGCTGGTTATGGAAAAGCCTATACGGCAGGTGTCTGTGCGGTAGGTGGAACAATGGGAATCCTTATTCCGCCAAGTAACCCTATGATTGTTTACGGCGTAATTGGTAATGTCTCGGTCACTTCTTTATTTATTGCGGGAATTATGCCGGGAATTATGCTTGGCTTGATGCTGATTGGTACCGCTTACATAATAGCCCGCAAAAAGGGTTACAAAGGTACCGGAGAACCTTTTAACATGAAACACTTCTTAAAGACTGCTTACAAAAATAAGTGGTCATTATTCGCCCCAATTGTTATTATCGGTGGAATATACGGAGGAATCTTTACGCCGGTAGAAGCTTCTGTGGTGGCTGTTTTATATGCCTTTTTAGTTGGATTCTTTGTCACAAAGAAATTGCGCAATAAAAAGCTTCTATGGGAAACGCTGGTGTTTACTGTTGAAACATCCGGTATGGTTTTAATCGTTGTGGCAGTTACACAGCTATTCGCACGTATACTGGTAATGCAGCAAGTCCCTCAGCGTCTTGCAGAGTGGAGTGTATCAGTCAGTGATAATCCTAAAATCATATTACTGATGATTGTCGGCTTCCTGATGATCTTAGGAATGTTTATCGAGGAATTAGCAACAATGGCTGCTGTCACACCTATTTTAGTGCCGCTGGCGAATCAAGTAGGGATTGACACGGTACATTTGGGTGTCGTCATGGTTATGACTAATGAAGTTGCTATGTTAACTCCGCCACTTGGTGTTGTGCTCTTTGTATTAATGAAGATGAGTAATTTAAGTTTGGGACAAGTAGCCAGGGCAGTGTTGCCATTCCTTCTTACACTGATTCTTGCCACTTTAATCGTCGTCTTCTTCGAAGATATTGCATTATTTTTACCTAGACTGATGGGGTATTCAGGCTAATCGAATAACGTAATCAAAAGGGCTGTCTTTGACGGTCCTTTTAATTTGTCTGGAAAATTAAATGGTAACAATAATCAGCCAAAAAATATGAAAGAACATTACCGCAATATAAAGAAACAAGGCGGTGGTCAGGGAGATGCGCACAATATTTCCTGAAAATCGGGCGGTTACTACAATATATAAAAGCAATAAAGGTAAGCCTAATTTAACTGCGTAGAACAATGGAATACTTTTTTCATATATATAGGAAACAAGCGGATTAGCTTCTTCGATATGCCCAAGCCGCAGCCCGTAGTCGGTGAACAGCGCATCTAATAAACAAAGGCAAGCTAAGAGAAAGCCCGCATTTAATAATCTGTTTTGCTGAATAGGAAAGTCCCGTACAGTATTCATTTCCATCCGCTCCTCACTTGCAGTGTAAATAGACAGGATGAGCAGGAAATGCGTGTTTTATTCATCAAAATGCAATATAGGATACTGTTTTTTCTCACGGGACAACTGCATACGTTGTTTATTGTAATATCTGCCCGATTATCAAAAGATGTATGGCACGGTGCCGCGCATCTTTTTTCGTTTGCATTATTTTCTAAATAAAGGTATAGTACATTACAACAGTAATGCACTAGGTATCCTAAAGGTGGTGGAGTTCTTGCTTGAGATGGATGGAGAAAAGCCGATTTATATACAAATTGCCGAGTGGCTGGAGAAGGAAATCATTGATGGCACATTGCAGGCAGATGACAAAGTTCACTCGCAATATCAGCTGGCAGAGCTATTCAATATCAATCCTGCAACTGCGGGGAAGGGGCTGACGATTTTGCTGGATGCTGAACTTATTTACAAAAAGCGGGGCCTCGGCACATTTGTCTCTGCTGATGCACGGGAAAAACTGCTGACGAAGCGCAAAGAAGGCACGTTACGCCGTCTTGTGCAGGAACTGCTTAATGAAGCTGCGTTACTTGGCGTGAAAGAGGAACAGCTTATTGAATTAATACAGGCGGAGCGAAAGGAGAGGTTATGATGTCGGCAATTACTTTAAAACACGTGACGAAAAGCTATCGTTCTGTCACAGTGCTGGATCAGTTAAATTTAGCAATCCGTGAGAATGTGATTACAGGATTGGCAGGGCGAAATGGTGCTGGGAAAACGACACTTATGAAGATGATTGCGGGATTCATAAAAGAATCCGGCGGTGAGCTGCGTGTGTTTGGCGAGCATCCTTTCAACAGTCTCAAGGTTTCCGCCAACATGATTTTTATTGACGATATGATGGGTTTTCCAGATGCGCTGACGCTGGGTGATTTACTCTTGGAATGTGATGGCTTCTATGAAAATTGGGATCAGGATCTGGCTGTGCGTCTGCTCGAATATTTCAAATTACCTCTGTCACTTAACCACCGCGTATTGTCGAAAGGAAAACGCAGTACGTTCAATGCGGTGGTGGGCATTGCTGCACGCTGTCCGCTGACAATGTTTGATGAGCCCATTACAGGAATGGATGCAGCCGCACGCAGGGATTTTTACAGAGCGCTGCTGAAAGATTATATTGCCTATCCCCGCACCATTCTGTTATCCAGTCACCATGTGGAAGAAATGGAAGATTTACTGGAGGATATGTTAGTGATTGACGGCAAGAGCATTGCTTTCCATGGTCCAATTACTGAACTGCAGGAAAAATTCCTGTCACTTCAAGCGCGGGAGAGTGTGCTGAAATCCCATGCGACCCGCTATGCTGTCATTCATCGGTCAAATGCGGGGCCGGTGACGGAATGGATTGTTGATCACGAGCACACGGAAGCAGAAGTGGAGGAGCTGAAGCAGGCAGGTATCCGCGTATCGTCGGTTTCTGCAAGCGAAGCATATTTGGCGATGACAGGCCAGGCGACAGGAGGAGTAGACGATGTTTTCAACGCAATGGAGCGTTAATGAACTGGCAAAACGTCAGTATGTATTTAAATTAAGTGCCAACGGGGCCGTATTTACGACACTGATTGTGCTGCAGATTATTGGAACTGTTTTCATAAGCGGTGCCAGTTCCACTTCCATGAGCGATTGGGGCGAGCCGATTTCGTTCAACTTTATGTCCATATCGAATGACGGGCAGGTTGGCCTGACGTTATTCTGGGCGCTTATCGTCGGATTTCTGCTGACTTCAGCTGCCCAGCGTAATGAATCCTTTTCATTCGTGACGAATCGCCTGACTTTTCAGCTTGCAAACTTCTATTTTATTTGTACTGCGGCATTATTTGGCGGCGTGACAACCGTACTGCTCGGGTCAGTTATGAAGATTGTTGCGCTGTTCGGAGACAATGTCATTATAGAAACGGCCGGTTTACTGTCATCACCGCTTGACTACTTTTCCCGTATTCTAGTAATGACTGCCTACACATTGCTGCTGCTGATGACCGGCTATTTGCTGGGAACGCTGATACAGTTCAGCAAGTTGTTTATTTCCTTATTTGGATTGATCTGGTTTGTGTATATCACGTTTGGGTTCAGAGTGTCAGTTGGCGAAGGTGATAGTTTGCTGTACTTTTACTACGGAGAGACATCTATTCTATTGTTCATTTTGAAAGTCGCAGTGTCCGTTGCTGTCCTGTTCGGCATCAGCTTTTTTGTAACCAATCGCCTGGAGGTGAGAAATCCATGATGTTTTTTGGGATTTTGCTGCCTATGTTACTGCTGACCAGTCTAGTTTTAATTGTGGTATTTACGAAGAATATGAAACGTACGCGATTGAGAAAAACATTTCACCGCAATATCGTTGTCGGTTATCTTGCATTGCTGCTGATCGGACTTGTCGTGGCGGAAGTTATGGAGCGTACGGTGGAACAGCATGCGCTGCCAAAAGTATTGCCGAATAACAGTGAATTTGACTTGTATACTGCCATTACAGAGGGAAAGCCGATTCCTGAACGGCTTGTTTTAGCTGAGCGGTCACATGAAGTACAGGATACACTGCTGGTATCGGCCTTCACCAGCGCTACTATCTTCATTGAACGCACACCGGGAAATGGCAATACCATTGCAGAAACCGTCTACAGCCCTGAATTGATGGTAAGTATAGGAGATGAGACTGATGAGTATTACGACTTTACAGAGCAGCTTGAAGTCGCATTGCCAATTTGGGAAAACGGTTCGATGTCTGTGCCTAAACAGCCCGCAAATCGTATCCAGTATACGTTTTATCACGATTCAAATATAGTAAATCAATTCACCGGAGAAAAAACGCATGGCTATACTTCAGGATCCATGTCGGGAGCCATGATGATTCACTTGGCCGTACCCGAATCGATTACGCTGAATCTTCCTGAGACCGAAAACGAATACGGGGCCTATATAGAAGTGATTGAATAGAAAAAGACTGAAGTGTACTATGCCGCATGATTCACGGCATATAGCTTCAGTCTTTTAGATTATCCGCGCTCCACAGGCATCGAGCAGCATCTGAAGGAGCCGCCTGATTTGATGATTTCCGAAAAGTCGACTTCTATGACCTCAAACCCGTTTGCACGCAAATCTTTATTTACTTTTTTATTTTGCGGCAGGCTGAATACTTTCCCGTTGCCGATGGAAAGAACATTGGTGCCGAGCGAAAACTGCTCATCTTCTGCTACTTCAATCAGCTGATACGAATCGGCCAGCTGATGGAGTGTTTCCTGATCAAATGCTGCGGGAAAGATGAGTGCTTTTTCAGGAGAAAGGATATTGAAAACGCAGTCGAGATGAAGATAACGCCCGTCAAATGGTATACGTTTAAGCTTGTGATCAGGAAGCTTTTCTTCAAGCTTGCTGACTGCTTCTTCAGACGTGCGGCTGCTGATGCCGATATAGACGGTATCGCGGTCGACGATAATATCGCCGCCTTCCATTCGGTCCGAAGCTGACTGGTACGGAATATCCTGCGCAATGAGCCACTCTTTCAAGGTGATTTCTTCACCTTTTCGAATATTTGCTGCTAAATCAGCGACGAATACTTCATTGCCGATAGTGAAGCCGATATCCCGTGTGAAGACTTGTTCCGGGTATTTCTCTGAAGAGGGCAGTGTGATAACCTCTACCCCGTTTTCCTTCAATAGTTTTTCAAATTCCGCGTGCTGACTCATCGCACGGTCCTTATCGATATTTTCATCTTCATACTTTTTCTGTACTTCGTTAATGACTTCATCAATTGCCATGAATTCCGGCTGGCATAATATGACGCGACGCAGCGTATCATACTCTGTTACGCATTTGATCGTATCTGATTTTTGGCTGTTGGCTGTCAATGGATAGTACGCCTCCCACTTCATGAAAGTATATTATAGTATTCCCTTTGTGCGGTATTTGTAAACGCGATGAGCTGAACAGTTTGGCATGCTTAATGAAGTAGCAGTAAAAGCAAGAAAGAAAATTAGCTGTCATGAGTTTATGGATATCTAATTAAAATGGAAATAGTAAACGCTTACAAATTTATATTGACAAACAATTCGGTAAACGATTACTATAGATTAAACGACTATATAACGACACGGCAGTATTATTCATAATGGATGGGGTGAACCATGATGGAGCAGAGAGAAAAAAGAGAGATAAGGTTTTGGTGGGCGATTCTGCCGTTAGTATTGATGATACTGGTCATGGTTATAACAGTTGTAAAGCTTGAACAGGGGCCGCATATGCCGCTGATTGCAGGCACGGCCATTGCTTCGCTGGTTGCCTGGCGCCACGGTTTCTCCTGGAAAGAAATTGAGGAAATGATGTACAAAGGAATTCGTCTGGCCCTTCCTGCCGTGATTATCATTATGCTCGTCGGATTGGTTATCGGTTCCTGGATGGGCGGAGGAATTGTCGCAACGATGATTTTCTACGGATTAAAAATTATTACCCCTTCCTGGTTCTTGGTAGCGATTGCGCTGATTTGTGCAATTGTTTCACTGGCTATCGGCAGCTCATGGTCAACGATGGCAACGATTGGTGTAGCAGGCATGGGAATTGGATTAAGCATGGGCATTCCTGCCGGGATGGTGGCAGGCGCGGTTATTTCAGGTGCCTACTTCGGTGATAAAATGTCGCCTCTGTCAGACACAACCAACTTGGCGGCGGGACTGACAGGAACAGATTTATTTGATCATATAAAACATATGCTGTATACGACGATTCCTGGATTATTGATTGCGCTGGTTGTGTTTACATATCTCGGAAAGCGGTTTGGCTCGGGTGAGGCGGAGTTAACGTCAATTGCAAAGACATCCCAAGTCATGCAGGAAAGCTTCGTTATATCCCCTTGGTTATTGCTTGTTCCATTAGCCGTCATCATGATGGTCGCAATGAAGATCCCTGCTGTGCCGGCACTGATCATCGGGATTGTTCTAGGGTTTATATCACACGTAACAATTCAGGCGGGTACATTTGCGGATGCGCTGGGTGCACTGCAAAGCGGTTATGCGATTGAGACAGGCAATCAGCTGGTCGATAAATTATTTAATGGCGGCGGCTTGGACAGCATGATGTACACAGTCTCCATGACCATTGTGGCCATGACGTTCGGCGGAATTCTGGAGTATTCAGGTATGCTGCGCGCGATTATGAATCAATTATTGAAAGTCGTGAAGTCCACATCGACGCTGATCATTTCAACAATCGGTGCGTGTGTCATGACAAACGCTACCTGTTCGGAGCAGTACGTGTCGATTGTGGTCCCATCGAGAATGTTCAGTAAGACATACAGAGATATGGGGCTGAAGTCCAAAAACCTGTCACGCGCCCTCGAGGATGGAGGAACGCTTACGTCCGTGTTTATCCCATGGAATACGTGCGGTGTGTTCATATTCGGAACACTTGGGGTCAGTGTCGTCGAATACGGACCTTACGCTATTTTGAATTTTGCCGTTCCGCTGATTTCGATGATCTACGCATTGACCGGTTTCTCCATTGTGAAAATGACGCAGGAAGAGATTACCGAAATTAATGAGGAAGATGCGAAGCTGGAGGCGGAAGCTCTGCTTGAATAATATGTAAAAGCACCGTATGCAGCGGTGTTTTTTTATTTCCTTAAAATTCATTTGGGTATCTTTGGTATAATGCAAGTAAGATATGAAAAGAAGAAATGAAATTATTAACTGATGAATCCTAATTCTTTTAACGAGACAATTCTGGGAGTAGGATTTGCATCTGATCAACAATGGGGACATATTGAAATATTGCACGTAAGAGAGGGGATGAGTTCTTGAACAATAAAAATCCTTCAAAAACATATAAATGGCGAGATAAATATGGAGCATTTTTAACTGCAGCAGGTTGCCTGTATTGCCTGATTATCAACTGGGGACATAATTGGCTGCTTGTAGGATTCTTTACTTTAGGGGTACTTGTTTGTGGAACTATAGGAGTTTCTGATGTAAAGAAAATTAACAGCAATAAACAATAGAGCAAACGGCTGCAGTTGTGGAGTGTTTTTACATATTATCTGCATCCGTTTAATTCGTTGATTATTCAAATGTTTCGGCCAGCAGAATGAAACTATGTAAGTAATCATCCGTAAAACAGACTAAGAAAGGGGAGATTTGAATGAACAGTAAACATTTATTTTTAATGGGATCCATAGCACTGCCACTGACTTTCTTACTGGCTTACGATTTCTTCCCGAACTTTAACCAAACGTTGTACATACCAAAACCATTACTTATTGGACTTATGCTAGTGATTTTACTTGTAGGATTCTTTATTACTCGTATTCAAAAAATGATTCCCCGAGGTCTAGTTTCTGGTGGCAAGTTGCAATTACTTCTTATCTCCTGATTTTACTTGTTGTGTTCACTTTATTTGGCGGCATTTCACAAGCAGGCATATCGTTATCTAGTCCTGTTATTTGGATTTTATTGGTCATTAGTATTTTTGAAATCTTAAAGGAGTACAAAAATTTAAAAGTTAGTCTTTTATCGGGCACGATTGCTGCATAAATAATCGTGAGCATACCGCAATCGGGCCCTTTAACTGATGAAAACAACTTCTGAGGATTGATTTTAATGGAAATGCAAAAACTTAATGATTTCCTCAATAAGCTAGAGGAAAGAAAATCTTTTATAAGCCGATAAACTAAATATTAGGAATATTGTTGTACTGTAAGTATGATGGAGTTACTAAATAGATAGTAGGAGGAGTGTTCAGATGACAAAATATGAATTATCAAATGTGTGGAAATGGGAAGAAGAGAATTCAAATAGATGGGGGAATCGTCCGACAGCTGGTGAACGTTTTGAACAAAAACTGCCGGTCGGAGAGGCACCGTTCCAACTCTATTCACTAGGAACACCGAACGGAATTAAAGTGACGATTATGCTGGAAGAATTAAAAGAGCTGGATGTCGATGGTGCAGATTATGATTTGTATGAAATCAATATTGGAGCCGAGGAACAATTTGGTTCAGATTTCGTTAAGGTCAATCCTAATTCAAAGATCCCGGCCCTAGTCGATCAAAGTCAAAGTCCCTGTTTGGAAATTTTTGAATCAGGTTCGATTTTGCTATACTTGGCTGAGAAATTCAATAAACTGATCCCGGCAGATATTCATGGACGGACAGAAACCCTTAATTGGTTATTCTGGCAAATTGGAGCGGGTCCTTATGTCGGTGGAGGATTTGGTCACTTTTTTGCTTATGCGCCAGAGCCAATGAAATACCCAATTGATCGTTTTACAATGGAAACGAAACGTCAATTAGACTTACTAGATAAAATATTAGCTCAGCGTTCTTATATCGCAGGCGACACTTATACTATTGCAGATATTGCGATATGGTCTTGGTACGGACAGTTAGCTTTAGGGAAATTGTATGAAGGCTCTTATGAATTTTTAAACATGGATGAATATACTCATCTCTTGGAATGGTCTCATCGCATTGCGAAACGACCAGGCGTTCAAAAAGGCCTTGCAGCAGAGTATCAGTCGCTTGGGGAGTAATTAAAAAAACAATGTATGGATGTTTTTCTTTTTTACAATAGAATTAAACCCTTATATAGACATAACAAATACAACGGAATTGTGGAGAGGTTCTATCTGCAAGGACTGAAGGCCCAGGTAAATGTAGGAAGTGAGTTGTAACTCTTATCACTCTGACAGTTACGATTCCAGAAAAAAACTATATCGATTTGTTGCCGGATGAGTTTTACGGGGGTGTGTAAAAATGAAAGAAATAAAAGGATTGTATATTATTCTCTGTTCAATATTTTTGGTGAACCTAACAAATATCACATTGTTCAATGGTGATTGGAACGGGATAGCGATGTGGCTCAGCACAGGGTTATTTATAGCTGGCACTGCTTACTATTTACTGAGCAGAAATACAGTGACGAAAAAGAACTAGCAATTACAGCATCAGGAAAGAAAGCATTTCAACAGTGGTACCCAGACCGTCAACAGCCTCCCGATTCATCCGCGAATTGGGAGGCTGTTTTGTTTATTCAATGGAATGGATGATGAGTATTTCAAACCTTTCTTTTTCGGCGGGCGTAAAGATCCATTTTGTATAGTGCGCGCGGCCGTCCCTGTGAATAGGTCATTTCTTCTCCGACTGTATAAACGAATTGCTGATCCATTAATTTTTTTATTGTTCGTTCCGCAGTCCGCCTGGAAACCGCCAAATAGCCTGCCAGGTCATTGGCGGTGAATGGCTCAGATTGCCTGAACTGTTCAAACTGAATCAGCTTAGAAATAGCTGCGGGACTTAAAGTCGTCTGATCGCTGATTTTCAGAAGCTCAGGGTCATCCAGCTTCATTGCGACTGATGGTTTTGCAGACGGCAGGGGACCGTGCAATTTCTTGTGTTCGTCGAGCATGAAAATTCCTTCACTGCTTGCTTCTTTGCCAAGCTGAAGTGCACTTGCCGCATTATCACTTGCCTCTACTATGGTTTGTCCCAATCCGAAAGATAAGGAAGACGCAGGATAAAGTGATTCGCTGAACTGCTGGAATGCCTGTAAAGACAAAACGAATTCGACAGTGCCGAGCGTAGTGTAGAAGAAGAAACAGTTTCTCTCTGCCTTCCATTGAGCTTGCAGGTAGTTTGCCATTCTTTCTATCGCTTCGGGGGGGAGCTGCCCAGAATCATTTATTTGCAGTAAACCTACCGCGATTTTCGTTGATTGACTTCTGGCCAAGTCAGCCTGATGAGCCGCTAGTTCCATTGCGCGTAAAATATTGCTGACAGGGTCAATCATGCGCAAGGAAGGAATTCCCGCGGCTTGCAATTGATCGTATACGGCATGCACACTGGTAACAGCCATCTTCGATTTACCGCTCCGGAAATGTTCCAGGTGGAAATTTACGACTTCCTGCAAATCACTGTTGGAACGCAGTTCATAGATGGCAGGTTTCTTGGCGGGTGCAAGACCGCCCAGATCTTGCAGAAGATGTTCCGCGTGGGTAATATTTTTTATATCCATAGAAATATCGTGAATACCCACGTTTTTCTCTGAAGCAAGGTATAATAAAGTAACAGCAATCGTATGTTCATTCTGCTGAAGGTACAATGAAGGAATAGAGATTGTCTGAAGAATTTGTTCAGACGCTTCATAAGGCAGGGAACCGGAGAACAAAATAGCATGACAAGGCTTCAGTTTCTCAAGTAAACAGGGTGCTTCAGAAGGCTTGTCATACTGATAATATTCAATGTGCAAGTCCTCGGGCAGTAAGATTGTTTTTGCCTGTCTGCAAAACTCTTGTGGGCCGACCAGTGCAATGGTAACCTTCATAGGAGATCTCCTCTTTTCATTAACGACTATTTAACGACAATCATACAGGACGAATGAAAAGCTGCCAATAAGAAAGGAAGAAAAAAATGAAAATCACTGAAATAGAAGTATTTGCGATTCGATTGCCATTAATTGAGCCGTTTGTCATCAGCTATGCATCTTATGATGACATGCCTTCCATCATTGTCAAAATAACGACGGATACGGGGCATATCGGTTACGGAGAAGCTGTAGCGGATGATCATGTTACAGGCGAAAGCTGGGAAGGCACATTCGCTGTCATCCGTCATACGCTCGCGCCCGTTTTACTTGGTCAAAATCCAAGCCGTTTCGGTAAAATTCACGAATTGATGGATCAGGCAATTTACGGTGTGCCCGCAGCGAAAGCAGCACTTGATATTGCTTGTTTTGACGCGGTGGGCAAAGCGTACGGTATTCCAGCCTATAACCTGCTCGGCGGCCGTTATCACGAGAAGTTTCCTATTACACATGTGCTGAGCATCGCTTCTCCTGAACATATGGCACAGGAAGCGGCAGACCGTGTCGCGGCAGGCTACGACTCATTGAAGATGAAGGTGGGCACGAATGCCGCAGAAGACGTCAAGAGAATTCAGGCAGTGCGTGAGCGGGTAGGAAAAGACGTCAAGATTCGCGTTGATGTCAATCAAGGATGGGTCAACAGCGCCGTCACATTGCAGGCTATGAAGCAACTGGAAAGCTGTGAGCTGGACTGGCTTGAGCAGCCTGTCAAAGCAGACGATATCGATGCGATGGTGGAAATCAAATCGAAAACTTCCACTCCGCTGATGGCGGATGAAGGATTGCGCGGCGTGCGTGAAATGCGTGAAATCATCGCAAAACGTGCAGCAGATAAAGTGAATATCAAACTTATGAAATGCGGCGGCATGTATCCTGCCATGAAGCTTGCCCATATGGCGGAAATGGCAGGTATCGAGTGCCAGGTCGGATCGATGGTTGAGTCATCTGTCGGGTCTGCGGCAGGTTTTCATGTGGCATTCTCGCAAAAAGTGATGACGAGCGTGGAACTGACAGGACCGTTGAAATTCAGTAAGGATATCGGGAATTTGCACTATGACGTGCCGTTCATTGAACTTAATGAAAAGCCGGGGCTCGGTGTGGATGTGGATGAACAAGTACTGGAAGAATTAACCGTGCGTAAAGAAAAGGTGACACGATGAAGCTGCAGGCGTCGCTGTCGTTCGTGACAGAAGATCAGCTGCCGGATGTTCTGGCGCTTCAGAAACGTGTCGTTGCGGAATTGGAACGTCCCGAGTTTCTGCAGCCGCTGACAGAGGAAGAGTTTTTGTATATTCTGCGCGGTCATGGTATGTTGGCTGGCGCATTCGTCGATGACCGCCTAATTGCGTTCCGGGCAATGCTTGACCCGGGAGAAGATGATGAACATCTCGGAATAGATGCTAGCGTGACGGATGAGGAATTATCCGCTGTCTTATACTCAGAAATTACAGGCGTACATCCTGATTTCAGAGGGCATGGACTGCAAACAGTGCTCGGGAAATGGCTGATGGACCATGTCGACAGCGATCAATACCGCTATATTTGCACAACGGTGGCCCCGTTTAACATACCGAGCTTAAAGGATAAATTTTCGCTCGGTTTACGGATTGCCGCGCTTAAAGTAAAGTACGGCAACAAACTGCGCTATATTTTATTCAGAGATCTGCAAAAGCCCTTCCAGACAGATCCTGCTGAGCAACAATGGGTTCAAATGAGTGATATAGAATCTCAGCAGCAATTACTGAAAGAAGGCTGGCGCGGTGAACAAATCGGGCAGCGTGACACTGACTGGTATGTGCTGTACGTCAAATAATAAGGAAATTCCCGTCGGACTGTGCTATTTGTGCACAGTCTCTTTTTACTGTAATCAGCTCATTCCAAGTGCCTTGCAACTATAGAAGGGGAACTCTGTGGTAAAATTAAGGTACTACAATTGAAAGGTTGATATCCTTAATGCGAAATACTTCTGTAAAACTCACATCTTTATCTTCAAAAGGAGGCTGCGGCTGTAAAATTGGACCGGCAGATCTCGCTGAAGTCTTACATACACTGCCGCCTGGTCTCGCGGATCCAAACTTACTTGTCGGATTGGATACGAGCGATGATGCGGGAGTTTATAAAATAAATGATACGACCGCCATTGTGCAAACGCTCGACTTTTTCACTCCTATTGTTAATGATCCCTATGATTTTGGACAGGTGGCGGCGGCAAATGCAATCAGCGATGTGTATGCAATGGGCGGGAAACCGATTACTGCACTGAACATCGTGGCATTTCCCATTCATACCCTTGACCGCAGCATCTTGACAGAAATTCTGCGCGGTGCAGGTGATAAATTAAAGGAAGCGGGCGCTGTTCTTGTCGGCGGTCATTCAATTGATGATCAGGAACCGAAATTCGGCATGCAAGTGACAGGAACCGTTCATCCCGATAAAATTCGTACGAATGCAGGGGCAAAACCAGGCGACCGGTTAATTTTGACAAAACCGATCGGCGTAGGCATCATGACGACTTCATTGAAAAATGGCTTATTAACGGAAGAGGAAGAAATTCACGTGACAAAAGTGATGACGACGCTTAATAAAACAGCAGCTGAAGTGATGGATGAGTATACAATTCATGCATCAACCGACGTAACGGGCTTCGGTTTGCTCGGCCATGCGTCTGAAATGGCGAAAGGGAGCAATGTCTGCCTGCGGATCGACAATGATAAAGTGCCTGTCTTACCACGCACAAGAGAGCTGGCAGAAGCAGGTTCTGTGCCAGGCGGAACAAAAAATAACTTTGCGCACATAGAAGATGTAGTGGAGTATCCCGAATCATTGGATCAAGCGGGAAGATGGATTTTATGTGATGCAGTAACATCAGGCGGATTGCTTGTCGCTGTTGCAGGAGAGGAAGCGGACCGTCTGCATGCACAATTGCGTGAAGCAGGAGTCGATGCCCATATAATTGGAGAAGTGACCGCTGAGCATAACGGCCGAATCATTGTGCAGTAAATCAAGGAGATGGGAAACGAAATGGTACGGGATATAACATTGAAAGACGCACTGGAATTACAGAAAAACCATTCACATACACTGGTTGATGTCCGCTCTCCTAAAGAGTTTGAAGAAGCCACTATTCCGGGCAGCATCAATATTCCGGTCTTTACAAATGAAGAGCGTGCGGAAGTAGGCACGCTCTATAAGCAAGCAGGCAAAGAAGCCGCAATGGATCGAGGTCTGGTCATCTTCTCCCGGAAACTGCCTGCATTCATTGAGGAATTCAGGAAAATCGAAACGCCGCTCACAGTATTTTGCTGGCGCGGCGGTATGCGGAGCAAGACGGCTATGACGGTACTGGAACTGATGGGAATTCGTTCGAGCCGAATCAGCGGGGGAATCCATACATATCGTCAATGGGTGATCGAGCGGCTGCAAGAACCCATCAAGCCTCAATTATTGGTTTTGAATGGCTACACAGGCAGTGGAAAGACAAAAGTTCTGCACAAACTGAGGGAGGACGGGTGTCCGGTCATTGACTTGGAAGGAATGGCGGGGCATCGCGGTTCGATTTTCGGACAGATTGGCGTCAAGCCGAATAATCAGAAGAAGTTTGAATTACTGCTGGCAGACAAATTAGTCCAATACGCGAATGAACCTTATGTATTTATTGAAGGTGAAAGCAAACGCATCGGTCAAGTGCACATGCCCCAGCTGCTGTTTGCGAAAAAAGAACAGAGTCCGCAATGGATTATCCGATTGCCTATCGAAGAGCGCGTAGAAGAAATTCTTTCCGAGTATGAACCGGAAAAACGTCCGGAACAGTTTTTGGAGGCATTTTCCCGAATCCGTAAACGAATCCATCAGCCTGTCGCGGTGCAAATACAGGATGATCTGGAAAACGGCCGTTTTGCTGAAGCAGTAGAGCAACTGCTGACACACTATTATGACCCGCAGTATAAACACTCTGTTGCACGTTTTGCGCAAGAAGACATCATTCAGGCGGCAACCGTACAGGAAGCATATGAGCAATGTCTCCAGCGGTATCGTGAGTTAATGAAATAAAAATGCAGACTGCCTAGTGAACCTAGGCGGTCTTTTCTTTTTGCTGGTGTGAAAGTAGTGTATTGAGCGCTTGAAGAGGGGGTATGAGCGGCTGTCTAGCTGTATAGAGCGCTTGGGCAGGAAGTATGAGCGGTTATGAAGTGATATAGAGCGGTTTGCAAGAACTATGAGCGGTGATCAAGGATTATAGAGCGTTTGAAGAAGCCTTATTATCGCTGGATAGAAGTTTGCCAATTAACGAACGAGGGTATTCATAAAACTAACATCAGCCAGACAACCAACAAGAAAAACTGACATAGAAAAGAGGAAATGCCATGATTGAACTAAAAACCAACCTGCCGGGAAAGAAGTCATTGTTCGGTGACGCCTGCAAGATCCTGGGAGAGCATGACATCCAAATGGGAGGAAACTGGGATTTCGACAGGGGAAACTTTGATTCCATCCTAAGTAAAGATGATCACGAAACAATTTACTTGCGTATACCTTTCCACGTCATAGACGGTATGCTTGATGAAGACAATGCCATGATAGAGTTTGATGTGCCTTTCGTTATCAAACACGTCATGAACATCGGATTGGACGATGAGGACAGTCCCGTTCTTGCAGCTGCAGGACTCGACCAGTTCCAGTCTCCGCAAGATAAAGACGCGCCAATCGTATACGATGAGAAGTGGGTGATTGACGGTGAAGAACGGATTGCGAAATTCTCCGACAATCCTATTTTTATTGCACCGTTAGTGTAAAAATATTTCTTTGCAATCCATAATGAGCAAATCCTGACCGCACGGATTTGCTCGTTTTCGTGTGCGGATAAATATCCGCATCCTGTGTAACTCGGTATGATAAGATAAACAAAGCGCGAAAACTCAATTAACTAAACTGCGGGTCGAATCCAACAGGGCGGGGAATGGGAGGAGGATTGCATGTCGGGACGGCATAATTATTCATACTATGCAACATCTAAAGAGGCACAAAAACGGCTGTATAAGCGGTCTTTACTTGTCGTAATCATCTCACAAATTTTCAGCGGCGCCGGACTTGCAGCGGGAATTACAGTCGGGGCGCTGTTAATTCAAGATATGACCGGCGATGCAAGCTTAGCCGGTATGCCAATTGCGTTATCTACATTCGGTTCAGCGTTCTCGGCCTATCTGGTAGGCAGGTTATCGCAGCGCTACGGACGCAGGCTTGGCCTGGGCGCGGGTTTTATAACGGGAGGCGCAGGGGCGTTTGGTGTCATTCTGGCAGTGATGACAGGAAGTTTGGCCATACTATTTGTTTTCCTGTTTATTTATGGGGCAGGGACATCATCCAACTTACAGGCCCGTTATGCCGGTACAGATCTGGCTGACGAAAAGCAGCGGGCTACAGCGGTCAGTGTCTCTCTCGTTTCAACTACAGTCGGTGCGGTGGCTGGGCCAAATCTCGTTTTGCCGATGGGGCATGTGGCGGACTTTCTTGGCATTCCTTCGCTGACCGGCGTGTTTTTACTTGCAGGCGCTGCTTATGTATTGGCAGGTTTGACTTTCTTATTATTTTTACGTCCGGATCCATTACTTGTTGCACGTGAAATTGAATTGCTTGAACAAACGAATCGGAAAGAGTCCAATGAAAAGCTCCAGGTTCATCAGCATTCAGCAAACAGGCTGGGGATTTGGGTCGGTGCTATCGTTTTAGTGCTGTCACACGGTGTTATGGTCGCTATTATGACGATGACGCCTATTCATATGCAGCAGCACGGTGCGGCACTGTCGGGTATTGGGCTGGTGATAGGTCTGCACATTGCAGGCATGTATTTACCGTCTATTTTCACCGGGGTTTTAGTGGATCGCATCGGACGTCCCGCCATGGTGGCCGCTTCCGGCGTGACGCTCGCTATGTCCGGTATTCTCGCGGCGTACGCAGCAGGGGGTTCTGTTTTTTGGATGTCTGCAGCACTCGTATTGCTGGGGGTCGGCTGGAACTTTGGGTTAATCAGCGGTACAGCAATTGTTATCGATTCGACAGATGTGCTGACACGTGCGAAGATTCAGGGGAGTATTGACGTATTTGTCGCATTGGCAGGCACAGCCGGAGGATTGGCTTCAGGGCTTGTCGTGGCTCTATCTGGTTTTGCGATGCTGAGCTTCCTCGGTACATATATTTCCTTACTGCTTATTCCACTCATTATTTGGATGCGTTATAAACGAAAGAACACTTCTGCACAGGCAGTCTGACAAAAACGGATTATTTCCTCGGAAATAATCCGTTTTTCTTTCGTAAATGACACTCCTTTGCACAAGTCACACCGCTTCCTTGCTTTGCATAGACTGACAGCGAGAGAGAAAAGGGGGAGTGTATGTTGAGTCACTCATTTGAAGATCAAAATAATGAGTGGGTGCATAATTGGCGGCATCCGCAATATCGCCGAATATCAATGGAGCAGGCGAATGAAATTGCACTGCAAAGAGTACCGGGCGAAGTAGTAAAGTCTGAGCTGGAGTTTGACGATGGGATGCTGATCTATGAAGTGGAAATACGTACAGCTGAAGGGCATAAGTATGAAGTGAAAGTTGACGCGGTAACGGGTAATGTGGTCAGGGTGAAGCGGGACTGACAGCGCAAAGAGAGTCCGAATACTTCTCCTATACAAGATTTCTGTGTATGATGAAGAGAAACACATACAGAAAGCAGGGAATCATATGTTTACAGCTATGGAGTATTCCAGTAATCCGACAAAAAAATATGAACAGCTTGCCGCCCAGCTGGATGCGTTATTAACCGGTGAACCGAACATCTACGCGAATTTAAGCAATGCTTCAGCGGTACTGAATCAATTTTTTGAACGCATCAACTGGGTAGGCTTTTATTTGATGGATGGCGATGAATTAGTGCTCGGCCCATTCCAGGGCTTGCCTGCCTGTATCCGTATTCCACTCGGCAGAGGAGTCTGTGGAACGGTTGCAGAGACAAAAGAAGGGCTTGTCGTAGCGGATGTCAATGCTTTCCCGGGCCATATCGCATGTGATGCGGCTTCCCAATCAGAAATTGTCGTTCCGTTGATCAAAGACGGCAAAGTATTTGGTGTGCTCGATATCGACAGTCCCGAACTGGGTCGTTTTACAGAAGATGATCTGGCGGGATTGACGCAAGTGGCGGAAGTACTTATGAAACATGTCTGAACAGAAATAATGTTTGGAAGCGAAATCAACCCTCTTATGCATTTCAAAAAGCACGCCGGGAACATTCTCCGGCGTGCTTTTTACATACCTAAAACCCAAGTGAAGAAAATGATAAGAATTGCAATGGGTGCGAAGTAGCGGACAATCACTTTCCATAATGAATGAAGTGTAGGATGCATCCGAAGCTCTTCCGCCGTATCCTCCTTTGTCAGTACAAAGCCTGCAAATAGGGAAACAGCCAGTGCACCGAGCGGCATCGCAATTCTGCTTGTCAGTAAATCTGCAAAATCAAAAATAGAGTTCCCGAAAATACTTACATCCGACAGCAGACCAAACGACAGTGCACTCGGAATACCGACCAAAAAGATCAGGCCGCCAAAAACCCAAGATGCGCGTCTTCTTCTGTCATGCTTTTTCCGAATCCCTGTAGACACAACGATCTCCAACATGGCAATTGCAGAAGTAAGCGTGGCAAACAGCATCAGGAAAAAGAAAATGATTAAAAAGACACTGCCGAACGGTATTTCATTGAAAATAGCCGGCAGGATCACGAATATTAACCCTGGCCCCGCTTCGGGTGAGTGACCCAGCGCAAACACTGCCGGGAATATGACAAGACCAGCCAAAATAGAAATTCCGATATTCAGCATGGAGACATTCAATGCAGACTGGCCCAGTTTCTCTTCCTTTGAAAGGTAGGAAGCGTACGTCATCATTGCCGTCACGCCGACACTGAGTGAGAAAAACGCCTGCCCTAATGCGACTAAGAAAGTAGTACCGTTGAAATAACTCCAATCCGGAACAAACAGAAAACGAACACCTTCCATGGCTCCGTCTAAGGTTAGCGAACGGACCGCCAGTATAATGAACGAAAGGAATAATAACGGCATAATCCATCGGCTTGCCCGTTCGATGCCTCCCCGAATCCCGCTCTGCACGATGAAAACTGTCAACGCCATGAATAGGGCTTGGGCCATTAATACTTCCCAAGGATTTGTGATGGTCGCATCAAATAACTCCCCATAATCCAGGCCACCCAGTTTGAAAGTAAAGGCCCGTGCCAAATAAGATAAAATCCATCCGCCGACGACACTGTAAAAAGATAAGATGATGAAAGACGAAGCAAGCCCCATCCAGCCGACCCATCCCCAATTTCGTCCGGCTGATAATTCCTTTAAAGAAGTTACCGCATCGGCATGTCCTCTTCTCCCAATGACAAACTCCGCCAATAGAATCGGTAATCCAATCAATAGAGTGCAAATGATAAATAACAGCACAAACACGCTGCCGCCGTTGGTTCCGGCCATATAAGGAAACTTCCAGATTGCACCTAAACCGATGGCACTGCCGGCGGCTGCTAAAATAAAACCTATCTTGGATGTCCATTGTTCACGCTGTTTCATAGTAGTCCTCGTTTCTTTTGTTAAATGACAAAGTCAGTAAATCTTATCATAATTTTGCGAAAGAATCGATAGCCAGCATGTTAACAGAGAGTTTTGAAGATTCGTTTGCATTAGTATATCTATTGGTGTAATATTACACCAATAGATATACTATGTAACTATGAGGTGACCATATGAATCAACAGCAGCTAATAGAATTACTATCTCTTAAGTTACGGGTGATCCGTTTGGAAAAAGAGTATTCCCAGCAAAAGATGGCGGATGTACTCGGTCTATCCAAAAAAACATTACTCCAGATAGAAAAGGGAAGGGCTTCTGCGAGTTGGACAGCTGTTATCGCAGTGTGTGCATTATTTAGGGACAGTGATGTATTGCAGGCGGCAGTTGGCGGTGATCCGCTTGAGGTGCTGGAGACGATTGCACATAACGGTATTGACCGCCGGATGGATCAGTCGATGGGAGGAAAAGTGTGGTGGCGGGAGCTGGAAACTAAAGGGCGCTTCCGTCTGCAGCAAAACTTGATCAGTCAGCATTATCGTATTTTAGACGAAGAACATTACCGCTGGTACAGCTCGTTTGATGAAGAAGAAGCCTGGCAACGTTTGGATGAATTAAGCGAGAAATAAAGGGGGATGCGTATGATTACGTCTTTGGCATTTGCGGTATTTCTATTGATAGGATTTCTGTTTTTTACAGCAATCGGTTCATTCTACTTGTTGTTTATGGGGCTGATTCACTACATTCCATTGGTGATTGCCGGGGTTATCATGTTGTATATATGGATTGTTATGATGCTGTTCCATTATTTCAGCACAAAACAGCGAAAACGTTGGTTTGGACTCATTGCAGGAGCTGTCATTATTGGCGCGGCAGTCTGGCCTGCGATGCAGTTATATAAAGCCAGTATTTCCACGGTGGGTGCGGAAGTAGATGTGTACTACTATGAGCCTTTTGCGTTTGACCGGGAATCAAAACTTGTCTCGCTGAAGGAAGAGGCAACAGTACAGTTTGAGAACCATTTGCCGCGAATAGACGGAGCTACAGCGCTGTACCCGTTATACGCGGCATTCGTTCAAGCAGTCTATCCGGAAAAAGAATATAATCCATACGACAGCGAAGTAATGGCCAATACAACACCAGTTGCCTATGATAATTTGTTCAATGGCAAAGTCGATATGATTCTGGCTGCAGGACCTTCAGATGCTCAATTAAAAGTGGCGAAGGAGAAAGGCCTTGAATTGAAGCTGACGCCGGTCGGACGGGAAGCATTTGTTTTCTTTGTAAATCAAAAGAATCCGATAAACGGCCTGGAACTGAAACAAATACAAGGGATTTATGCAGGCAACATTACGAATTGGGATGAAGTTGGGGGCATAAATGAACCGATTCGTGCATTCCAGCGACCTGCAGACAGCGGAAGTCAAACCGCATTAGAACGGTTGATGGGAGATATTCCAATTATGGATGCTCCGAAAGAAAATGTGTCGGAAGGAATGGGCGGTATAATTTCAGAAGTCTCAAAGTATCGAAACTACAAAAATGCCATTGGCTATACATTCCGCTATTACTCCACGGAAATGGTCGGTAATGAAGAGATTAAGCTCCTCGCGATTGATGGAGTGAAGCCGACGAAGGAAACAATCCGCAGTGATGAATATCCAATTGCTTCAGAGTTTTATATTGTTACGGCGGGTACGAAAAATCCAAACGTCGGGAAGTTCATCGAATGGATGGTTTCAGCGCAAGGGCAGGAATTAGTGGAGAAAGTCGGCTATGTGCCAATAAAAGAACAAATGGGGGAATAATATATTGACGAGACAACGCTTGAAAATAGCATGGCTTATTATGACTCTAATACCGGCGCCGTTCTTATTTCATTTCTATGAGTATGGGCAGTATGTTAAGCGTGAAGAAGCTTCGTATCTGCTGCTGGCATCTGTTTTATTTGTTTTAGTGACCGGCGGTTTGTCGGGCTTGATCAAGCTTCGTTTTGTTTTCCCGGTCAATATACTCACAGCAGTCATCTCGTTGCTGTTAGCGAAGACTTTCATTATTGACGACGGAGGGTGGTTCAAACCGTTGGGCCGGGATGTTGTTATCTTGCTTACTGCTTTTGTATTGCTAATTGGCCAATTACTGATTCGCGCGGTTGCGAAGCTCTTGATAGACCGATAGAAAAACGGCATGCCTTCCAATACAGAGGCATGCCGTTTTAATTATTTCTTCAGGGTATGTTTCTTTCCAGCCTGGTCAGTTACAACTAACTGCGAAGCTGTGATTTCCATGTCTTTTGCCAGGACGTTTGAGATCTTGCTTGTCTTTTTATCCAGCAGATTATACTTATAAACACCTGTTTTGTTAAAGTAGTACATGGCAGATAGATCGAACGCCACAGACTTATTGTTTTGGCTTACTCGATTGGTTTTTGAAGTGGCTTCCACTTCGTCAAAAATTACACGTGCAGTAAAGTTCAATAATGTCTTTTTGTTTTTACCATCCATGGCGATAGAATACAGCGTCAAAGGATCATCAATTGGCGTGTTTGGATCGAATGTAGAATCGAAAACGCGGTCCTTATTCTTTTCCAGCGTATAGTAAATACGGTCGTTCCAAATAAACATGTTGCGGAACTTTTGATCGATTGGAATGCTGCCGATTGTGTATCTCCAGTCATTTACATTAATTTTTACCAGACCATAGCCGGCAGGTATTTTGGTTTCGGGGTTAATCAAGTTCCAATACGGAATATACAGATCATCGTTATACAGCACCATTTGATAACCTGGCATAAGCAGTTCCCGGTTTATGCCATTATCAGGCATAGCCGCGCTGTCTAATATAGCAGAACGTGTTCCTGTTTTTTGATTCTCTTTAAATAACTTAGCAGAAGTTTTGTTTTTTGCAATGGTATAAGAGAAGCCATTCTGTTCAATTTTCTTTCCTTTGACACTTACATATGAATGGTAGTCTCCAAGCTTCATGGAATCATCCAGTGCACGCACTAAAAACGCTGAAAACTGCGCACGTGTAACAGAGTCTGCCGGCATATATTTCCCATCGGATCCGCCGGTGATTCCTTTTTTAGCAATACCGTTGATGTCAGGGAATGACCAATGTGCAGGCGATACGTCAACAAATGTTGCCTGGTGATCGACAGGAATAGTAAATGAACGACGGATGATCGCAGCCATGTGAGCACGTGAAGTATCTTCGCCGGGACGCATGAAACCGTTGTCCCCGCGCATGATTCCTTTTTCATTTACTGTGGCAAGAATTTGGTAGTACGATGAATTTTTTGTGACATCCTTAAACTTGACGGTCGGATTTTTTACGAGTGGAATCTTTAGTGCTTTTACAAGCATGGAAGAGGCTTGGGCACGTGTAATTGGATCATTCGGCTTAAAGGTACCGTCCGGAAAGCCGCCGATAATATGTCGATCCGCTAAATACATAATTTCTTCCTTGGCCCAATGTTTATCTACATCAGTAAATGATGCGTCAGCCTGTACTTGAAAAGGCACAGCCGCAAAAATCAGCAGAGCAATTAGTGCTCCGATAAGTTTGTTTTTCATACGATGGACCTCCCTTTGTTTATATACTTAATTGTACATGAATAATTTGGAAATGAATAGAAATTGAACTAATAAAAAACCGACAGAAATCGCGTTCTGTCGGTTTTTTAAGCATTATTTTGTGTCGATCTCAAACGTCTTTACCACATCGATACAGCCGATCACAGATTGCAGCATCGAACAGTTCTTCTCTGTCAGTTCCATAACGCGGGGCATTTTATCTTCCGTAATATTGGAGCCGGTGACTGTGAAATGAAGGTGCATTTTCAAGATGCGGCTTGCATCATCCTGCGAACGTACCACTTCCTTCACATCGACTGCGATATCATCTGCAGGCATACGCATTTTATCAAGAATTTTCCGCATTACACCGCCTCCGCACACTGCAATCGAAGCAACCATCAGCTGGTAGGGGCGGAATCCTTTTTCTTCATCGGAGGAAATATGTAACTTTCCAAACTCTGTTTCAGTTTCAAAACCGTGTTCTGTCATGTGGAATATCATACGATCAGCTCCTTTTGCAGTTAGTATACGATATTTCAGAAAAAATGCCAAAGATCGCTGACTGGCTTGGTATGTTTAATTTCGTCGGTTCGTGGAAGAATACAAATATGACGGAAAGGAGTGTTGAGACTTGAGTGAAAACAAACAGCCGCACAAAACACTGACTGATAAGAACAACGGCCTTTCATCTGCGCAGGAAGTATTGTACGCCAAAGATTATAAACGGGCAGACAAGGCGGCCGAGAACGAAAACAATGAAAAACCAAAAAGCTGATAGCCATTTTAAGCCCCAACGAATGAAATTCATTTGTTGGGGCTTTTCTCATGAATTTCTTCTGACGTATAGTTTGCTTCCGATGTATAATATGAATAAATACACTGGTGGAAAGAATGTAGAGAAATGAAAAAATAGGATGGAAGAAGGTACTAATACTCTTAGTCTCTTTTTTCTTCTATAATCTGGCCATCAAACGTGGACTTAAAGATTTCCTGACAGACAGGACTTTGAAGAAATGCATATGACGTCAAGGGATGGTTTTAGATTTAATAGGCTATTACTTGCCTGCCAAACAGACGGCCGATAAATTAGTCATTCTGACGCATGGTTACCTAGGGCATGCAAAACAAATGGGGCTATATGGGCAGTATTATTATGAGGAATTAGGATTCAATATCTTTATGCCAAATGCAAGAGGACACGGAAAAAGCGGGGGAGACTAGTATGGATTCGGCTGGCCTGATCGCCTGGATGTAATAGACTGGACGAAGTTGCTTGGCAATGGGTCCTGATACTGAAGTAGTCTACCATGGTTTATCGATGGGCGCTGCAACAGTACTGATGGCAAGCGGTGAACAATTGCCGAAGCAAGTAAAGGCTAGCATTGCGGACAGCCCGTACCAGTCCGTTTATCGGCTGTTTGCTTATCAACTGGACAGGATGTTTCATTTGCCGGCATTTCCGCTGCTTGATAATATGAGTTTATTGACGAATGCGAAAGCGGGCTATTCATTGAGGGAAGCGGATGCGCTAGGTGCAGTACGGCGGGCAACTGTGCCGATACTTTATATTCACGGACAAGCAGATACATTTGTACCGACAGATATGACGAAGGAGCTTTATGCAATGACGAAGAGTGAGACGGAACTGATATTAGTGGATGGTGCAAATCATGGGGAGGCATTTGTGATGGAGAGGGTTGCGTATAAGAAGACTGTGGCTGGATTCATTCATCAACATTTATCGGCTAATTCTAACCAATACTAGGATGTGAAAGGGGGGATATGTAATTGAAAATTCGTTTAGGTGTAATAGGACCTAGTCATTCTATAAAGATTATACAGAACGCGGTAAAAGAATTTGATGAAATCATGCTTCTTCCATTTCCGTACATAGAAATGGAAGAAACACAAGAAATTATTTCAGCGAATAAAAAATATGTAGATCAATGGTTCTTTTCTGGTCAGGCTCCCTACGACTATGCAGTAACTAATCAATTGATTTTGGAAGAGGAAGGACTTTATGCACCTTTAAATAGCAATAGTCTTAATAAAACGCTTTTAGAAGCCCAGCTGCAGGAGCAGAAAATTTTCCGCTCCATAAGTTTGGACACGATTCAGATTAAGGATGTCCAAGCTCAAACACCTCTGAATCTACTGACGGTACGCGCTTTTCCTTATAAGGGATACCATCCAGTCAATGAAATTATTGATTTTCATTTGCAAGCATTCGAGGAAGGCCAGATTGATGCGGCGA
This sequence comes from Sporosarcina sp. P33, assembly GCF_002077155.1. Classification (GTDB taxonomy): domain Bacteria; phylum Bacillota; class Bacilli; order Bacillales_A; family Planococcaceae; genus Sporosarcina. The sequence continues at coordinate 1,717,440 of NZ_CP015027.1, read as the reverse complement.
TCACGTGTGTAAATGCGGTACATAAGAAACTGCAACAATTAGGAATACCGTGCTATAAAGTGGCTCCCGATGTTATCGCAGTTCGTCTAATTATCCAATATTTAAAGCAAAGAGGGGTATCACAATGGTACCGTAAAGCGCAAGTTGCCATTATAGCGATTGAAATTTTCCAAATCGGCTGGGAAGGAAACTTTTCGTATAAAATGAAATACCACGAATTAGAACTGAAAAAACTGCTTCTAAACTATGCTGAACGCATTAACGGATCGTTTGTAGAAATAGGGGACGGCCGCTACTTTCTCTACACAACAAGAGGAGAAATGGAGCTTCAGCTAAGCGAAGATTCACTGTTTGATTTAATTACGGAAGCAGAGGTGCAAAGTAAACTTGAAATACGGATTGGTCTTGGTTATGGGATTACATCCTTGGAAGCTGAACAAAACGCCCGGTTAGCGATTCAATATGTCAGAGGAAAAGAAAAGAAAAGTATTGTTTTTGTAGATGAAAATAAAAAGATCACAGAATCTGAAGGACATGAGCACTCTATTTCTTATGATAATCGGAAGGTTAGCAGTGAGTGGAATGAATTACTGGAAGCTGCTGAAATCGGTCCCGTCACAGTAGATAGAATTTATTCAATGGCTCTTCACTATAGAAAAAGCCAGCTTACATCCAAAGAGTTGGCCTCTTGGATGAATAGTACAGAGCGTAATGCCAGAAGAATACTTACCGAGTTAGAAAATGTCGGATTAGCCAAAATAACCGGTGAGGAACAATCCGGCCAGCGCGGCAGACCACGCAAGGTCTATGAGCTGCAATTTATGTAAAAGCAGATGACTTACAGATAAAGAACATTGCATACATGTCAGTATTGAGATACCAATAGTTTGGGACCTGTGAAATTTACAGGTTCCGAGCTATTGGTATCTTTTGTTATTTGCAAATTTATTAAAAAGTATTGACAATAGTATAAATTCAAATTACCATTAACGGAACGATAAAGGAAATGTCCTTTAATATAAAAGGAGAGAAGGTTTTATATGGTTAGTCAACAAGCTCGGTGTATCGATGAGTTGATCCCTTTAATGACTCGTTGGCGCCGGGATCTCCATAAGTATGCAGAACCCGGTTGGCTGGAGTTCAGAACTGCATCTATTGTGGCAGATGAATTAGAAGCTCTTGGTTATGAATTACAACTTGGTAAAGAGGTTATCGATGAACAGTCACGTATGGGTGTTCCCCCCCATGAGATACTGGCCCGGCATGAACAGAGGGCAATTGATGAAGGCGCAAATAGAAAGTGGGTAAATTATTTTACTGGCGGCTACACAGGGGTCGTAGGAACAATCCGAATGAATAAACCGGGTCCCACTGTCGGTATTCGTTTTGATATGGATGCGCTTCATATTAATGAAAGCGTTGACATCAGTCATGTGCCAGTGGAGCAAAACTTTGCCTCCATCCACGAAGGGGAGATGCATGCATGCGGGCATGACGCACATACATCGATTGGACTTGCCGTAGCAAATTATCTGGCAAAACATCGCGAGGAGCTTACAGGTACATATAAATTAATATTCCAACCTGCTGAAGAAGGAGTAAGAGGTGCAAAGTCAATGGTTGCTGCGGGAGTTGTTGACGACGTTGATCTCTTCCTTACATCGCATGTAGGTATAAATGTTGATTTGGGAACAGTAGTCAGTGGAATTGATAACTTTCTTGCCACTACGAAATTCAATGTCGTATTCAAAGGTAAAGCTTCCCATGCGGGTGGTTTTCCGGAAGAGGGGAAAAACGCTTTATTGGCCGCATCTTCCGCAGTCCTTAATTTGCATAGCATACCGAGAAGCGGTAAAGGTCAATCACAAATAAACGTAGGTAAATTACGCTCAGGGTACGATCGTAATATTATTCCCGCTTTTGCTGAAATGCAGGTAGAAACTCGTGGAGAAACGACAGAAATCAATACATATATGGTGGCTAAGGCGATGAATATTATTAAAGGTGCCGCACAAATGTATGATATTGACTATAAAGTAGAGATTGTTGGAGAGGCGAATACGAGTCAATCCAGTAAACAATTGAAGAATTATATTCAAAAAGTTCTATCTGACGTTCCAATTGTAGATAAAGTGTTGGATAGTGCACCATTTCCTATAGGATCAGAAGACGCAACATATATGATGAATAAAGTGATCGAGAACGGTGGACTAAGTACGTATATGATTTTTGGTACAGATTTGGCTGCCGGTCATCATCATGAGAAGTTCGACATAAATGAAAAAGTATTGGAGATTGGTTTGGCAGCTTACATTGAAATCATCGGAGGGATTGCTAAATTTACTATTGAAAACGAATTTAGATAATTAGAATCATAGTTCGATTATGCAGCTGATGAATAGATTAGAAAGTAATTTGACTAGAAATGAAAGCGCTTTATTATCCTGATAAAATAATAGGTTGGAGGAAAAGTTATGAAAAGAATGGGAATTTTATTGTCGGCATTTGTTTTATTATTTGTGCTAGCGGCGTGTGGAAAAGATAGCGGGAAAACAGCAGAAGGAAAATCAGAAGCGTCAGACGGCGGAGAAGTAAAAGTGGCAATGAGCGCACAACCGCCAACACTGGATGTTCAATTGACTACTTCAACAGATGCAATTGATGTTGCGATTAATATTTACGAAACACTTGTAGCGCAAAATAGTAAACAACAGGCAGAACCTATGTTGGCAGAGACAATAGAGAAAAGCGACGATGGACTTACGTATACATTTGAATTAAGAAAAGGTGTCAAGTTCCACAATGAAAAGGAAATGACATCTGAAGACGTCGTAGCTTCCATGAATAGATGGTTGGAAAAGTCATCCCGCGCGCAACTTCTTTTAGAAGGTGCAACGTTTGAAGCAACTGGTGATTACACTGTCGAAATGAAATTACAGACTCCTATAACAGATGTACTCGACATTATGGCTGGCCGTGGCCAATTCCCTGCTATCATGCCATCTGAAGTTATAGCCTCTGCAAAAGAAGACGGCGTAACAGAGAATATTGGTACAGGTCCATTTAAGTTTGTTGAGTGGAAGCAGGATCAGTTCATCCGCTTGGAGAAATTTGATCAATATGCAGCAGCAGAAGGAGAATCGGATGGTCTGATTGGAGATAAAACACCCCATCTTGACGCGATTGAATTCCATATCGTAACAGATTCTTCTACTCGACTTGCTGGTATTCAGACAGGTGAATACGATATCGCGTTAAATATGCCATTTGACAGTTATGATCAATTGATGAACACGAAGAACTTAAATACGTTCTCTTCTTTTGATAGCGGAACGATCAACGTTGCATATAACAAAAAGACTGGTGTAATGAGTAATCTAGCTATTCGACAGGCGATTAATGAAGGAATCGATGCTAACTCCATTATGCTTGCGGCAGTAGGAAATGAAGATTTATATAAACTGGATGCTGGCTATATGAGTCCCGATAACGAAGATTGGGCAACAGATGCGGGAAGCGAAAGCTACAATCAAAATGATCCGGAAAAAGCGAAACAACTGCTAAAAGAGGCAGGCTACAATAATGAGGAGTGGGCTAACCTAAATTTTTGAGACAATATAAAACACCTTCGAAGTGGTACACTTGTAAAAAGTACTTACAACGGAGGTGTTTTTGCGTGGGCAAAAACGTATATTCAAGCGAAGTAAAATGGGCAGTTGTCAAAGATAAATTGAGTGGGGAATTAACAACTAAAGAAATTATGGAGAAGCACGGAGTCAAAAATAAATCCCAGATTGAAACCTGGATGAGATGGTATCGTGCAAATGAAATATATCGTTTTGATCAACCGATAGGTAAACAATATACCTTCGGTCATGGACCAGAACTTTCGAGTGAAGCGGACAAGAAAGAACGACAGATGTCTCATTTAAAAATGGAGAATGAGATTCTAAAAAAGTACATGGAGATCGAAAGGAGATTGAGAAAGAAATAGTTCTTCAGATTGTGGAAAAACTAAAAAAGAAGTATACAATAACAGCCATTTTATCCGCATTAGGAGTACCACGAGCTACCTACTATAGGTGGCGTCTGGAGGAAACGGATAAGTCTCTTTCAGTGGAAGAGGAGGCTATTATAGAATTGTGTAAACGCACTAAATATCGGAATGGACATAGAAAAATCAAAGCATTTCTAAAGCAGGAATACAACATAGAATTGAATCGCAATACGGTTCAACGCCTCATGCAAAAGCATAACTTACAGTGTCGTATCAAGCCTAAACGAAAGTGGAAATCTCAAGGGGAAAGTATCATAATTGCCCCAGATCTTCTTAAACGTAATTTCACAGCTAGTGAACCGAATCAGAAGTGGGTAACCGACATCACCTATATCCAGTATGGTAGTACGACAAAATATCTTTCAACCATTATGGATTTATACAATAATGAAATTGTTGCTTACAAATTATACGACCATCAACAGACACCACTCGTAATTGACACATTAAAGGCGGCACTAGCTGCGAGAAACCACCCCACAGGAGTGATTATACATTCGGATCAAGGGAGTGTGTATACGTCATACGCGTATCAAGCCTATATCAAGGATAACGACCTGATCGGCAGCATGTCACGTCGAGGAAACTGTTGGGACAATGCGGTGATTGAATCATTTCATTCGAGTCTGAAATCTGAAGAATTTCAATACGTTAAATTTAATTCATTACGCAATAATATTGTAGTTGAACGAGTAATTGCCTATTTAAATTATTATAATGAAGAACGTATCCAAGAAAAATTAGGCTACCTGACACCGATAAAATATGGTGTCAAAGCAGCCTAATCATGGTGTTTTATATGTGTCTCATATCGCTAGGTCAGTCTAGAGGTCGTCCTTTATTCTACTAAGGATTATGACCACCATTATAATGCGGCTGTCGTTCTAAAAGAACAACTAGCACAGATGGGCGTCAATGCGAAACTAGAAATCTACGATTGGCCTACTCTACTTGAAAAGCGCTCTAACCCTGATAACTGGGATCTTCTGCTTGTCGGTACAGGATATGTCACGACACCATCTCAGTTACTGGTATTAAATCCGACGTATTCGGGCTGGACAGATGATGAGAAAATTACTGCTTCACTCGAAGAAATTCGTGTAGCGGAAACTAAAGAAGATGCCCTTGCGCAGTGGAGTGATTTACAAGCGTATATGTGGAATGATTATGTGCCCCATACATTATTTGGGCATTACGCTTCCATCATTACTACAACTGACAAAATTGAGAATGTCAAGATATTGAATACAGCATTGCTTTGGAATGTAAAGAAAAACAATTAATTCTAGAAACGGCTCTTACTTAGAAGGTAGAGCCGTTATCTTATAAAGTGGGCAGGCAATCTGCTTATTATGTTCTGAATAGGAGGAAACAGTGAATGAGATCATACTTCATCAATAGACTGCTATCTTTAATCCCTGTTTTATTTATAGTTTCTGTTGTCATTTTCATGATTATTCATTTGACACCGGGTGATCCGGCAGCGATGTTGCTGGGAGAAGAAGCTACTGAACAACAAATACAAGATTTACGTGAAGAACTTGGGTTAGATTTACCGATTATTGCGCAATACGGTCATTGGATCCTAAATGCGTTGCAGGGTGATTTAGGAACATCATATTTTATGAAGCAACCCGTAATCGATGCAATTTTGAGTCACTTAGCGCCGACCGTTTCGGTAGCTATTATTGCAGCATTCATCTCATTAATCATTTCTATTCCGATTGGTATCTTGGCTGCAACACGTAGAGGGACGAATACGGATCGTACAGTGATGGGCATTTCCTTACTCGGTATGAGTGTACCAAGTTTTTTACTTGGTTTATTTTTAATATTACTGTTCGGTGTTAAGCTGCAATGGTTGCCCGTCGCGGGATACCAGCCACTAAGCGCAGGATTTGTTGAACATATTAAATACTTAATCTTACCTTCTATAGCATTGGGCTCTATGCACGCGGCATTGATTGCCAGAATGACTCGTTCCAGTCTATTAGAAGTTCTGAATATGAACTATATTAAAACTGCAAGATCAAAAGGTGTAAGCGAATATTTAGTCGTAATGAGACACACATTACGTAACTCTTTCCTCCCTATACTAACCGTTATTGGGCAAACGTTAGGGGCGCTTATTGCCGGGGCTGTCGTAACCGAGACCATTTTTAACATTCCTGGTATTGGCCAGCTGATCATCAATTCCGTAGAACGCAGGGACTATGCAGTTATTCAAGGTGTAGTTCTGTTTGTTACATGTACTTATGTATTCATTAATTTAATTATTGATTTACTGTATGGTGTAGTAGATCCACGTGTTCGTTTGAACAAAAAGTAATGAGGAGGGATGAGCATGAATCTTATTCAAGAAAATAGTATAGTGCAGGATGAATTTTTAGAAGCAAAGAAGCGTTTAAAAAAACAACAAAAAGCTCTTATGTTCAAAAGAATCATGAGGAACCGTGGTATGGTAATCGGCGGAATCACAATGATTTTCCTACTATTACTGGCTATTGTCGGTCCCTTTCTCATTTCTTACGGACCTTACGAAATGATCGTAACAGATCGGCTGCAAGCCCCAAGCGCTGCCCATTTGCTTGGCACAGATAACTTTGGCCGGGACTTATTATCAAGAATGGCATATGGTGCACGCGTATCGCTAAGCGTTGGCTTATCAGTCGCTGCATTGGCTTGTTTCTTCGGAATGATATTTGGCTTGTTGGCTAGTTATTATCGCGCGCTTGATAATATTCTAATGAGAATATGCGATGGACTTATGGCGATTCCCGGGGTTCTTCTGGCGATTGCTTTAGTGGCTGCACTTGGACCGAAAAAAGAAAACGTAATCATCGCATTAACAATCGTATTTATTCCGAACGTGGCGCGTGTGGTACGTTCAGCAGCGCTCGTCGTACGAGAAGAAACATATATAGAAGCAATTCGTGCTCAAGGTGCAAAAACTTGGAGAATTATCGTATTACATATTGCGCCAAACACCATTGCACCACTGGTAGTGCAAGCATCCTTTATTTTTGCTGACGCCATTATTACGGAAGCTGCTTTAAGTTTCCTAGGTGCAGGAATTCCAGCACCCGAACCTAGCTGGGGGAATATCTTGCATGATGGCAAGGTAGTTATATTTAGCGCGTGGTGGATGACGGTATTCCCTGGGATTTTGATTGTGCTGTCTGTCTTGGGGCTTAATTTACTAGGTGATGGAATTCGTGACTACATTGATCCGCATACACGTAAATAACAGTACGATGAGCAACGCAGTGAAAAGGAGGTTTATTTCATGACTGGTAATAAATTATTGGACGTTAGAAACTTGAGAACGCATTTTAATACGGAGACAGGACAGGTAACGGCTGTTGATGATGTATCTTTTCATGTCGACAGTGGAGAAATATTAGGTGTAGTAGGGGAGTCCGGTTGTGGAAAGAGTGTTACTTCCCAGTCTATTCTGCGATTATTCGATGAGAAATACTTAGTTGAATATGAGGGGGAAATCATATTCAGGGGAGATACTGATTTATTGAAGTTGTCTCAATCTGAAATGCGGGATGCACGCGGCAATGAAATCTCTATGATTTTCCAGGATCCACTTAGTTCATTAAATCCGGTATTGACGATTGGGTTTCAAATCGCTGAATCGATCATGCTGCATCAAAAAGTATCCAAAGAAGAAGCATATAAGCAGGCTGTGGAAATGCTGAAGTTGACAGGCATTCCCGCACCAGAGAAAAGAGTACATGATTATCCCCACCAGTTATCAGGGGGTATGAGACAACGTGTAATGATTGCAATGTCCCTGGCTTGTAATCCCAGCTTATTAATCGCAGACGAGCCGACTACAGCTCTTGATGTGACAATCCAATCACAAATATTAGACTTGATTAAAGATTTAAATGAACAGTTTAATATGGGTGTTGTGTTTATCACACATGACCTTGGCGTGGTAGCAGAGCTTTGTGATCGTGTAGTCGTAATGTATCTAGGACAAATTGTGGAAGAGGCTGACATATATAGCTTATTTGAGAACCCGCTGCATCCCTATACTAAAGGATTGATCAAATCAATCCCGCAAATGGATGGTGACAGAGGAGAGGAACTTCATGTCATTAAAGGGATTGTGCCGTCTTTAGATAATGTTCCACAAGGCTGCCGTTTTGCAGCAAGATGCGAATTTGCGGATAACTTATGCCGAACAAAGGTGCCTGGACTCGAAGTAGCAAGTGATAGCCAGAAAGTCAGATGCTGGCATTATGAAGACATTGCAAAAAAAGAGGGGGCGTTGAAATATGCTTCAGCAAAATGAGTCGGAGCGTAAAGTTCTTTTGGAAGTGAAAGGTTTAAAGAAGTACTTTCCTGTAAAAGGGTCCCTTGGAATGATCAAAGGCAATCAACAAGTTGTAAAAGCAGTGGACAATCTAAACTTTACGTTATACGAAGGTGAAACATTTGGTCTCGTAGGTGAGTCAGGTTGCGGTAAAAGTACTACGGGTCGGACAATTATGAGATTGATGGAGCCGACTGAAGGGGAAGCGATTTATCGCGACGACGATATATTTCAGCAATCAAACAAAGAAATGCGCAAAACGCGTGAAGAAATCCAAATGGTATTCCAAGACCCTTATTCTTCATTGAATCCTAGAAAGAGAATCGGTAAAACATTGGAGGAACCTCTCATTATTCACGGACTTGGCGAGCGGAAAGAACATACCGAGCGAGTGATGGAAATTATGCAAAAGGTAGGTCTTCAATTAGATCATTATTATCGATACCCGCATGAATTTTCTGGTGGACAACGTCAGCGAATAGGTTTGGCGAGGGCATTGATCGCTAACCCTAAGTTAATTATTTGCGATGAGCCTGTCTCAGCACTTGACGTTTCGGTTCAATCGCAAGTCATTAATTTATTACAGAGAATGCAAAAAGAGTATAAATTGACGTATCTATTTATCGCCCATGATATTAGTGTAGTTCGTCATATTTCTGATCGAATTGGAGTCATGTATCTAGGGAATTTAGTAGAGACAGCACCTACGGAAAAATTGATTGGAAATCCATTGCATCCTTATACACAAGCACTATTATCTGCGATTCCTATGCCGAATCCAAGAATCAAAAGAGAAAGAATTACTCTAAAGGGTGAGATTCCATCCCCTTTGAACCCTCCTTCAGGTTGTGTATTCCACACGCGCTGTCCGTTCGCAATGGATAAGTGTAAGGAAATTAAGCCTCAAAGCAGAGAGATTGAGAAAGAGCATTTTGTTTCATGTCATTTATATGAGTAATACCGTGTAGGAGGGATATGTATGTCAGATGAAGAAATCTTAGTAGACTTTTTAAATGTAAATTCAGCTTTTCAATCACAGGCTATATCAGGGGAAAGTCAATTCACATTCCTGTCTAAGTTCACAGGAAAAGCTGAACTTTGGACGCTGAATGAAGAAAATAAACCGGTACAGGTTATTGAAACACCGGACCGTGTAATGGATGTGTATCACGGTCCGAAAGGTGATTGGACTGTCATCGGTATGGATTATAAAGGAAATGAAAAACAACAAATATATGCATATCGAACTGATGCTGAAATTAAAGAATTGATACCTTTGGTAGTATCACCGGACCATTTCCATCATATCGGAGGCTGGTCTCCTAACGGCAAATTTCTATCCTTTTCGAGTAATCGAAGAGCGGCAGGTTTTTTTGACGTATTTATTGTGGATATAGAGACAAAAGAAATCAAGAAAGTATACTCGCACGATGCAAATTGTATACCGGTAAGCTGGATTGACGACGAAAATATAATTGTAAGCAGTAAAGTAACGAACATCGATAGTACGCTGTCTGTAGTACATATCCATAATGGTTCAATAAATGTAATTGGAAATCAAGACGTTTCTTCGCGCTATGAAATGCCGATTGCCGATACGATTTCAAATAATGTGTATATGTTAAGCGATTATAAAGAAGAGACCTTGCATCTATGCAGATTTTCAGTAGACCAGCCGGCACAAATTGAAAAGTTACTTCACTGGGAAAAGTGGGATATGGAGGAAATTAGCTTTTCGCCTGAAAAAGAGTTACTCGCCTTTACGTTGAATGAAGGTGGGATTAATCGTTTAGGATTTTATTCTCCACAATTAAAAGCTTGTGAGTTAGCAGACGGTATTCCTAAAGGCGTTATCAGTTCCATGTCTTGGTTAACAAATGAGATTTTGATTTTCACTTTAAAAACTCCTATAGCACCGGGAGATATTTGGAGTTATGACGTAGCATCGAAAAAAGTGAATCGACTAACTTTTATAGGTCAATCAAAGACTGTCGGCAAGTTTTGGTGTGAGCCGGAATTGCGCATCTTTCATTCATTTGATGGATTAGAAGTTCCATACTTTTTCTATAATAAAGACGCTTCAGTTAATCAACCAGCTGTAATCTATGTCCATGGCGGGCCAGAATCACAAACGAAGGCTGAATACAATCCTGTTGTACAATACTTAGTGCACAAGGGAATGGCTGTCGCTGCACCGAATATTCGCGGAAGTAACGGCTATGGCAGATCGTTTTTACAAATGGATGACGCAGACAAACGCTTAGACGCGGTTGAAGATCTGGCTTGTTTAGCGAAAGAATTAACAGCGACACATCAGGTAGCAGAAGATAAAATTGGCATCATAGGCAGAAGTTATGGAGGATTCATGGTGCTGGCGGCTTTAACCCACTATCCTAATTTATGGGCAGCAGGGGTGGATATCGTGGGAATGTCGAATCTGAAAACATTTTTACAAAACACTGGAGAATGGCGCAGATATTTACGTGAGAGTGAATATGGTTCATTGGAACAATACAGCAAGTATTTTGATAAGATTGCCCCTATGAATTTGACAGATAAAATTCAAGCTCCTTTATTGGTTTTCCATGGACGAAATGATACACGGGTGCCTGTTAGTGAAGCACAACAGCTGGTGGACGATTTACAATCACGTAAATCACCAGTGAAATTTATTGTTTTCGAAGATGAAGGTCATCATACAGAAAAAACTGCTAACCAAATCACAATGCATATGGAGACCGTAGCATTCTTTGATCGATACTTGCGAAAATGAAAATTTCAGGAGGTAGTATCAATGATATCAGTGAACAGCGAAGCTTCCAGTGTAATGAATACACTTCTGGAAAATGAACAAGTGCAAACAGGCTTAGAGTTTCTAAAGTCTGATAATATGAATACGGCAGAAGAACAAATTGAGATTACCGCAATTGAATCACCGACATTTGAAGAGCAGGTCAGAGGAAATGTCTACAAAGAAAAATTACGGCAACTAGGCATTGATGATGTAAAAATTGATGACGTGGGAAATGTATTCGGTATTAGAAAAGGTACCGGTGGCGGGCCTTCGCTTGTCGTCTGTGCACATTTAGACACTGTATTTCCAGCGGGGACGGATGTAGAGGCAAAACAGATCGACGGGAAAATATTTGCACCTGGTATTTCTGATGACGGAAGAGGTTTGGCATCTGTACTGACTATCATACGTGCCCTGAATGCTAGTGCTATCAAAACAACGGGAGATCTCATTATAGGTGCTACGGTTTGTGAAGAGGGATTAGGCGACTTAAAAGGGGTTAAACATCTTTTTAACACACGGGATGATATTGACGGTTTTATATCTATAGAACCAGGTAACCCGGAACGCATCACATATTTAGGTACAGGCAGCAAACGCTACATAGTGACGTATAAAGGACCAGGGGGGCATAGTTTTGGAGGGTTTGGAACTGCGAATCCAATCCATGCGCTAGGTCGGGCAATTGCTGAAATATCCTCTTTGAAAATACCGGTAATACCTAAAACCACGTTTAATGTTGGTGTCATAAACGGGGGAACATCTGTCAATACGATTTCAGAAACGGCTTCCATGACCATCGATCTTCGTTCCAATGAACAGCGAGAATTGGTGAAGTTGGAAGAGAGAGTTTTGGATATCGTACATAGGGCTGCGATTGCAGAGAATGCATGTTGGGGAAAGAATGATGAAGTAACAGTCGAATGTCAAGCAGTAGGTAGCCGGCCAGCCGGTACTCAAAGTGAGGACTCCTGCATCGTTCAGACCGCGCTGGCATCCACAATAGCATTAGGTTTTGAACCCGTTTTAGATGATGCGTCCAGTACAGACTCAAATGTCCCCATTCATTTAGGCATCCCTGCAGTTACGCTTGGCGGAGGCGGAGATGCTGGCGGCTTTCATACGTTAGACGAGTATTTTGATCCAACAGACGCGTATTTTGGTGTGCAAAAAGTGTTCTTAACTATTATTGGACTACTCGGATGTGAAGGAGTTTCAAATCCATTGCTTGAGAACAGAAGATAATAAAAAGAAAGGAGAAAAGCTTCTCGCTTTTCTTCTTTCTTTTTATTATCTCAATATAGATGCATAGTATTTGTCCATTGACCTCCCCCACTAACAGTTCTATACTAATTCTACAAAGATTGAAAATCATGATTTCCCCAGAGTAAGGTTGTGGCACAGTGGTAAAAGCAACAGTAAAGAAACTTTGTAAACAGTATACAGACCTGTCTGACCAAGACATAAAGATATTGCAAGAGATGGCGTCCAGCCTGCAGACCTATGCAGATTTGTCAGGCTCATATATGTTCATTGACTGCAAATTAAAACTGAGCAACCAGGCAATTGTCGTAGCGGAAGCCTTTCCAACCGGCAGTACCCCGCTGTATAATAATTCAGTGGTAGGAAGAATTGTCTTCGAGTCGTTTGAGCCGGGTGTTTTCTATTCCTATCGAAACGGTAAAAAATCAATTATCCAGCAGGCAATGACACAAGAAGGAATCGTCGTGGGCCAAACTGTTGTGCCGATTAAAAATAGGCATCATCAAGTGATCGGAGTGCTGATTTCTGAAAAACAAGTGAAATCCCTGTTGCCGGCTAATGATGTAAAGACGTTTTCCATAGTAACGGAAACAGCGGAGGATCAAGTGACCGGTGCCGGATTAAGTGTAGTTTCGGATTTGTTAATGGAAATGCTGATTTTGACGGATTCAGACGACCGGCTAGTATATGCGAATCCCGCCGGCTTACAGCTTATTAGTGAAATGAGCGGGCAAGACGATGTAATTAACCGGAATGTACTGGACATGCTGCCGTTTTTACAATCCGTTTATGAGCAGGAAGACGATGTATTTGTGTTTGAACTGACGACGCAAAAGAAAGACTTAACAGTGAAAAAAATAAGAATGCGTGAAAAAAATAAATCACAAGAGACATTACTTATTATTCAGGATAACACGGAGCTCCGAACAAAAGAGAAAGAGCTGATGATGAAATCTGTCGTCATAAAAGAAATTCATCACCGTGTAAAGAATAATCTGCAGACGGTTGCAAGCTTGATACGATTGCAGATGCGCAATAACATGCCTGTCGAAAGCCGGGCTGCATTTGAAGAGACGTTAAACAGGATATACAGTATTTCTTCTGTGTACGAAATTATCCTGAGGAAAGAACACGCGGATGATGATGATGTAAATATCATAAATTTGACCAGAAAAATATGCTCCACGATGGTGCTGAATGAATATAATTTGAAAGTGGACTTGATTATTGAGCCAAATGGCAATAAAATAATAACATCCTCTAAGAAAGCGGTTTCAATTGCGCTTATCATCAATGAGCTTATACAAAACTCCTTAAAACATGCATTTCAAGGCAAAGAATCTGGTATTATAGATGTAGAATTCATTGTAGATCAGGATTTTGTTGAACTTCACGTTTCCGACAACGGCGTTGGAATGAAGGATCCGCAAACTTCTCTTGGTACAGAAATCATCCATAATTTAGTGACCAATGACCTGAACGGCGAGTTTTTATATATACCGAGAGAAATTGGGACTCATGCCGTGATTAATTTTCCGGTAGGTGCGGAGGTGGAAATCTTTGATGAGTAAACGCATTTTGATAGCGGAAGATGAATCGATTATCCGCATGGACCTAAAAATGACTTTGCTCGACCACGGCTATGAAGTTGTGGGAGAAGCGGGTGACGGGGACCGGGCAATCGAACTGGCTTTCTTGCATAAGCCTGACTTGGTGTTGATGGATATCAAAATGCCGAAGATGAATGGTTTGAAAGCGAGCCGGATCATTGGAGAACAGCTTGATATACCGATTCTGATTATTACGGCTTACAGTCAAAAGGAATTTGTGGAAAAAGCACAGCAAGACAATGTTGTAGGCTACCTAGTCAAACCTATTTCAGAATCCAATTTAATTCCGGCAATCGAAGTGGCGCTCCATCAATCCGGTAAAGCAAAACGGCTGAAAGAAAGTGTTCAGCAGGCGAAGCAGGAAGTGGAAAAACGGAAGGTAATAGAGAGGGCAAAAGGCATATTGATGGATGCAGAGCATTTAACCGAGCAGCAAGCATTCAAACAGATGCGCGATATGAGTATGTCACGGCAAATGACAATGGTGTCGGTTGCCATGGAAATTATAGATTCGCACAAGTAAATAGATCTGAGCAAAGACGCTTAAAGAGCTTTATTCTTTAAGCGTCTTTTTGTCTTTTTTAGCGAATTTTGAATGAAACCGATCTAAAGGCGGTGGCTGATGGAATAGTACGCGGCAGTTAGTAACACAATACGATAGTATGAGGAGGAAAAGCAGATGGAAATGATCGGCACGGTAATTGTGTATATTATTATGGCCTGTGCAATTGCAGGGGCATTTGCTTCAATAAAAAACCCAGAAGAAGGTTTGGGTAAGGAATTCATGTCGGGACTGCATGCAGTGGGTCATATTTTCGTACCGGCAGCAGGAATCATGGCATCTATTCCATATTTAACTTGGTTTATCAGTAAATTTATCGGTCCTATTTTCAACTCAATTGGCGCAGATCCAGCAATTGCCGCCACAACAATTTTAGCTTCAGACATGGGCGGCTACCAGCTGGCGGAAGCGTTAAAGGTTTCGAATGAAGGCTGGATTATGGCATTAATCGTGGGCTTCATGTCGGGTGCGACTATAGTGTTTTCCATTCCGATGGGACTTGCTATGCTGGATAAGCGGGATCATAAGTATATGGCGCTTGGTATCATGTCGGGTGTATTGACGATACCGATTGGTGCATTTATTGCATCTGTTCTTGTCGTCTTGTTTAATACAGATGTGCGTGATGTAATCAGCACGACTGCTACATCCAATTATGAATTTGCGATAGGCTACTTACAGATTTTCATTAACCTGTTGCCGTTATTACTATTTGTTGTATTAATCGCAGTAGGACTGAAATTCGTTCCGCGTATTATGATTAATGGATTTATGATTTTCGGCCGCGTAATGGATGCTGCCATTAAACTTGTTCTGGTATTCTCCATCGTAGAAATATTCACAGGCATTTTCACAAAAATCTTTGGTGTCTGGGGCTTCGATCCGATTATGGCGGATAAAGCAGACCAATTCCGTGCGCTTGAAACAGCGGGGTATATCGGAATTATGCTTGCGGGTGCATTCCCGATGATTTATTTAATCCGAAAGTATATGGCGCGCCCTTTGGAAGCACTGGGACAAAAGATTGGTCTTTCACCTGAAGGCAGTGCCGGATTACTGGCGACAGTTGCAAATATTTTGGCGATGTTCTCCTTAGTGCGTTATATGAGACCAAAAGATAAAGTCATCAACATCGCGTTTGCTGTCTGTTCGGCATTCTTGCTTGGTGACCACTTATCATTCACCGCGAATTTCCAGCCGAATATTATTCTGCCCGTCATTCTCGGTAAATTCAGTGCCGGAGTGATTGCAATCATTATTGCGTACAAGCTTTCTGTTCCGACAGCACTGAAGTTAGAGAAACAAGATCGTGAAGCGGGAATTATACGTGAAGGTGAATATGAAGAAGATGCAGCGGAAGCACCCGTTGCGAAAGCATAAAAAGTAAAAGCAGGGAGTGTATGTAATGAGCGAAGAAAAGAAACGGTTTATACAGGAATTTGTTCCCGGAAAACAACTTACTCTCAGTCATTTGATCGCTAATCCGGATCCGGATATGTTCCAGAAGTTAGGCATACAGGAGGCAGGTGCGCTTGGTATCCTGACTTGCACACCTAGTGAAACAGTTATTATTGCAGCGGACTTGGCGACAAAGGCGGCAAATGTCCGCATCGGATTCCTGGATCGTTTTACAGGAAGTCTGGTCATTGTCGGCACTGTATCTGAGGTCGAAATGGCGATGCTTGAGATCAACCGGTTTTTATCCGACAAGTTAGGCTATACGCCGTCAGCTATTACGAAATCATAAGGGGTGAAGATGATGCGAAACAAGGCGATGCTGATCGGTGCAGTAAGGGCCGGAAAATCCACATTAACAAATGCTTTATTGGGCCGAAAAGTTGAAGCTTTCAAAACGCAGACGCTCAATTATTATGATTGGATTGTCGACACGCCGGGCGAGTACACAGAAAACCCGATGTTCTATAAAAATATTATGGCAACCGCACTTGAAGTGACGCACGTGCTTTATCTGCAGGATGCAACGAGCGAGAAACTCATTTTTCCGCCGGGGTTCAGCATGGGCATACCTAAATTGCCGATCGGCGTTGTCACAAAATGTGATTTGCCCGAAGCGAAATCGCAACGGGCACTCGACATGCTGAAAACAGTCATGAATGAAGGTCCGATTGTTATGGTGTCTTCTGTAACGGGACAAGGAATCGATCATCTGAGGGAATTGACGAAGATGAACAGCCTGACAGACATGCGGCAATATGTGATGGCTGCCGAAGATGAACACTTACTGTTTATCGGTTGATATTCTTTACAGGTATTCAAGAATTTGATATAGTGAAATTCATACAAGTAAATAAAAACGGCAAAGGCGCCTTTACATCCCGTGGAATACCATGGGTTTGTAAAGGTGCTTTTTTTATGTATAAAGCCGGGAATGCTGTCCGATGCTGACAGACATCGAGTGGTATCAGAAAGGGGTGTGGAAGTGAACAATTTCAATAGGCATGAAACCATTATCAGTGCAGGAATTGACATTGGCACGAGCACGACGAAACTGATTATCAGCCGATTCTCTCTGCGGAACGTGGCAGGTGCAACACATGTCCCGAGAATAGAAATTACGGATAAAGAAATACTATACAAAAGTCCGGTATTCCGTACGCCATTGCAAGACGCTGTGACTGTCGATGTGGCAGGCGTTCAGCAAATTATCCGCTCTGAATACGATAAAGCAGGAGTTCAGCCTTCACAGATTGAAACGGGTGCTGTCATTATTACTGGCGAAACCGCAACCAAACGCAATGCCAGTGAATTGCTGCACCAATTATCCGATGAAGCGGGTGATTTTCTGGTGGCAACAGCGGGTCCTGACCTGGAAGGCATCATTGCTGCAAAGGGCTCAGGAAGCTATGAAGCATCGGGCAAAAGCGGACAGGTGATTGCCAATATAGACATTGGCGGAGGAACAGCAAATATTGCAGTATTCAGGGATAAACAATTACTCGGAACGTGCACGATGCATATCGGCGGACGCTTAATCGAATTTGAACATGGAAAAGTCCGGACAATATCACCGCCGGTCGCCAGGCTGCTTGAAGAGCAGGGCTACACGTTACAAGCCGGTGATCCGCAAGATGCTGCAGCCGTGTCCTTTGTGACAACTTATATGGCAGAGGCGATGGCGCGTATGTTGAAAAAAGAAGTTCATGCACAGGATCAAGTGCTGTTGCTTGGACATGAGCCTAACTGGGCGCCTTCAGTAGATACGATCGTTTTTTCAGGCGGTATTTCTGAATGCATGTACCGTCATGAATCAGACGAAGCTCAGGAAGCACAATACGATGACATCGGACTCCAGCTAGCGGAAGCCTTACTGAACAATGCATCCTTGCAGCAATTCACCTGGCAAGAGCCAGCGGAAACCGTGCGTGCGACTGTATTAGGGGCAGGAACACAAACTACTGAAATAAGCGGAGCTACCATCCAGGTTGCGCCGCATGAATTGCCGTTAAAGAATATCCCGATTTATCAATACGACTTTAAAGAAAATCTGGAGACAGGTTTATCTCATTTTGAAGACGCTGTAGAGCAGGCCGTCGCGTTATACGACTCCGCGAAGGAAGGACAAAACTTCGCCCTTTATTTGTCCAATCTGCCTTATCTCGGATTTCGTGATGTTCAAAAACTCGCAAAAGCCATTGTCCAGATTATGGATCAGCGGCCGAGGCCCGAACAGCCAATTATTTTAGTGATCCAGTCAGATCATGCCAAAGTGATTGGCCAGACATTGGCAGCGTTACAAGTGAAACAAAGCATTATTTGTATAGATCAAATCAATGTGGAAACAGGCGATTACATCGATATCGGCAACGCACTCACTTCGGGCGTCGTACCGGTCGTTGTGAAAACCCTAACATTCCACACAACGTAAAGGAGGTCTCGTACGTGAATTTATCCACTACACTAGGCGGCGAACGATATGTGTTCCAGGACCTGAAAGAAGTGCTTGCAAAAGCGAATGAAGAGAAATCCGGTGATCGCCTCGCAGGAATTGCAGCGGAAACCGTACAAGAGCGAATTGCCGCTAAAACAGTTGTCAGCGAGCTGCTCGTCAGCGACATACGTAATAATCCGTTACTCCCGATTGAAAGTGATGAAGTTTCACGCATCATTGAAAATGACATTAATGAAAAGGTCTACGGCGAGATTCGGAACTGGAGTATCGCAGAACTTCGCGAATACATTTTGAGCAATGAAGTAGGAGACCGCGAATTGAAGCGCTTAAGCCGCGGGTTAACTTCTGAAGTTATTGCAGCTGTTACAAAACTGATGTCCAATTTGGACTTGGTGCATGCAGCGAATAAAATTGAAATCTTATCTACGTGCAATATTACTATCGGTCAAAAGGGAACCATGTCTTCCCGCTTACAGCCGAACCATCCGACTGATAATATTGACGGCATCATAACATCCTTGAAAGAAGGCTTGTCCTACGGTATCGGCGATGCAGTAATCGGCATCAATCCGGTGGACGATTCTGTAGAAAGCGTAAAGCGTGTCTTGAATGCAACGAAAGAATTTATCAACGATTGGGAAATCCCGACACAAAACTGTGTCCTGGCACATGTTACGACACAGATGAAAGCGATTGAGCAAGGTGCACCTGCCGATATGATTTTCCAGAGTATCGCAGGAACAGAGAAAGCGAATCGTTCATTCGGAATTTCAGCAGAACTAATTGCTGAAGCGAAAGATCTATCATTGAAACAAGGCACAGGCACGGGTCCTCAAACATTGTATTTTGAAACAGGACAAGGATCTGAATTATCGGCTGAAGCGCATTTCGGTGTGGATCAGGTGACGATGGAAGCACGTAACTACGGATTCGCCCGGCATTACGATCCGTACATCGTCAACACGGTAGTTGGATTCATTGGCCCTGAGTATTTGTATAACAGCAAACAGGTTATCCGCGCGGGTCTTGAAGATCACTTTATGGGTAAACTTCACGGTCTACCAATGGGAGTGGACATTTGTTATACGAACCATATTAAAGCGGACCAGAACGATATAGAAGATTTAAGTATTCTGCTCTCTGCAGCAGGTGTAAACTTCATCATCGCAGCACCGATGGGCGATGACGTCATGCTGAATTATCAGTCCATGAGCTACCACGACATAGCGACGGTTCTGCGGACGACGGGTAAAACCCCGGCGCCTGAATACTTAAAATGGCTTGAAAAGATGGGGATTTACGAAAACGGCATGCTAAGCAAGCGCGCCGGCGATCTCACACTATTCAACCGATAGGAGGTGGATGAACTTGAATGAAGAATTGATTCAGCAAATCACAAAAATGGTCGTGGAAAAACTGGAAGCTGCCAATAGCGGCCAAGCTGTGCAGCGTCCCGCCAATGAACAAAAAGTGGAGCTGTTTTCTCAGCAGCCAGTTGGAAAGTCAGAAGCGGAAACTGCAGAAACATCGCCTGACGGAGCTGTAACATTCCACAGTACGACGAAAAACCAGAAGCGAAATATTGCCACAATGAAGCCAAAGCCAACGACAGCCTTTGGTAAACCTAAAACTGAACCCGAAGAAGACAAACTGGCGGAATACCGCAAGAAGACACCGGCCCGAGTAGGTGTCGGCCGTGCTGGTTCCCGCCCGAAAACAAAAACTTGGCTGCAGTTCCGACTGGATCATGCAGCAGCAGTAGATGCAGTGTATGGTGAAGTACCCGATAACCTGCTTGACCAGCTGGGACTTTTCCAAGTGCAGTCCCAAGTGGCGGATAAAGAAGAATATATTCGTCGTCCGGATCTTGGCAGAAAACTGTCAGACGAAGGGAAATCATTGATACAGGAGCGCTGTAAAAAGTCTCCGGTAGTTCAGATCGTCGCATCAAACGGTCTGAGTGCGAAAGCGATTGAAGAAAACCTGGAAGATGTTTATTTATCGCTCGAGCAATCACTCACTAACTTGAATATCGAAATGGGTACGACATTTTACGTGGATAAGGGACGAGTCGCTGTGATGGATGACATCGGTGAGATATTGCAGCCAGATGTCGTAGTCATGCTGATTGGCGAACGTCCAGGCCTAGTTTCCGCAGAATCACTGAGCGCATATATGTGCTACAAGCCGAGACACGGAACGATTGAAGCGGATCGTATGGTGATTTCCAATATTCATAAAGGTGGCATTCCGCCTGTTGAAGCGGGCGCGTATCTTGGGACAATTATCCAGAAGATCTTAAAATATGAAGCCAGCGGTGTATCGCTAGTTCAAAAAGAAGGCTGAGGAAGGAGGAAGGCAAATGAAAATTCATGCAGAAATATTATCGATGCAAGTCATCCCAAACGTCAGTCCGGAACTGGCTGAGAAATTCCAGCTGAAACCCTATCAGCGCAGTCTTGGATTAGTCACGACAACAATTGACGATATCGGTTACACGGCAATTGACGCAGCCACAAAGCACAGTGATGTGGAAGTAGTGTATGCGAAAAGTTTTTATGCAGGTTCCGGTCATGCTTCCGGCCCGCTGTCGGGTGAATTTATAGGAATAATTGCTGGCCCGTCCCCGGAAGAAGTGAAAAGCGGTCTCGATTCCATCCGCATTACGGTGGAACATGAAGCGTATTTTGAAGCGATTAACGGCAATCCGGACCATGTGCTCTATGCGCATGCGATCTCGAGCTGCGGCAGTTACTTAGCTGAAATGGCAAACATACCGGTTGGGCAGTCCATTGCTTATTTAATTGCTCCGCCGATGGAAGCGATGATCGGATTGGATGCGGCATTAAAAGCTGCAGACGTTACACTGTGTGAGCTCTATGCGCCTCCTTCCGAAACGAACTTCGGCGGCGGTCTGCTGACAGGCAGTCAATCGTCTTGTCAGGCAGCGGCCGATGCATTCCGGGAAGCCGTACAGAACATGGCGGATCATCCGTTGAGCTATTGATAGATAGGCATGCAGAAAGGAGTGTTTTGATTTGGTTCAATTAGTTGATAATGATTTACTGGCTTTGCAGCAAATGCGCTTAGCCGTACAAACCGCAAAAGAAGCACAAGAGAAATTCATGGGCTACACCCAGCAGCAGGTCGACAAAATTGTCAAAGCCGTGGCAGACGCTGCATTTGAACAATCAGGCCGCCTCGCGCAATTAGCAGTAGAAGAAACGGGCATGGGAGTAGCAGCCCATAAGAAGATCAAGAACGAAGTCGGCTCCCGTGATGTGTATGAAAGCATCAAAGACTTGAAGACAGTCGGTATCGTCAAAGAAGATCATTTGAATAAAGTCGTGGAAATCGCTGCACCATTTGGGGTTGTAGCTGCAATCATCCCGACAACCAATCCAACGTCTACGGCGTTCTTTAAGACATTGATTTCACTTAAGACACGTAACGCTGTTGTTGTGAGCCCTCACCCGTATGCAGTGAAATGTACACAGGAGGCGCTGAAAGTTTGTGATGAAGCAGCAGTAGCAGCAGGCGCTCCTGAAGGTCTGATCCAATGTCTGACACTGGCATCTATGGAAGCAACACAGCAGCTGATGTCTCATAAAGACATCAATCTGATCATTGCAACAGGCGGCGGAGCGCTTGTGAAAGCCGCATACAGCTCCGGAAAACCCGCATACGGTGTCGGCCCAGGTAATGTGCCGGTCTATATTGAACGGTCAGCAAAAATTGAAAAAGCAGTAAAAGATATCGTTGACAGTAAATCATTCGATTACGGCACAATCTGTGCAACAGAACAGGCAATTGTTGTCGATAAACACGTAGCAGATCTCGTCACGCGTGAACTGAAGAAAAACGGCGCTTATATTTTATCGGATGAGGAAAAGAAAGTGATGGAAGGTGTCATTTCACCGGTGCCGGGCAAAGTGAACCCGAAAGTAGTCGGGAAGAGCCCGCAATTCATCGCGAAAATGGCCGGTATTTCCTTACCGGAAGGCACACGCCTGATTATCGGCATGGAAACTAAAGTTGGCAAAGACGTTCCATTTTCATTGGAAAAGCTGTCGCCAATCTTCGCGATGTATATCGTGGACGGTGTGAAGCATGCGAAGGAAGTATGCCTCGACTTGCTGAACCTTGGCGGACGCGGACACAGCCTGGCGCTTCACACGGAAATCGATGCAGTGGCACGTGAATTTGCGATGGAAATGCCAGTATCACGTATTTTGGTTAACACGATGTCATCCATTGGGGCGGTTGGAGGAACGACCGGCTTGATGCCGTCGCTCACATTAGGCTGCGGAACATTCGGCGGCAATATTACATCCGATAATGTTACGGCGAAACACTTGCTGAACATTAAGCGAATGGCATACGGCACGAAAGAAGTGCAGCTGCCAAAGCATTCAGAGCCTGCAGAAAGCTCCAATGATCAGCTTGTATCCAATGTGATGAACAGCGTTTCATCCGCAGCAAACAGCAATATCGATCCGGCATTAGTTCAGAACTTAGTCAGTGAAATTGTTAAACAACTTACAAAATAAACCACTATTAGGAGGAAACAATTATGAACAGAGAAGGTACAGCATTAGGAATGGTAGAAACTAAAGGATTAATCGGTGCAGTTGAAGCGGCAGACGCAATGGTGAAAGCAGCAAGCGTAAACTTAGTAGGTAAAGTACATGTCGGCGGCGGAATCGTAACAGTTATGGTACGCGGCGATGTAGGCGCAGTAAAGGCAGCAACAGACGCAGGTGCGGCATCTGCACAGCGTGTGGGCGAATTGCTATCTGTTCACGTCATCCCAAGACCGCATAACGAACTAGAAATGATCTTGCCAAAAAGCGAATAATATTTGCGTACACAATAGAAAGGCGTGAACGATATGAATCAGCAATTGATTGAACAGATTGTCGGAGAAATTCTCGGACAACTTGGGAAGAATCCCGTTCAATTGCCGGAACGCGCGGTACCCATTGGAGTTTCCGCTCGTCACGTACATTTACAGCCTGAACATGTGGAAGTATTATTTGGCGCAGGGTATGAATTGACACAGCGGTCCGAGCTTTCACAGCCGGGCCAATTCGCCGCCAATGAAACGGTGATGATTGCAGGACCTAAAAGCAATATTGAACGTGTGCGTATTTTAGGCCCTGTCCGAAAAGCGACTCAAGTTGAGGTCAGCTTTACGGATGCGATGAAGCTCGGCGTCAAGCCCCCACTTCGGGAATCCGGCAATATCGAAGGATCGGCACCGGTAACATTGATCGGTCCAAAAGGCAGTGTGCATATCGAACAAGGCCTGATTATCGCCCAGTCCCACATCCATATGGCGCCTGCAGATGCTGCGCGCTTTGGCGTTGCGGACGGGGAATACGTCACAGTGGAATATGACGGAGTCCGCCCTATTTCATTCCGTAATGTCCGCATTCGGGTGAACGAACGCTATCGTCTCGAAATGCATATCGATACCGATGAAGCGAATGCAGGTTTCATTACACAAGGGTCGATTGGCCGCTTGGTAAAAGCCGGCGATGCAAAAGAAGCAGTGGCTGTGCACAATGTGCAGGAAACGGTGAAATCGCCTGCTCCAGCTAGCGTTCCGAAAGCGTATGAATTTAAGAAAAAGCTATTGTCAACTGAAGACTTATCATCGATTTCCGAACAAGAAATCGTTGTCGATAAAGGCACGATCGTCACAGCATTGGCAAGAGATACAGCAAGGGAACTCGGTAAGACGATAACCATCAGAAAGTAGAAAAGGTGATTAATCATGCGGATGGGAAGAGTGATTGGTAATGTGTGGGCAACCCGCAAAGAAGACGGACTGGCAGGCCTTAAGCTATTGATTGTCCAGCCGATTGATGCACACGGCAATAATATACAGACACATATGGTCGCGGCGGATCGGATCGGGGCAGGAATTGGTGATGAGGTGCTCATAACGAGCGGCGGTTCTTCACGTTTCATATTACCGAAAGAAAACCCGATTCCAATTGATGCGGTCATTATCGGTATTATCGATTCAACCGAAGTAAAGAGAGGTGATATACATGAGTCAAGCGATCGGAATGATTGAAACCAAAGGGCTGATAGGATCCATTGAAGCAGCGGATGCTATGGTGAAGGCGTCAAACGTAGAAGTAGTCTCACAGGAGATGGTTGACGGCGGAATCGTTACAGTCATCGTTCAGGGTGATGTCGGTGCGGTTCAGGCAGCAGTTGATGCCGGCCGCGATGCAGCGGCGCGTGTAGGTGAATTGCTGGGTGCGCACGTAATTCCGCGGCCCGATGATTCAGTATATGGCATGGTGAAACCGCCTGAGCCCGCTGTTCCGGAAATTCCAAAAGTGAAAAAACCGGCAGAAGTGAAAACAAAGAAAAAAGACTGAAGTGTGTGCAGCTTATGAGCGCTTATGCGGCCTAATTGCGCGGATGCTGGCTGTTTATGAGCGGCTGCTTACGCATAAGAGCGGCTGCACAAGAATTATGATCGGATATTTGAGTTTATGAGCGCTAGGCTGGAATGTATGAGCGCAAATGATTATCTGTCCTGTCATATTGCTTCATCATGAATTTTTAGAAGGGAGTAGTTTCCATGGCTTTCAAACGACATAAGATTGCGGTCATCGGCGCTGGCCATACAGGTTCAACTGTGGCATTGATGGCGGCGCAGAAAGAACTGGGCGACATCGTCCTGGTTGATATTCCGGACCTCTCCAATCCGACCAAAGGAAAAGCGCTGGATCTTCTTCAGACAAGTCCTGTACAGCAATTCAATTCCCGCATAACAGGAACATCGAATTATGAGGATATTGAGGGAGCGGCAATGGTCATCATTACTGCAGGTGTAGCGCGTAAACCAGGCATGAGCCGTGATGATCTCGTGACGACGAATGCGAAAATTATGCGTTCCGTTTCAGAACAGGTGAAACGCTATGCGCCGGACAGTACGGTGCTGATATTGAGTAACCCTGTAGATGCGATGACGTATGTATGCTATAAAACAACGGGATTCCCGAAAAACCGTGTGATTGGACAATCCGGCGTACTTGATACAGCACGCTTCAATACGTTTGTATCGGAAGAACTGAATATATCTGTAGAAGATATCTCAGGATTCGTACTGGGCGGGCACGGAGATGATATGGTTCCGCTTGTGCGTTATTCGTATGCTGGCGGTATTCCGTTAGATAAAATTATTGCAGCGGACCGGCTTGAAGCAATTGTGGAACGGACTCGAAAAGGCGGCGGTGAAATTGTTTCCCTTCTCGGAAACGGAAGTGCCTATTATGCACCCGCAGCAGCCTTAGTTGAAATGGCAGAAGCGATTATTAAAGACAAGAAACGCATTCTACCGTCCATTGCCTACTTAGAAGGCGAATATGGCTATTCCGATATTTATTTAGGCGTTCCGACTGTTTTGGGAGGCAATGGCATTGAAAGCGTGATTGAACTTCCATTAACAAAGGAAGAGCAGATTGCGCTTGATCAGTCAGCAGACTCTGTAAGAGCAGTCATCGAAATTTGTGAAAAGTAAATTCTCTGCGAACTTTTGATCTCTCTAAGTCGAAATGAAGACTTAGGGGGATGTTTTTATATACAAAGCCAGGCGCTGCAAGTGTACGCGCTGCGCTAAGAAAATTAATACAACTAATTAAAAATTGATAATAAATAAAACTTTTGCAATTTACACACATGCATAAACGTGGTATAATTGACAGAATACAGTGAGATGCAAAATGAGAAATACGGTATATGCAGCAGGAAATATAAGACAAGTAGTATTCTTTAACTCTAAATGTAAGCGCTGTCATTTGGTCTGGCAGTAAAAAGAGAAGAAATAGTACTTTTATTTACCTGCATGCATATACTAAGAAAAACATAAAAACCAGGAGGTAATCGTTATGAAAAACAACACGTATCAGAACAATTCAGCATTGCCGGAGCAAAATGAGACATTCTACTTAATTACAGGATACTCCGAGAATGGCTTTATTCACGGAATCACATGGGAAGAAGCTTATACCCAGGGATTGGCGGAGTGCGGCTGTCTATGCGAACAACAACAAATGTAACTACTGAAGAATACTCGACACAGGGTGCCTGGCAATAAACAATTGTGGTTTTCATCACAGTGGTTTTTGCCCAGGCACCCTGTTACGTTATATACATAGTTCGATCATGAACAAAGCCTACCACTCTCTCTGCTATCCGTGGTAAAATGAGAACAGTCAATTCAATAAATTTGCACGATGCGCCGGTACCTATCAAGGTATAAAAGGGAATTCGTAAATCGAAGCTGTCCCCGCAACTGTACACACGGACGACTGCCAAAAGAAGCCACTATGAAGACATGGGAAGGCTTGGCGGAAGGATGAAGTGAAGCCAGGAGACCTGCCCCGCATCGTCAAAGCGACACTTTCTTCGGGGGTTGAGAGGTGGAGGCAAAAGGGTCTCTGACATCCATGGGTGTTTCATGGACTGCTATAGAGCTGCCTGTTTTTGTTTCCGCATTCATAAACTTTGCAATCATACTGCCGAAGATGCAGGATGATTGTTTTTTTGTTATGCAGGAAAGGAGACAGCTACATGAGAGCGATTGAACAAACTATTGAGCATACACAGCATTATACACTGCTTGATGTCTTGTATAAACAAGCAGAACAGCAGCGGGGAAGACCAGTGTATCAGGGGTTTCATCGGATAGTACGGAGACTGTTGCAGGAAGGTTTATACGGACAATGGATTCACAGCTATTCAGTCAGTGAGATTAAATGGCTCGGTCTTCAGATCAAGGCAGAACGTGATCAATTATTATCCGCAGTCCAGATTCGTCAGTATATGAATGAATTTATCACTTCCAATTACTATGACCAGCGTGTAGGATTGCCGCAAGAGCGCCTGATGCTCATTGCTATGGCTGCCATGCAGAATGAAACAGCACATCGGCTGCAAAAGGTAAAGGAAGCGTATTGGGTGCTCAGTAGTGGCTATCTCACGCTGCCGGCTGAGATTATGTCGTTTTTCGGAAAAAATTTTCATCGGCAGCATCCCGCGAGGAAGCCGTATTCGATGGATGTAACGGATAGCAGGGTGCCTTCATTTTTGGCCAGTAAAGTGAAAGAAAAGCATATACACATTCCTGACTATTTCATGGAACAAGTGCAAGCATGCGGCTCATGGATTGTTTATGACAGGGAACTGATGCAGCGGGTATTTGGATGCTCCCATCTCGATCCAAACAGCGCAAAGTTTCATCAGGCAACAAAGCGCTCTTCGCCTGCATATAAAAAGGTTTCTGCCATTGGACTGATGAAACAACTGCTGGCCAGTGAAAATATCATCTTACATTTTGATTGGGCAGGGCGACCTGAAATGGAAGGGCTCAGCTCATATATCCAGCTGCCGATACTGATGCAAAGTGCTGATTTGGCGCGTGTTTCTTCTGCACTTGTCCGTTTATTGAATGGCATAGAACGCGTATCCGGGCATCATCTGCAAATTGAAATAGCAGGGTGGGAAACGGCGATAAGAAATCAAGGCCTCGATATATATTCAAATGCCGCTCTGCTTTTTATAGATGAAATATCTGAAGAGTTAAATGGCTATCTGAAGAATGCTTCCCGTCAAAGCGGATTGCCATTGCCCTTGCGCAAAGCTTCTGCTGTTCTGAATCAGTCGGCAGCAGCTGCAACTTTGCTGGAGCAGAGGAAGATGATCGACCGGGTCAGGGCGGAGCAGCGGCATACGGATCAGGGCGGCTCGGTGACTTTGCAAAAGTCTGCTGTTATAGAAACAGCAGAGCTTCTGCAGCTGCTAATGAAAGCGTGGAAAGATGGCATACCTGAAGTGCAGATTATCTGAATCTCCTCTGTTGTAGTGAAAACTGAAGTGGCGTAAGATAATACTATGTATGATGCCAAAGTGTGCTGGGAGGATTTCGCTTGAAAATACTTATTCAACTAACTAGAAACATGACAGCTGTTAGGTGGGTCATGATTTCCGTCCTGACACTTTGTTTTATCTCATCACTTCTGTTTGTCAGCAACAACCATTCGTTTTATGATCGCCCCATTGCTGAAGTGATCAACACAAAAGTAGTGGAGTCATCTGACGTCACAGATATGCACGGCAATAAAGACAAGCTGTTTACCCAGCAAATTATAGCTGTGATGAAAAATGGCAACCAAAAGAATCAAGAAATCCATTTAACTAATCAGTATTCATTTTCAGGGGCATATGACCAGCAATACCATGCAGGGAATGAGTTGTTCGTTTCCATTGACTCAGCTGCAGAAGGTAAGCTTGCAGGAAGCATTACGGATGTAAAACGTGACAAGTATGTAGTCGTCGTAGCCTGGATCTTTATTTTTACCTTACTGATCGTAGGGCATAAGCAGGGGCTGCTGGCGATTGTCAGTTTTATCATCAATGTCCTCTTGCTGTCATTTGCTTTGGACATTTATGTGAAATATTATGATGTCAGTTTGTTAGTAGTCTGCGGCATCTGTATTGTGTTATTCACTGCCATTTCGCTCATATTGGTCAGCGGCCGTACTGAAAAAACATATGCGGCAATTGCAGCCACGCTGATTGCGACAGCGGCCTCTTTGTCCATTACGGCCATTGTGATATGGATAACTTCGGGAAATGGCTTGCGTTATGAAGAAATGCAGTTTTTGACCAGGCCTTATCATACAATTTTCATGGCAGGGCTGTTTATCGGTTCATTGGGCGCTATTATGGATGTGGCGATTACAATGTCGTCGTCCATGTTCGTGCTGTATGAAAGAGACCGTTCAATCTCTGTCAAAGATCTAAGGGCTTCTGGAATAGACATTGGCAAGGATATTATGGGCACGATCACGAGCATTCTGTTCTTCGCCTACATCAGCGGTTCGATTCCGATGCTGATTTTATACTTGAAAAATGCATCACCGGTCGGGTTTACGCTTTCGATGAATCTGTCGCTTGAATTAGCCCGCGCTTTGGCCGGCGGAATCGGAATTGTTCTGACCATTCCAATCGGTCTGTACACCGCCATCTTCTTTATTGAGCGAAAGAGGGCGAGAGTATGAATGTATTAGTGTGGCTCGCGGTCATTTTACTCGTTTTGATGGTGTGGGTTGGAGGTAAAAGCGGGGCCAGGTCATTCTTTTCATTGTTTTTAAATTTTGGCGTGGTCTTCTTCACAATGTTTTTCATGCTGGATGCAAACGCCAATCCAATTCTGATCACATTTATTGCGAGCATAGTTATTGGCTGCATCAGTTTGTTTTATATCAATGAAGTAAACAGTAAAACCATGATTGCTTTCATTTCGACGATGATTACTATTAGCATTCTGTTATTCTTCATCGTAATTGTTTCGCAAAAGCTGATGATTCAAGGGTTCGGTGAAGAGGAGGAAGAGGCGATTGCAGGGTTATCTCTGTATATCGGCGTGGACTTTGTAAAAATTGGCGCGTCGGTCATTATCATGAGTACGATTGGGGCCATCATGGATGTGGCTATTTCCATCGCTTCTTCGATGCATGAAATCTTTAAGCGCTCCCCGGCTCTAACTAAAAGAGAGTTGTTTGCATCGGGTGTCGGAATCGGCCGGGATATTTTAGGAACTGATACGAATACACTGTTCTTTGCATTTTTCGGGGGCTACCTTGCACTGCTCATCTGGTTTAAGGATCTTAAATACTCCATTGGCGATATCGTGAATTCGAAAATATTCAGCTCCGAAATGATTTTGATACTCTGTGCAGGGATGGGAATTGCCTTGGTGATTCCGATCGCTTCCTGGATCAGCGCATATTTTTTAGTGCGAACGAGAGAGAAAATGAAGAAGATGTAACGCGGGAGGGGCATAAATCTGCCTCTCTTTTTTTCGGGCAACTTCAGACGTTGTGGGATTACACGTCATACGCCTGTTACTCTACAAATAGCCATAGCTGCATCCGTAATGAAAAGCCGGCCAGAGATGCATCTCTGGCCGGCTATGTGCAGTTAAAACACTTTATCTCCATTGAAAATTGAATTCTTTACGATAACATAATCCACATTACGGATAGACTGCAATGTTTTGCCCCCTGAGTAGGAAATGGCGGACTGCAGATCCTGCTCCATTTCAATTAATGTATCTTTTAACGGGCCTTTGTATTCTACGAACATTTTCTTGCCTTCTACGTTTTTCTTTTCTCCCTTTTGGAACTCAGACGCAGAACCGAAGTATTCTTTAAACAACCGGCCGTCCTGCTCTACAGTCTGTCCGGGAGACTCCTCATGACCAGCAAATAACGAGCCGACCATCACCATGCTTGCGCCGAAACGCACTGATTTTGCGATGTCGCCATGCGTACGGATTCCGCCGTCGGCAATAATCGGTTTGGAAGCGGCTTTTGCACATAAACGTACAGCTGCCAGCTGCCAGCCGCCTGTGCCGAACCCTGTTTTGATTTTCGTAATACAAACTTTACCTGGACCGATGCCAACCTTTGTTGCGTCGGCTCCGGCATTTTCCAATTCTCGCACAGCTTCTGGTGTACCGACATTGCCGGCGATCACAAAGCTCATCGGCAGGTGCTTTTTAATATGCTCAATCATCCGAATGACTTGATTGGAATGTCCATGCGCAATGTCGATCGTAATGAATTCAGGAACCAATGCATCAATAGCAAGCTGTTCGATGAATCCATATTCCTCTTCTTTAACGCCGACACTGATAGAAGCAATCAAGCCGCGAGCATGCATAGCTTTGATAAAGTCTGTGCGTGTTTCCGGGTTAAACCGGTGCATTATATAGAAATAGCCTTCTTCTGCTAATTGAATCGCAATTTTTTCATCGATAATCGTCTGCATATTAGCAGGGACGACAGGTAAACGGAACGTATGACCGCCTAACATAACGGATGTATCACATTCGGAGCGGCTTTCCACCACACATTTTGCCGGGACTAGCTGTATATCTTCGTAGTCAAATACTGTTTCCATTAGTATCACCTCTATAAGCGAATGTTTTCATTTAAATATATTATAACGTTCGTGCTTTTGTAATTTACATGATTTTTTATCCATTGTCAACGCTTTCAAATCAATTTTCGTTTGAAATAGGATGCAGTCAGCAGAACCAATGAAATCGCAGTGAGTATTGTTAAAGTATAAGGAACCCATAATTCAATGGGCGCAAGCTCGCCAGTCAGCAAATGTGGAGAGGCCTTCAATAGTTCCAGCGGATTCCAAGATGAAGATGCCGGAAATATCGCTGCGATGAATAATGAAATGACCGCAATTAATGCAACGAGGATTCCGCCGTACGAAGCGGCAAACAGCGTATTTCCCCATAATGTCACTGCAAGTATGAATATGCCGAATACATAGAGGCAGCTGGCCGCAAACAGCAGATGATGCAGCTGGCTTTGATCCCAGTAATAAGCGGTATACGCATAAGTGATGCTGAATGAAAGTGCGATGGCCCATGTCCAATAACAAAGTGCCATGAAGAACTTTGCCGTAATTACGGTGCTGCGGTGTAAACCTTTCGTCAGCAAAATGACTAACGTTCCTTTTTCCAGTTCCTTCGACATCATCGTACTGAACAGTAAAACAAACACAATCAATCCCATTTGCGGTACGTTTTTATAGAACTGCAGCCACGAGTCAAGGGCGGTCGGATCAGGTAAATCGACCACTGTCCCTTCAGGCATGAGCTTTTCCATCATGACCGGAGTAATTTTCGCGGTA
This sequence comes from Sporosarcina sp. P33, assembly GCF_002077155.1. GTDB lineage: Bacteria > Bacillota > Bacilli > Bacillales_A > Planococcaceae > Sporosarcina. The sequence goes on along the minus strand of NZ_CP015027.1, from coordinate 1,685,171 downwards.
AAAGGATTCAGGACACCAAGAATGGAAAATACGACGGTCACGAGCAAAAGCTTATACGTTTTCACGCTTTCAACCCATTCCTTTTTAAGAAAACCGATCCACTGTCTCATGTGAGCACCTCCAGAACGAGCTGCTCGAGTAAACGGGTTTGAGGCTGCATCGACTGTATGAGAATTTGCTGTGCAGTCAGTTTCTGCATGAACAGCAGACGGGCATTGTCGTCGGGCAAGTTCACCGCCAGCCGGCCATCTGTGACAGTCATTTCAAAAGGCAGATGCTGAAGACGTTCCATTGCTTCCGCTGCGGGGATGGTAAATGTAAAAAGGAACCGGCCTTCGTTTTGCTGTTTCAGATTGGCGAGTTCATCCTGGAAAATAATACGCCCTTCATGCAGCATGGCCACGTGATCACAAATTTGTTCGGCATCCGATACGATATGCGTGGAGAAAAAGACTGTCGTTTCTGCCTTTGCCTGTTGCAGTATGGAGAGAATTTGCGCGCGTCCCGCGGGATCCAGAGCGGAAGTAGGCTCATCACAAATAAGCAATTTGGGACGATTTAATAAAGCCTGCGCGATGCCCAAGCGCTGTTTCATCCCTCTGGAGTACGTGCTGATCGGTGAATTGGTGCCCTCCAGACCTACCAGCTGCAATAGTTCACGAATACGTGCTTGTTTTTCGTCTTTCGGCATACCGGTAATCACCGCACATAGTTCTAAATATTGCGATGCGCTGTAAAAAGGATAAAACTCCGGCACGTCCGGCAAATAACCAACATGGCGATTGGATTTGGTTTCGCCGAATATCACGGGCTCCCCTGCAATTGTGATGGTTCCTGCATTCAATGGGATTAATCCGAGCATACATTTCATCAGCGTCGTCTTGCCTGCACCGTTCGCTCCTACAAAACCAAAGACTGAGTGCTCAGGAATATCAAGATGAATGTCCCGCAGCACTTCGTGATCTCCGAAACGTTTCGTGAGACCATTAATTTGAACGACCATTGTGATCCCCTCTCCCAAAAACAAAATAGATTAATGGACCGATAAATTGAATCAATAAGACAAGTAACAGCCACATCACTTGATTGCCGAACCGGTACTGCGGATGGCGAATAACGTGTACCGCTGAGAAGATTGCCAGTCCGACTTGCAAAATGATGAGCGGAATTAAAAACGGCAAGTATTCGATCAGTAACTCCATATCTGAATTCATGTGCTGTCCTCCAATTCAAAAGGTTGATTTCATTGAATGAACACATGCTGGCGTTGGAATGTATTCATTCATTTCGTACTATGATAAGTGTATGGGGAATGGGTTATGTATGCAATCGGCAAAAAAATATTTTTTATTACATGTGGCGGGGCATGGAAAAATAACAGCAAAAAAGCCGGCCTATAAAAGACCGGCATCCTGTCAGACACTCACTTTTGTGAATGGTTCTAAGATATTCTGTTTTGGTTCTGCTTGGTATTGCAGAACTTTTTCAGTTGGATCATATGAATCTCCATAGAAATCTTGGTCTTTGTAGGTGTGAATTTCTTCGTAGGTTGTTTTCATCGCGTTGAATACTTCTTGTTCATCCGCTTTTGAAGACTGCGGGGGTGCCCAGTATAGAATTTCGAGGATTGTTTGTTCTCCAGTTGCTAATGAACGGCGGTTATAGCCGATTTTCTGTGCATGCGAGAACTCTTCTCGCGCATAGAATTTCAATCGTTTTTCAGTATCCGGTTCCGATTCATCAACTGGTTCAACTTCCAGTAGGATCGGTTTGTTTTTGGTTTTCAACGAATCCAGCAGTTTTTTTCCTAATCCTTCACCGCGTGCTGCTGAAGATACGAAAAGATAGTCTACGAAAACAAAATCATCCGTTTCCACGTACATCAAAACGTGCTTCGGTCCTTCTTCCTTGTAGTAGACATTGCCTTTATCAGTTAATAATGTCTCCATATGTTCTCGTGACTTCATCTCTTCGATTGGAAAATACTCTTTCAATTTGTTGTACCAATGCATGTGTTACATTCTCCTCCATAGGTAATGATTGTACCCGGAGCTTTTTGTTTGGGGATCAAACTGACTGAGGAAAAAAGAGGTCAGAAAAAAATCCTCATAACCTAGTATACTCTTTTCCACAGAAAAATAAACCCATATTATAAAATAAATTTAATTTTTTTATTACGATGAGTGAAGCGGCCGGCGGATAAATATTCGCCGGCTGCTTTTCAGGAGTCACTATCTGCGTGACTTAACGGTTGAATATGCTTGTTTTTTCTTCTTTTCATTCATAATGGTTTTTATGACGGGATATAACACTGTTCCCCATTTTATTAATGTTTTTATAAATCTAATCATATGTTTTTCTTCCTCCCGGTTTTAGAGTTGTTAGTATTAACTTCCCCTGTTGACCCGTTTCTTAAACTTTTATTCTAAAGAAGGGGGCGCAGGCACGGGATGTTCAATTTCAGTAAAAAGAGTGGATTGTTTCGTAATGGAAGGGGGAGATTCAAACGATACGTCAAGTCCTAGCTGTTTGCTCATTTCCTGTAATGTCAGCTGAAGCCGTTCGACGTCTTCTTTTGTCGCATATTGCTTACGGTCGGCCAATATATATCCCAGTTGTCCGCTCATTTCGATAGTGGCCCATTTGACATCGTCTATTCGTTCAATGCCGTTTTGCCGTAAGTGCATCTCCAATTCATCTACAGTTAAGCGCAACTTTTTCATAGTATTGACTTTTAAAACACCGCTTTCAATTACTACTTTTGACCTTCCCCGCAATAAGCCTTCAAAAAAGTTCCACTTTAACGCCAGCACTTCAAATACGAAAAGTGTCAGCACTAAAATTAAAGCCAGCAGCAGTGTCTCCCATAGGTTTTTATTGGCTATCGGCTGAATGAGCAATGTTCCTACAGCAATCATCAGCACTGTCTGACCGACCGTCATCTGTGAAATAGATTTACGTCCTGAAATATGTAAAAGGACAATACCTGCTACGATAATAAGCACCACTTTCCAGATCGAATCATAATCCATAGTAGTCACGTCCTTCCATGCATTTTCATATAGCATGGAGCGAACTGTATGTATTATGTATGAAAATAATGAATCCTTAGTCAAAGGATTATCGTAAATGAACAAAAGGAGTGAGGAGACATGCGCCAAGATATTCTGGAACGACAACATAGTTTACAAGAAAAGCGTGTAAAACAGCGCCGTTTGAAGAAACGTTTGGAACAAACAAGCCACAGGCTGACGGCTATGAAACAGGAGCGTGACCAGTTTCATCGCCAGTTAACGAAAGAGCAGCAAGATGTTGTGAAGCTCGGCAAGTTTTCATTTGCGAAGATGATCAGCGAATGGACGGGAACGTGGGATGAAAAAATGAAAAAGGAGATTGAAGAAGCAGCAGAAGCGGAGCTGAAGTTTAATGAGGCTGAAAAGCATGTGATTGATTTGGAAAGGGAAGCGGATCAGCTGCGAAAGCAACTGAAGGATCCCAGCTATACGCACATTCACGAGGATTGGGAAGATTTCCTTAAAGAAAAAGAAGGGTGGATTCGCTTGAATGACTCGGTGTCCAATCAGACACTGCAGAAAATAGCGGATGACCGTGTGCGTGTGTATTCGATGCTGCGTGAAATTGATGAAGCATTAGAAGCCGGAAAAAAGGCTGAACATGCATTGGCAGGCGCTATGAAAAAACTGGATTCAGCAGAGGGGATGTCAATGTGGGATACGTTTCTCGGCGGCGGACTGTTTGTTTCAGCACTGAAATACTCGGAAATTAACAGTTCTGATGACCTCGTCCATCAAGCGCAGCGTGCTTTGCGCCATTATGAGACAGAACTCATGGACGTTCAGGATGCCGCAACGGAATCATTCCAGATAAATAAAAACGATATCTTTACATTTACCGATGTGTTTTTTGATAATATTTTTTCTGATTGGATGGTCCACACACGTATTACGGACGCAAAAAAGAAGCTGCACGCCGTCATGCAAGATGTCCGTCGTATACAGGACCAGCTTGAAAGAAAGCGTGCCGCTTCCAAAGAGGAAATCCGGCGGCTTGATCAGCAGCAGGAAGATATTATTATGTCCTGACACTATTTAAATCCGTGTCAGAGTCTTTCCTAAATACCCGAACAATACCGTCAGAATCGGGCTCAATAAACAAAAGAATGCAAACGGCAAATACGCAATTGTCGGGACGTCGAGTACAGAAGTGATGAAAATCCCCGCCACACTCCACGGTACGAGGGGGTTGATCACGGTGCCCGCGTCTTCCATTACCCGGCTTAAGTTTTTATTGGCCAGGCCGACTTTTTCATAGCTTGACTGAAACGCCTGTCCGGTCAATAGAATGGATAAATACTGCTCGCCAATCAATACGTTGATGCCGATTGCGGTGAGTGCGGAAGTCAAAATGACTGAAGAAACTTTCCGCAGTGCACTCTCAATTTTTGCGAGCAGGCACTGCACAATTCCTAACGTGAATAGCATGCCGCCCATACTGAGTGCAAGCAAGACAAGTGAAATTGTGAACATCATACCTTCCATACCGTCGCTGCGTGACAGTAACGCATCCACAACTTCCACGCCTGTCGAACCTTCGTAGCCGCTGAATAAAATAGCTAACACTTCGGACACGCCATAAAACGTGTGAATGTAGGCGATGATAATGGCCGACAGCGCGCTGACAGCTAATGTCAAAATGGCCGGTACTTTAACGAAAGTTAATATAATAAGCACAGCCACGGGAATGAGCGTATACCAATGAATCAAATTCGTACCCAGCAGCGCCTCGCTATATTTCTCAATCGTCGCAAAGTCTCCCGATGTAACGTCAGGGGACAATACGCCAAATAAGAGAAGTGAGATCAGGAATGCGGGAAAGGTCGTCCAGCCCATATTGCGAATATGTTCAAATAAATCTACGCCGACAATAGAAGACGCCATGTTCGTCGTATCCGAAAGGGGAGACATCTTGTCGCCAAAAAATGCACCCGATACGATTGCGCCAGCCGCAATAGGAAGCGAAAGTTCCAGTATGGAAGCCATGCTGATGAACGCAACACCGATTGTAGCGACCGTTGTCAGAGAACTGCCGACTGATAGGCCGATAATTGCTGTGACGATGAATACAATCGCATAAAAGTAGGCCGGAGTTATGATCTGAAGGCCGCCGTAAATCAATGTAGGAATCGTCCCGCCCATCATCCAGCTGCTGACGAGCACGCCGATGAAGAAGAACAGAAACACTGCGCTCATGCCGGCACTTGCCCCGTCAACCAGTCCTCTCTCTAAATCCTTATACGAGATTCTCTTCCATAAACCATAACCAAACAACAACAAAATAGCGAATAAAATCGGCACATGCGGAACAGAATCAAATTTGACGATGCTGACACTGATCATTGCCACTATAAGCACTGTCAGAATAACAGACGCCTTAACTGTCGGGGTATGGATCGCCTTAATAGGAAACATGCTAATGACCTCCTGTAAATGTAGAAAAACTCCTGTCATCCCCTTAAAGGACGAAGGAGTTCTTCGCTCTGTTTCTTTTCTGCTGCGAATGAAAGCATAGAGATGATGCTTCATTATGTATTTTATAGAAATTTATATATGGAGTTACCGATTCGAATTTTATCACGTCAGGCTGATAAGTCAATAGACGAATCGGCTGATTACTTGTAAACGTCATGACAATATTCAGTTTATGTCAAGGTGCAAAATCGTCCGGAAGAATATAAAACGAAATAATGGGCAAAGTAAGACGCCGCAAGTGCAATACTTTCTGCAACTGACTTTTTGCAATCGGATGGGCCTGAAGTGGTGTGTGGTGCATCGCAGCAGTAAAAAAGTCATTAGTTTTACTCGGCAGATTCAACGTAAGAAGTTATTCGTAATGCAGTTAGGGTAATAATAAGTGGTAGCTATATATAGAAAGGAATGAGAGCTTGTGACGACAACAGCAGAAGCAGCTCCGCAGCCAGAGCAGCAGAAACGCAATTTGAAAGGGTTATGGATTATCCTGGCATTCGCTGTACTTATAACGATTGTGCTGCTTCCTAACCCGGCAGACTTACCGGTCGTCGGACAGCGGGCTTTGGCAATCCTGGCATTTGCAGTCATCCTCTGGGTAACCGAAGCTGTACCGTACCCAGTAAGTGCCGCTATGATCCTCGGACTGGCCGCACTGTTACTCGGACTTGCGCCAAATATGGAGAACACGTCAGAAATGCTGGGTACGAAAAATGCATTACGAATGGCATTGGCCGGATTCTCCAGCCCGGCTGTCGCGCTTGTGGCAGCAGCATTATTTCTGGCAACCGCCATGCAGACGACCAATCTGCATAAACGGCTGGCACTGTATATTTTATCGAAAGTCGGCGTCAAGACAAGTGCCATTATTTTTGGCGCCATTGTCGTGTCGATTGTCCTGGCATTCTTCGTGCCGAGTGCTACCGCACGTGCCGGCGCCGTTGTGCCGATCCTGCTCGGAATGGTTGCAGCATTCGGCCTGCCGACAAACAGCCGGCTGGGTGCATTGCTCGTTATCACCGCTGTTCAGTCAGTTTCTATTTGGAACGTCGGAATTAAAACGGGTGCAGCACAAAACATGGTCGCCCTCGGTTTTATTGAGAAAGAATTCGGCGTATCAGTTGCCTGGAGTTCATGGTTTTTGTATGCTGCTCCGTGGTCCATCCTGATGTCAATCGTTCTCTTTTTCGTTATGAAAGCAGTCATTAAACCCGAAACAAAAGTAGTTGAAGGCGGTAAGGAATTAATCCAGAAGCAGTTGCAGGAATTGGGGAAAATAAAAGCATCTGAACTCCGTCTCATTGTGGTCGCAGTTGCTTTGCTGTTCCTGTGGGCGACAGAAGAGAAGTTGCATCCCTTTGACACTACGACCGTTACAATTGTGGCCATAGCGATTCTTCTGACACCTAAAATTGGTGTATTCGATTGGAAAACCGTTCAGCAAATGATTCCATGGGGTACAATCCTTGTCTTTGCGGTAGGTATTTCATTAGGAACTATTTTGCTTGATACGACAGGTGCGCAGTGGCTGTCAGATAAAGTATTCGGCGCGATGGGCTTGAATACTATGCCGCTTCTTGCAACAATTGCTTTACTCTCACTCTTTAACATCCTGATCCATCTGGGATTTGCCAGTGCGACGAGTCTGTCATCTGCACTGATTCCGATATTTATTGCACTGGCCACCACGATTTCGCTTGATGTCAATGAAGTCGGATTTGTCCTGATTCAGCAATTTGTTATCAGTTTCGGATTTTTATTGCCGGTCAGCGCCCCGCAAAACATGCTGGCATATGGAACCGGTGCTTTCACCGTAAAGGATTTCTTGAAGACAGGAGTGCCGCTGACAATTATCGGATACTTGCTGATTCTGTTATTCAGTGCGACATACTGGAAATGGATCGGACTTCTGTAAGTGTAAACTAAAGAGGAAGCTGCAATAGATGCAGTGACTATACCGCTGATAAAGAAAGAACCGCCGCCGGAAGTGGGATTTCCGGGCGGCGGTTCTTTTATTTTCCTACGGTCGGGTAGCCCCGGGAATAGGCAGGTGATCAGCCTCTGTATCAGCAGCTGACTCTGTTACTTCAGATTCAATAGTTTTACCTAACACATAATACTCGGTTTCTTCCTGCGTCAGACTGTTATACCGTTTGCGGATGACTGTATAGAAAATTACGCCCACGAATGCCCAGCTGAACAACAGAATGTAAGAAGGTGTGGTCAATGCTGCGGGGGAGTTTGGTACAAGCAGCAGTGCCAGAAACACCCCGCTTGCCGCTATGCCAAGCAAAGCCAAAAGCTTTTTCAGCGGTGCAATCTCACGGCCAGCTTTTTCTTTGCCCCAGGCCAGTACTTTATACGCTGCCAGGCAAGTGAAGAAGTAAGCTACGGATACACCTGTTGAAGACATATCAACAATCCATGTCAGGGCCTGCCTGCCGAACCATGGCGTCGGCAATGTGATAATGGCCACGAACCAGATCCCCCATTTTGGCGTCTGATTCTCCGTCATTGCGCGGAAGAAATTAGGCAATGCACGTGCGCGCGCCATAGAAAATAACAGACGGCTTGATGACATGAAAAAGCCATTTAACCCTGTGAAGATTCCCATAACAATAGCCACTGCCATGACGGCCAACCCGCCGATTCCTAAAGCTGAACGGACAACTTCGCCAGTAGCCCATAATTCACCGTTGCCGATGTCTGCAAATGAAGGGAATGTCCAGCTCGTCAGTCCAATCATGATGGCGTAGATAAGGAATGAAGTGAATAAAGAAGCCACGATCAGCATCGTTGCTTTTCGCGGAGAAAAGTTGAATTCCTCTGCAGCCTGCGGAACATTATCAAATCCAACGTATGCCCAAGGTGCAATTGCCAACACTACAAGTATAGAAGTAATAATTGACTGATTCCCTTTAAATAACGGCTGCAAATTTACCAGCGGCTGATCGGCTGCACTGAATGTAAAGATACCGAGCACGATAACGCCGGTAACCAGCAAGACGCTGAAATAAAATTGAATTTGCCCTGAGATACTCGTTCCAGTCGTATTGATAAAGGCAAACAGTAGAATGATTAGACTGGCAATGATGACTTCAGGCATGTACACATCCCAGCCGGCGACAGTGTACAGAAACCCTTGTTTCATAAAGTCTGGCGCTAAAAATTTCAATAATAAAGTCAGTGCGGATGCATTCAGTGCAACGATCGAAATATAGCCTAGCGATAAAAACCATCCGCATATAAATGCCCACATCTTACCTGCCGCGACGAATGCGTATGTAAATCCGCCTCCTGAGACGGGAAATTTTTTGATCATCACGCCGTAGCTAGAAGCGATGATCATCATAATCAGAGCCCCTATCCCTAAGCCGATGACCGCGCCGAGAGGCCCTGAACTCTGTATCCAATCGCCCGGCAGTATGAACGCTCCCCAGCCGACTGAAGAGCCCAGAGCAATGGCAAACACCCATGATGGTTTTAACGTTTTACTGAGTTTCCTTCGTGCATTATCCGATTCTTGATCCATATGATCCAACCCCTAAGTTATTAGTATAGCGAATGTATGCCCTTTTTTTATTAAATTAAACGTATAAAACTGAGGGGACAAGACGCGGATCTATTCAAATCGAAAGCTTTTCATTCCGTCTGTAAATTCTGTATAGTATAATAAAGCATAACGCAAGTTTTACATGTTGACAGAGTCTGCTCAATCTTTTATGATTCTATTCACAAATACTTATAAGAATAGTGGGGTTTTAGAAATGAAGAAGGTACTTCTGCCATTGATCATTGTATTATTAGCTGCTGCATTGGCTGCATGTGGCGGTAAAGAAGAAAGTAAGAACGATAACACCACCGAAAAACCGGCCGAGAAGGATGGTCTGTTAGAAGAAGTACTCGCAAACGGTGTACTTAATGTAGGAACAGAAGGAACGTATGCACCTTTCTCTTTTCACGACGAATCGGGAAAGCTGACAGGATATGACGTGGAGGTCACACAAGAAGTGGCGAAGCGTCTGGGGTTGGAAGCGAAGTTTTTTGAAACGCAATGGGATGCAATTTTTGCAGGGCTTGATTCAAAACGTTTTGATATGATTGCGAATCAGGTCGGCATTAACGAAGAGCGTGAAGCGAAATATGAATTCTCTGAGCCATATACGCGTTCAAACTCTGTGTTGGTAATCCGTGCTGACGATGACATTGCTTTTGACGGCATGGAAGGCAAGAAAGCTGCACAGACATTGACTAGTAACTATGGTGAGCTCGCAAAAGAAAACGGAGCTGAAATCATTAAAATTGACGGATTTAATCAAGGCGTTGACCTCGTTATTTCTAAGCGGGTGGACGGCACTTATAATGATAAGCTTTCTGCACTCGATTATTTGAAGCAGAAACCGGATGCACCGATTAAAATTGTGGAAGAGGAAGAACTCTCTGAAGAAAATCAATCCGAAAGTGCGTTTTTATTCAGACAAGGCAACGAAGATCTAGTGGAAGAAGTAAATAAAGCGTTGGATGCGATGCGTGAAGACGGCACATTGAAGAAGATCTCCGAAAAATGGTTCGGCGAAGATGTATCTTAATACAATTGCGATAAGTCCCGAACGGATTCAGAGATTCCTGGAAATCGCATCAACATCCATCGGGCCATTGATGGAAGGGGCCATCAAGTATACGATTCCTCTGGCGGTCATTTCATTTATTATAGGGCTGATCATTGCGATCTTTACTGCCCTGGCGAGAATTTCTTCCAATAAATTTTTGCAGGCCGCAGCGCGTGTGTATGTATCCATCATTCGCGGGACACCGCTGCTTGTCCAATTATTCATCATATTCTATGGTTTGCCGACAATCGGTATTACCCTTGACCCGTTCCCGTCAGCTATCATAGGATTTTCATTAAATGTCGGGGCCTATGCTTCTGAGATCATTCGTGCAGCGATTCTATCCATTCCGAAAGGACAGTGGGAGGCGGCTTATTCTATCGGCATGAATTATTCCCAGGCATTGAGGAGAGTCGTTTTGCCGCAGGCTGCACGGGTATCTGTGCCGCCGCTTTCAAACTCCTTCATCGGATTAGTCAAAGATACATCTTTGGCAGCAACGATTTTGGTGGCGGAGGCGTTCAGACGTGCGCAAGAAATTGCCTCGATGAACTATGAGTATTTATTCGTCTATATAACAGCTGCTTTAGTTTATTGGGTCATTTGTTTCATCTTATCGATTATCCAGGGCAGAATCGAAAAACGCCTGGATCGTTTTGTCGGTAAGTCGGGAGGGTTATCATGATTTCGATACGCGGACTTAAAAAATCGTTTGGATCACTAGAGGTAATTAAGAGTGTGGACCTGGAAATCGAACAGGGAAAAGTGGTTGTCATCATTGGTCCTTCCGGGTCGGGTAAATCCACTTTGCTGCGCTGTCTGAACGTACTGGAAACACCTGACGGCGGTGTGATATCGATAGACGGTCAAGAACTGGACTTCAGCTCACCGGTCTCCAAGAAAGCGGTTGGCGCATTTCGCAGACTGACCGGGATGGTATTTCAGAGTTATAATTTGTTCCCGCATCTCACTGCCGCGGGCAATGTGACGGAAGGGCTGACAACAGTCAAAGGAGTATCGCATAAAGAAGCATTAAAGAAAGCAGAGAAGCTGCTGGAGAAAGTCGGGCTGGCCGCTCACAAGGATAAGTATCCATTCCAGCTTTCCGGCGGTCAGCAACAGCGTGTGGCAATTGCCCGTGCACTTGCGATGGACCCGAAAGTCATGCTGTTTGATGAACCGACATCGGCCCTTGATCCTGAACTTGTTAACGAAGTGCTGCGTGTCATGAAAGATTTGGCGCAAGAAGGCATGACGATGGCAGTTGTAACGCATGAAATGAAGTTTGCGCGGGAAGTGGCGGATGAAGTGATTTTTATTGATGACGGTGTCATCATCGAACGAGGAGCACCTGCGCAAATTTTCACCAATCCACAGCATGAACGAACTAAAAAGTTTTTGAGTTTATTGCAGTAAATACGAATTTGAAAAACGCTTGGCATCCAATAAGCCAAGCGTTTTTTGCCGTTTATTCAGGGTGCCAGCGATAGATGTCGAGTGCAATGCGGCCGTTTGCGTTGAATTGAACGCCTTCCGCCAGCAGCCTTTCCCGCTGTGTGTTTCCTTTCTCTTCTGCATTTTCAGGAGTGGAGATGCCGCCTTGTGCATTGATGATACGGTGCCACGGCAAATTATATTTGGCGCTCATGGAGTGCAGCACACGGACAACTTGTCTCGCACCGCGCGGATTTCCTGCTTCCGCTGCCACTTGCCCATAGGTCATGACATAACCGGGAGGGATTTGCTGGATGATTGCCACAGCACGTTCAGTGAATGTTTCCAAAGTAAAACTCCTCCTTTTACTAAAGCGTAGCACAGAATATATTTGAAGTCACACGATGGTCAAGTTCAAATTATATACCTATATGGTATTATTTACATACAGACAGAAAGGGGAATGTATATGTGCTCCAATACACTTGAGTATGCGAAAACACTTGATCAGCAGGATCTGCTGGCATCATACCGGGAGGAATTTTATTTGCCGGAAGAGAAAATGTATATGGACGGGAATTCACTCGGTTTGCTGTCAAAGCGCGCGGAACAAACAGTAATTGAACTGCTGAATTCATGGAAAACACTTGGAGTCGACGGCTGGACTGAAGGAGAACATCCATGGTTTTACATGGCAGAACAACTGGGTGCACGAATGGCGCCGTTAGTTGGAGGGAACGTGTCTGAGGTTATCGCAACGGGATCTACGACAACAAATTTGCATCAGCTCGTCTCTACTTTTTATCGTCCGGCAGGGAACCGTACAAAAATACTGGCAGATGAATTGAATTTTCCGTCCGATATTTACGCGCTGCAAAGTCAGATCCGACTGCAAGGTCTTGATCCTGACGAACAATTGATTCGTGTGGAAAGTGAAGACGGGCTGACACTTGACGAAGAGCGGATTATGGAAGCAATGTCAGAGGATATTGCGCTTATCGTGCTGCCGTCTGTACTCTATCGCAGCGGCCAGATACTTGATATGGAAGCGCTTACGATTGCTGCGAGAGAGAAAGGAATTCCAATAGGTTTCGACTTATCCCATTCCATCGGCTCTATGCCCCATGCACTTCATGACTGGGGGACAGACTTTGCTTTTTGGTGTACGTATAAACATTTAAACGGAGGCCCGGGGTCGGTCGGCGGACTGTTTATCAATGAACGTCATTTCGGAACGGATGCAGGTCTTGCGGGGTGGTTTGGTTCGGACAAAGCGAAGCAGTTTGATATGGATCACACGATGACGGCGGCTGCAGATGCAGGGGCATATCAGATCGGAACACCGCATATATTGAGCCTGGCTCCGCTCGTCGGTTCATTGGAAATGTTCGAGGAAATCGGGATGGAGAAAATCCGGGAGAAGTCTTACGCGCTGACGGGCTTTATGCTGACATGTATGGATGAAGTGCTCAATGAATTCTCATTTTCGATCGGAAGCCCGACAGATTCGACCCGAGGCGGGCATCTGTTATTGCAGCATAAAGAAGCAGCAAGGATTTGTAAAGCGCTTAAAGCCCATGGAGTCATTCCCGACTTCCGCGCCCCCGACGGTATTCGGCTGGCGCCGGTCGCACTGTACAATTCGTTTGAAGATGTATGGCGGACGGCAGAAATTCTCAGGATGATCATGCAAGAAGAGTTGTATATGCAATTTCCAAATGAACGCGGGGTGGTCGCATGACGAATGACTGGATGGATATAACGCAGCCATTGAATCAGCACATTGCCGAGTGGCCGGGGGATACGCCGTTTTCGTATGAAGTGGCTATCTCGAAAAAACAATCGGGCTCAGTCAATATTGGCAAATTAACGATGAGTACGCATATTGGTACGCACACCGATGCACCATTTCATTATGATGACGAAGGACTCAAGATTTTGGAATTGCCGGTAGAGCTATATATCGGCAAAGCATGCCTAGTGGATGTAACAGGCGTGGAGCGTGTGATGAGAGCGGACTTAGAGGCAGTCGATTTTGGCGGTGCTGAAAGAATTTTATTGAAAACAGGCAGTCATCCGGCACCTTCTCAGTTCCCTGAACAGTTCACAGTAATCGGAGAGGATGTAGGTCCGTTATTGAAAGAGCGCGGCGTTCGGCTGATTGGCGTGGATACACCTTCTGTGGATGCGGAGGACAGTAAAGAACTGCCCGGACATCATTCCCTGTATCGCAACGGAGTGATGATTATCGAGAATTTGGTTCTGCATTCGCTGGAGTCCGGATTGTATGAGCTGATCGCATTACCTTTAGCGCTGGAAGAAGCGGATGGCAGTCCTGTACGGGCTGTCGTCAGGAGGTGGGAGTCATGAAAGAGAAGGGCATTCATACGGATTTCCGGGAGTCGATGACATATGGTGAATATCTGCATTTAGATAGCGTATTATCGAGCCAGAGGCGTTTATCCGGCCACCACGATGAAATGCTGTTTATTATTATTCATCAGGTAAGCGAACTATGGATGAAACTGATTTTGCATGAGCTGGAGACTGCGATCGAATTAATACAGCAAGATGAATTACCGGAAGCATTCAAAATGCTGGCGCGTGTATCGAAAGTTCAATCACAGATTATCCAGGCATGGGATGTTCTGGCTACACTGACGCCTGCTGAGTATATGGAATTCCGCGACAGTCTTGGCCGGGCATCTGGTTTTCAGTCCTATCAGAACCGTTTGATAGAATTTGCTTTAGGTTATAAACAGCCGCAGATCATTCAGATATACGAAAAGGAACCAGAATTGTCAGCCCGATTGGCGAAAGCATACAAGGCGCCCGGAATCTATGACGTTTCGATTCGGGCGCTCCAGCGCGCGGGTTTCACGATTAATCCAAAGGTTCTTGCACGCGACTTTTCCACTGCGTATGCAGGTGATCCAAGTGTGGCGGCAGCCTGGCTGGAAGTCTACCGTGATGTCGACGGGTACTGGGAGCTGTACCAGCTGGCTGAAAAATTGGTGGATATCGAAGACAGCCATCAGCAGTGGCGTTTCAGACATATGAAAACTGTGGAAAGAATTATTGGTTTCAAGCAGGGAACAGGCGGGTCTTCGGGTGTGCATTATTTGAAATCTGTGCTTGATCACCGCTTCTTCCCCGAGCTATGGGATGTGCGTACTAAAATTTGACAGACTAGCAAGCTGGCGTTTATGATTAAATTTACAATAATCAGAAAAGAAGGGTGGCATGTATGATGACGAAAAAACTGATTGGTTATGCAGTGATGGCATTTGCTTTAGTCCTGCAGCTTGCAGTAACGCCATTGCAGCCCGCAGCAGCGGAACCGGAAAAAGCACCAACCTGGATTTCTCCCGTCAATTATTTAGCACTTGGGGACTCGCTGGCGGCTGGAACTACGCCTACGAATGGACTGGGTAAAAGCTATACAGACTTTTTAGCGGAACAACTGGCTGAACAGGAAGTACTTCAAACGAGCAATAAAGGATTCTCGTACCCGGGCTATAAAACAGATAACATACTGAAAGATTTTGAGGAGAACGTCACGAAGCCTGTAGTCGGTATAGGTCATCAAGATGAAATGGCCACTCTTCATCAATCGGTAAAAGAAGCTGATCTTATTACCTTAACTATCGGGGCGAATGATGTCTTGCCGAACATTACGTTTGACGACAGCGGCGCACCGCAATTCAATCCGCAGGAACTGCAGGCAAGCATGATGAAAACGGGGATGAACACGCAGAAGATTTTGGCGAAAATCTATGCATTGAATCCGGACGTAAAAGTATATGTCATGGGGTACTATAATCCGTTTCCATATGTAAAGCCCCAGCATCAGCCGCTGGTAAATCAGCTCGTGCTGACACTGAATGATACGATCAAAAAAGGATTGACAGGAACTTCAGCGGTTTTTGTAGAGACGGCAAAGCAAATTGCAGAAAATCCGCAAGTATATATTCCTAATCCCAAAAACATCCACTTAAGTGAGGCCGGCTATCAAGTGGTCGCTGATCTGTTCCATAAATCTTTAGTGGAGAATTATCCATGGTTTGCGAAAGATGCTCTTACTGTAACAGAGAAAGATGCTGCAACGGTGGAATTGAATTGGCAGCCTGTAATTGACACAGGGATGATCACGACGTATCGAGTATACAGCGGAGATAAAATGATCGGCGAAGTCATGGGACCTGTATTAACGTATGAAATAACAGATCTCCAGCCGAATAAGGAGTATCAGTTTTCTATACAAGCCGTTGATCAGAACGGCAAAAAAAGTATGCAGCATTTGAATGCGTCATATACGCTTAACGCAGTGCCTGCTGAACCGGCAGAACTGTTTACAGATATTCATGATCACTGGGCAAAAGAAGTTATTGAAGCCGCCGCGATGAAAGGAATCGTCAGCGGATACGCAGACGGCACTTTCCGTCCGGACAAATCATTAACACGGGCACAAGCCGCATCAATCATTGTTCGTGCCTTGGATTTAAAACCTAAAAGTACAAAATGGTCGTTTAATGATCTCGCAGATTATGCGGACAGTACAAAGAAAGACATTCAAGCGGCATATGATCACGGCTTAGTGAGCGGTGTAAACGGTCATTTCATGCCGAACAAACCAATTACACGAGCACAATTGGCGCTGGTGCTGAGCCGCTCGTATGAGGCAGCAACCGGAAAACCATTTACGCCGACAGCTGAGGCGCCGTTTACAGATATTAAGAAGTTTTCGAAAGATACACAGTGGGCTATTGCAGGTCTTTACCAGATGAACATTGCAGCAGGCGACCAAGGCAAGTTTATGCCAAACTCTCCGACAACGCGTGCACATGCTGCAAAGATGATTGTTCACTCCATGCAGGCCATTGCTCAATAATAAATAAAAAAGCCAAACTCCGGAGTTTGGCTCAGACTGTAGACAAAAGGGTTGGAAATCGTCACGATTTCCAACCCTTTTTCCATTTTGGCACTAAAATCAGAGAAATAATCCCGATTTGGGCTCGGATACTCCTCTGGTCTACGCCGTGATTGGCGTATTCCATGTCCAATTGGCCAACTTCTTCAAATTCATGGCAGCAAAAGTTAGCATCGCCTGCATGGACAATTTTTTCAACCCTCGTTGGGTAGTCCATCGCATGCCATGCTTTTCTTTGGCATCCGCAAATACACGCTCGATCGTTTCTTTACGCTTGCCGTAGATTTCTTTGATTTCATGATGATGCCTTAAATCTTCCGCTATATCCAAGTGGTCTTGCCAGATGTGTCGCTGGATCATCTTCTGACGATTCTGACTGTGCGTACACTGGTCGATGACCGGGCAGGCTGCACAGATGGCAGGTTCAGAGGCATACTGTCGATACCCTTCTTTCGTGGTGGTGCGGTAGTTCAAGATCTGCCCTTCCGGACAGAGATAGCAATCATGGTATTCATCATAGACGTACTCACTTTTCTTGAAGAACTCTTTCTTCGTCATTGGCCGCTTGTACGGAAGAACGGGAAGCATCTGATTTTCCAACAGGTAATTCGCGATAGCTGGTGTCTTGTAGGCAGCGTCGGCAGCAACGGCAACCGGTCTTCCGACTTGATCAATAATTTTTTCTACCAATGGCTCAAGCAGCTGACTATCGTGGATATTACCTGGCGTCACGATGTTTGCCAGCACAAATCCTTTCTCGTCTGTAGCTGCATGGAAGGAATAAGCGAATTGCTTGGTCCGTTCATCTTTTACATAGTAGCCGCTTTCCGGGTCCGTCGTGGATTCCTTGATCTCCTTGTACTCTTCCTTCTCAAACTTCTCCGGCGGAAATGGCTTCTTCCCATTTTCCACGCGGTCGATATTCAATTCTTCCTGCAGTTTCTTTTCATACGCTTTGGTCTCTTTCCGAACGACTTTCTTTTGGAACTTCCGCTTATTTGCGCTTGCCTTTACGTGAGTAGAATCGATGAAGACGTGGTCGGGGCTCAATAACCCTCTATCAGCTACTTCTTTCAAGACCCGGTAGAAAATCTGTTCAAACAAATCCGTCTCTGCGAATCGGCGAATATAGTTTTTTCCGAACGTGGAGAAATGGGGAACTTCGGTATGAAAACCAAAGCCAAGGAACCAGCGGTATGCCACGTTCGTTTCGATTTCTTTAATGGTCTGCCGCATGGAGCGGATGCCGAAGGTATATTGGATGAATGTCATCTTGATTAAGACCACAGGATCGATACTGGGACGACCGATGGGTGAATACAAATCCTCGACGAGTGGATAGATAAACGAAAAGTCGATTGTCGCGTCCAGTTTCCGCACTAAATGATCTTGCGGCACCAACTGCTCAATCGTGAGCATCTCCAACTGTTCGCGTTCATTAATCTGGTTCTTCGTCATCATGTCCATCACCTCAAATAAATGTTCAACAGGTATCCAGTTGATTGGAGCGGAGGATGGCGACTCCTGCGGGAACAGCACGAGCCGAAGACCCTGGACTGAGCGTAGCGAGGGAAGCGGCTGAGGCCGTGCCCGCGGAAAGCGTCCATCCGCAGCGGAAATCAACTTTTCCTGGCGTTTACTCTATTGTAAAAGAAAAAAGACTGTAGGCAAACCCCAAATTTCCGGAGTTTGTCTACAGTCTGAGCCAAACTCCGGAGTTTGGCTTTTTGTTATGCAAATTTTTTTCTTGGATGTTTTTTATCTACGACAGCGGCCCCGACGATATCTCCCATCACATTAGAAGCCGTACCTGCCATCCCGATTAATGCATCCACTCCTGCAATCAATGCCACAATCTCGAGCGGAAGGCCAAACATTGTCAGCACGGCGGATAATGTAACCAGCCCTGCCGCAGGAACACCCGCCGTACCGATAGAGAGTAATGTCCCGATCGCAATGATGACGATGAAATCGGCCGCGGAAAGATTCAGGTTTGTGATGTTTGCGGCGAAAACCAGTGAAATACCCATCCGCAGAGCACCGCCGTCAGAATTGAAGACCGCACCGAGCGGTAAAGCGAAGTTCGCTGTATTCTCAGAGACACCCGCTTTTTTGGCAGATTCAATCGCGATCGGCAGAGTGGCAATACTGCTGGAAGTGAAAAAGGCCGTAGTGTAGGCATCTTTCGTATTGCGATAGAAAGGCAGGACGGGATTGCCAAACAGTTTCAGGAAACCGCTGTACACGAACAGCCAAAGTATCAATACCCCCAGATAGAATACCCCCACGAATGACAGCAATCCGAGGAATGTGTCCCATCCCTGCTCACCGAAAGCAGTCGCACTGATTGCGAAAATACCGATTGGTGCATACAACAATACACCATCCAAAATTTTATAAAACATTGTATTCAATGCGTTGAAGAAACGGTCAAGTAAATTTCCCATCTCCACAAGTTTAGTTTCTTTAGAGAATTTCATTGAAGAAATGGCCATGCCGATAATAACTGCAACGAATAAAATTGCCATCAAATCACCGGCTGTAAAAGCTTCAAATATATTCTTAGGCACAATCTGCAATAAGATTTCCGAAAATCCCGGTGCATGGGGAGGTTCCACGACTGCGTCCGTCGGCAGTGTTAAATGTCTCCCTGGTTTCAGCCACAGTGCCAATGAAAGGCCTATCAATACGGCTGCGGCAGTTGTTGCGGCATAATACAGAAGTAATTTGCCCCCCATTTTTCCGAGCTGAGCCAGATTCATTTGGTTAACCGCCAAAACGACAGTCAAGAAAATGACAGGGATGGCGACCAGGCTTAGTAAATTTAGTAATAATGTGCCGAATGGCTTAAGGAAAGCAGTATACTCATTAAAGAAGATGCCGAGTAACGTTCCGGCAATAAATCCAATCGTGATTTTAGCAACAAACGGCGTGCTCTTATATTTATTCCAAATAGGGTCCACTCTCCCGTTAATTTTCTGATTATATCAGCAGGATATCGTGATGCAGCGCTATTATTTCATCATATCATATGCTGAAAAATAAGTTGTATATCTGCTCATCGTATTACTTTACTTTCTGTTGGATGCGTAATACAATTAGAAACGAAATTAGTTAACCTTACTAACCAATTAGAGGTGTAGAAAATGAAACCATCACAGCAGTTTTTTACGGGGTACTTTCACTATTATCGTCCTGTGCTGAATCGATTGAATACATTACTTGCTCCGTATCAATTATTCCACTCACAATGGGGAATACTAAAATTATTATGGCTTGAAGGGGAGATGACATCAGCTGAAATCGCTGCCCGCAGGCAAATTGAAAAGCCGAGTGTAACTAAAGTTATCCAGCGTTTATTGGAAATGGATTTAGTCAGTATTCGTCCGGGCACCGACCGAAGAGAAAAATGGATTGGCGTAACGGATCGCGGACAACGTGTAGTGGCAGCTGTTATGTCTGACCTGGAACTATTTTATGAAGAATTACTTGAAGGTGCTGCACCTGAAGATATAGAAGCGGGGCTCCGAATTTTGGAGATAGCTAATAAAAATTTACATAAATAAGTGAGTGATAAAATGGAAAATAAAAAAATTTGGACAAAAGACTTTATTGTTATATCAGTCATCAACTTCTTTTTGATGCTAGTCATGTACTTGCTCATCGTCACCATCGCACCTTTTGCGGCGGAAGAGTATGGCGTATCCACCAGTGTTGCGGGACTTGTATCGGGTATATTCATTATCGGAACCCTCATTGCACGTCTAGCAATCGGCGGGTTCATTGAAAAAGTCGGCAGCAGGAAAATTTTACTGATCGGGCTGACAGTCACTGTTTTAGCGTCAGTCTTTTACTTTGGCGCTGTAAACTTGCCGCTTTTGATGGCTAACAGATTCTTTCACGGCATCGGACTCGGGATATCTTCTACCGCGACAGGCACGATGGTGGCGCAAATGCTGCCGCCTTCACGCCGCGGGGAAGGGATTGGTTATTTTAGTTTAAGTTCAGTCCTGGCGACCGCAATCGGTCCATTTTTCGGGATCTACCTCAGTCAGCATTATGAATTTACTGTGTTATTTATGTTTTGTCTGGCTCTTAGCGTATGCTGTGCAGCAATGTACTTCTTTGTTGAAAAAGCGCCTGAAGTTACGCCTAAGAAAAATGTGCGCCAGACAGAAGAAAAGCGCAAGAGTCATGATTTATTAGAAAAACGTGCATTACCGATCGCATTTATCACCCTATTGGCTGCAATGGCTTATTCAGGTGTATTGTCGTTTATTTCATTTTACGCAGATGAAATCAATTTGGTAAGTGCCGCCAGTTTCTTCTTTTTAGTGTATGCAATTGCCGTATTGCTTTCCAGACCGTATACAGGACGCCTGTTGGATATCAAAGGCAATAACTTTGTCGTCTATCCCTCGTTATTGCTGTTTGCAGGAGGGCTGCTGCTGCTGAGCAGTGCACACGCAGGATGGATGTTACTTCTTTCCGGCGCTGTTCTTGGACTTGGTTTCGGTAATTTTCAGTCCTGCGCACAAGCCATTGCTTTGCAAGGTGTGAAACCTGAGCGTCTCGGTGTAGCGACATCTACTTTTTTCATATTTTTGGATTTCGGATTCGGTTTTGGACCTTATGTACTAGGTTTACTCGTGCCGGTCATCGGTTACCAGCAATTATATGTGGTCTTAATGTTCGTTGTACTCGCTGCACTTGCCCTGTATATGCTGTTTGGGCGTAAGCGGCAAAAGCCGGCAGCTAACTGAATGATTGATTCATAAAAGACACTGCGCCTTCGCAGTGTCTTTTATATACAGGTCAATTGGTTTCTGCCATTACGTTTCGAAGTATACAGAGCAGTGTCAGCACGGACAAAAATATGGCCGGCCTGATCGCCGTCCTGAAACTCCGTGATGCCCATGCTGACAGTGACCGGAACACTAATCCACTCAGATTCTTCTAAGTGCAGGCGGAGCTTTTCAGCTTTTCTGCAGTTTCTAACATGATCAGGGTCATCAAAGATGACGGCAAATTCTTCACCGCCCACACGTGCTGTTATATTTGGCGCATCAATCTGCTCTTCCAATTTTCGGGCAAGTTCTTTTAATACTTCATCGCCGGTTTGATGCCCATACGTATCGTTTACTTTTTTGAAATGATCGATATCAAAAAGCAGCAAGGAAAACGTACGCGGCTTGAATAGTTCAGCACGGCCGATCACCGTATCCAGATTTCTGTGGAAAGCACGCCGGTTATAGAGTCCTGTCAATTCATCGCGTGTTGCTAATTCTTCAAGTTCACTGTTCAGATCCAGTAATTGCCGCTGTTTATGTTCTACTTCCTGCAATAGTGTGAGCAGTTTATTATACGCTTTGTCTGTCTGCTGCTGAATTTGCTCAGCTTCTTTTTTAGATTTCATCAGTTGATTCTCATACTCATCCCGTACTTTGATTTGAACAATGATGCCTTCATATTGCCCGTTGCGTTTATTGACGTTCATCAGGACAGGAAGCGCGCGATTTTGAACTTTGAAATTCAGATACATTTCGCTGACTTGATTATGCACGGCTATGGAAGGCACAAAATACGTTTGAAAGTAGATTCTTGAAGGGACTGTCAGAACGTCATGCATATGCCGCGGCATCTCCTCTATATGCAATATATCCCGCATAGTCTTATTCATTTCGGTGAATTCCCAGTCACTCGTTAAGACAAAATACCCGCAGGGCAATAAGTTCAACCGTTCATCCATCGTTTATGCGCTCCCGTCTTCAATAAACCGCTTAATATCTCGAATGGTTTCTTCTGGATGACTGATGTGAGGGTTATGGCCTTTCGCCTGCATAACGACTAATTCACTGTTTGGAATGCGCTGCTGGATGTATTCTCCGACTTCGAGCGGAACAATTGAATCTTCGGTGGGCTGCAAAATAAGTGTTCTCACCGTGACTTTGGACAGCTCTTCACGAACATCAGACATGAATGTAGCTTCTGCAAAGCGGCGCGCAATTCCAGGGTTATTTGTATATAGCATGGATTCGAATTCTGCAGAGAGATGTGGCCGATCTTCGTTTTTCATGGCGATTGGGGCTAAGTATTTTGTGAATTCCTTGTAGTTCATCTCCATCATATCAAGCAGCTCATCTATATCCTCGCGTTCAAAGCCGCCATAATAATCAGGCTCATTTAAATAATGCGGAGACGGGCCGATCATTATCAGTTTGCTCATCAGATCAGGTCTTTCAATAGATGCCAATACGCCGATCATTCCGCTGACAGAGTGGCCAACATATAAAATATCTTTCAAGTTCAGCGCGTCACATATTTCAATTACATCTTGTGCATAGCCGCTCAAAGTTTCGTACCGTTCCGCCGTATAAGCCGACTTGTCACTCTGACCGGATCCAACATAATCAAATGTTATGACGCGGTACTGTTTTTCAAAAGCAGGTATCAGGCGATTCCATACGGTTTGATCACAGCCGAAACCATGCGCAAAAACTATTGTTTCTTGTCCTGTACCTGTTATTCGTACAGCGTTTCTTTTTATAATATCCAGTGTCATAGAATCAAGTCCTTTCCGGCTGTAATTTCTAATTTATTATCATTGTAGCATAGAAAATGAGAAGGCTAATACGACAAATAGAAGAAATAAAAAAGCACCTGTGAGAATTCTCACAGGTGCTTTGGATTAATTTGTGTAATTATCAAAATAACCTTGAATGAAGACAATCGGTGTGCCT